>JBGPKH010000183.1:0-13720 GCA_041485845.1 Bryobacteraceae bacterium
AAGCGTGTCAAGAAGCAACGTTTGGAACGTGCCGGCTGGGTGGTTGGCGACAGCGCCCAGTTCCTGCAACTGAGCGTGGAAGAGAATCGCTTTATCGAATTGAAGCTGGCGCTCGCCACTGGAGTCCGCGAACTGCGCGAACGAAGGGGGTTGACGCAGGCCGCGTTGGCGCATCGGCTGGGATCGAGTCAGTCGCGCGTCGCCAAGATGGAAGCCGCCGACCGCTCGGTGTCGCTCGACTTGATCATGCGGTCGCTCTTCACCATCGGAGCTACCGCCACCGACATTGCCAAGTGGATCAAACGTGCCGAAACCGCGCGAGCTGCCTAGAGACACGCCGTCCCATCTTGGATTCGAACCGCATTTTCAAGTACTTGCGAAGAGATCTGGAACTGAAGTGCTTTGATTTCAACGCGACGATTTGTGGCTCCCCAGGTAGGACTCGAACCTACAACCATTTCGGCTTCCCGCCAGGCTCGCTTCAGGGCGGCGGTCCGTGGCAGGACTTCCCTCTCAATCTGCGGCCGAAATCTCTTGCTCTGCGACCTCCAGATCGTGCGCCGTCTGAAGATTTAGCCAATGCTGCGGCGACGTGCCGAAATACCGGACCAAACGCACATAGTCGCCGTAGCATCCATCTTCCCGGCGGCATTGACCTTCAAGACCGATCGAGACGCCGATCTCGCACGCCGTGCCTCTCCGTTTCAGTGCCCCGACGGACTTCCGCATCCTCACGCCACAGGGGCACGCGCAAGAAATCGCTAGTCAGGGACGGGCGAGGGCAGTATACTTAACATCATATGTTCTTCCATTTCGGCGCGTTCCAAGAGCCTGTGCGGAACAGCAGGTGACTGCTAATCTCAGCCGGAGCGATGGCACGCGAAACGCGGCGCGAGCGCCGGGAGAGGCGGCGGGCACTGGAGGAAAGATGTTGGCGCCGATCGGGAAAAGCCTCTCCGATGCGTTGCGCATGGTGGGCCGATGATGCGCGGTTCGCCCATCCGGGACTGGTTCCTGCTCCTGGCGTGCAATCTGATCTGGGCCAGCCAGTTCGTCATGGTCAAGCTGGTGCAGGACCAAATGGGACCGCTTTTCGCCGTCACGCTGCCCATGGGCATCGCGACGCTGTTACTGATTCCGCTGGTCCGGCACGGGTCCATCCCGCGAACCGATGTGCGGAGCTTTCTGCTCCTGGGAGTTGCCGGACAGGTTGTGGCGCAACTGTTCATCACCTGGGGCGTGCGGCTGTCGCTGGCGGCCAATGCGGCTCTGCTGGCGCTGGCACTTCCGGTGGCGACGGCCTTCATGGCCTACGTGCTGCTTGGCGAAAGGATGACGCCCGTGCGCTGGGTCAGCTTTGTGCTGGCTCTGGCGGGCGCGGCCGTTTGCTCGGGCGTGGACTGGCGGTCCCTGGATCTGACCGGTGGCCGGTTCGCGGCCGGCAACGCGATGATCCTCGCCTCGGTATGCGGCAGCGCTTTCTACAATGTCTACAGCAAGAAGCTGCTGCTTCGCTATTCGCCGCTACAGGTGCTGCTCTACAGTTATTACGTGGTGTGCGCGTTCCTGGCGCCCATCACGGTGGCCGGCGAGGGCCGCCGATTTTTCGACATGCCCTATTTCACTGGGAGAGTCTGGCTGGGGCTGTTCGTGCTGGCCGTCTTTCAATACTTCCTGTCCATGGTGATTTTCCTGAACGTTTTGACGCGGCTCGAAGCCACCCAGGCGGCTCTTTCGAATTACCTGATTCCGTTTTTCGGCCTGATTCTGGCCGCCCTCGTTCTTGGCGAGCGGCTGACCCGGACGATGATTGCCGGCGGTGTGCTGGTGCTGGCCAGCACCTTGCTGATCACTACCTGGAAGGAGCGGTACGGCTCGGGGACCTTGGGCGCGGAGAGACGCCGATTGAAGGGAGATAGGAATTAGTCATATGTCTGCTACGCTGGCAGAGGCGATGGCCAACAGGAAAAGAACATTCCGCAGCGGCCGCCTCAGCGAGCAGGTGGTTGCCGAACTCGAGAAGATGATCGCGGATGAATTCCCGTGCCCCGGGCGGCTGCTGCCCAAGGAATTGGAATTGGGAGAGAGGTTCGGCGTAAGCCGCATCGTGATCCGGGAAGCGATGAAGATCCTCGAGGAGCGCGGGTTGGTCGAGGTGCGCGCCGGCCGTGGAACGTGCACCGTATCTCCGTCCCCGGAGAAGGTGAAGCAATCGCTCCTGCGGCTATTCAGCGACCAGCCAATCCCGGCGCTGGAAGAAATGGAGCGCATGTTGGAACTGCGCGGAATCCTGGAGGAGACAGCGGCGACTCTGGCGGCCGTGCGAGCGACCCCGGAAGATCTGGCGGAGATCGAGTCGGGCCTGAACGACATGGCCCAGGCGACATCGGTGGACGAAGTCATTGGCGGCGATCTCCGATTTCACGCCGCGTTGGCGAGGGGCGCGCACAACCATTACTTCGAGATGGTAATCGATCCACTTACCGAGGCTTTTATCCAGCAGATGAAGCTGACGGACCCTCAGAACGTGGGAATCGAACTGCACCGAAATATCCTGGAGGCGATTCGAGCGCGCAACCAGGTGGCCGCGCGACAGGCGGTGCGCAGGCTTATGAAACAGACGGTTGCGGACACGCGCCGCGCTCTGCGCACGCTGGAGGAGACCGTGCCGCGGCCTTCGAAGGAATAACGCCCAATGAAGCTCAAAGACCGCGTCGTCGTGGTCACCGGCTCGGGCGCCGGTATCGGGCGCGCCGTGGCAATCGAGTTTGCGCGGGAAGGTGCGTCCGTCGTCGTAGCGGACGTGAACGCGGAGGGCGCCGGTCAGACGGTGAGGCGGATTCGGGAAGCGGGTGGGAAGGCGATCCCCGTGGAGACCGATGTCGCCAAGCCGGCATCCGTGCAGAAACTGGTGCAGGCGACGGTGGAGTGGGCCGCTGGCGTCCACGTTCTGTTCAACAACGCGGCCATTCAGGTCAACAAGTGGATCGAGGAAACCACGCCGGCCGAATGGAACCGCCAGATGGCTGTCAACGCCGGCGGCGTGTTTCTATGCTCGAAGTATTTCCTGCCGCACCTGCGCCGGTCCCGCGGCACGATCATCAATATGGCATCCGTCAACGGGTACTTCGTAGAACCGATGTGCGCCGGCTACTGCGCTACGAAGGGGGCCATTATCGCGTTCACCAAGGCCCTGGCCATCGATCATGGCCGCGAGGGCATCCGAGTCAATTGCATCTGCCCGGGGTATATTGACTCCGGTCTGGCGGCCGGCTACTTTGAAGCGCAACCCGACCCGGCGGCCGCTCGCGCCGAAGCAGGCAATCTCCACCCGCTGGGACGAATTGGCCGGCCCGAAGAGGTGGCCCGAATGGGTGTCTTTCTGGCCAGCGACGAGGCATCGTTCGTGACCGGTAGTGTCTTTACGGTCCACGGGGGGTTCAGCGCGGGGCTGCCGCGGAGCACGTAGATCGTTGCCGCTGCGCCCGCCGCGGGTGGAGTCGAGTGACAAGACCCCGCGCCCACGGGCATAGGCATTGGCCTGATTCTCCGGTTCGGACAGTGATCGTCACGCATCAGTAAACCCTTGGCGACCAGGCAGGACCTTCGCCACGCCCGGCTGGGCAGTCAAACTTCTGGATGCCGACGACCCACTCGGAACATGCAGCCGCGCCAGAACGCCTTATCTCGTCGAGTGGGGTGTGCGGTTGCTTTGGCAAGGGCTGTTCGGGACAGGTACCCGCCAAGGCTCACAACGGCAGTTCTCCGAGACGACTACATGTTCATCTGGATGCGTATAGCCACGCCGTCAGGGTAATGTGCAACTTGAGTGGCCGTCGACACGTTACGCAAGCCCGTCCGGACTAAGCGTAATTGGATCACACCTTCGCGAGGTGGCGACGCTCCAAATCGGTGATGACTGCTGAGGAGTTGACTACGGCGGGAATGCTCGCGATGCATTGCGATGCATCGATGCATCCGGCTTGGTGCGTTTGCTCTTGGCGCCTGATATACTGTCGGCACGCGAGGAGCCTGAATGGAAACCCCGGCTCCAGATACTACACAGTTGTTGACAGAATGGAGCAAGGGCGACCCACACGCATTGCAGGAATTAATGCCGCTCGTATACAATGAGCTGCGCAGGCTGGCCGCACATCTCCTGCGGCGTGAGCAGGCGGGGCACACGCTCCAGCCAACCGCGCTGGTACACGAAGCCTACCTTCGAATGATCGATCAGACGCGGGTGGACTGGCATAGCCGGGCGCATTTCCTCGCCCTTGCGGCGCAGATGCTCCGGCGCGTGCTGGTGGACCACGCGCGCGCAAAGCACAGGGCCAAGCGGGGATCCGGCAGGGTCGTTCTTTCGCTCCAGGAAGTCCCTGGGCCGGCGCCAAACCTGGATGTCGTGGCGCTGGACGAAGCCCTCTGCGAACTGGCGCGCATCGATGCACAGCAGTCGCGCATCGTAGAACTCCGCTTCTTTGCGGGTGTCTCGATCGAAGAAACAGCGGCATCGTTGGGGATCAGCCCGGCGACGGTCAAACGAGATTGGGCAGTGGCGCGCGCATGGCTGTTTCGTCAGCTTACCGAATCGTAACCTGGATTATCCGATCGCCACCGCGGTCACAAAATGTGGGGTGCCATGAACGCTGAGGACTGGCAACGCGTCAAGGAATTGTTTGAAGCCGCGCAGGCCCTGCCAGTCGAGCGCCGGGTGCGCTGGCTGGCCGCCGCCTGCGATCAACCCTATATCCGCGAGGAAGTGGAGTCGCTGCTCGCCGCTCACGAGAGCGCCGGAAAGTTCATCGAACGGCCTCCGGCAACGGAAATCGCAGCGGCTGTGGCCGGCTTGGCCCCGGCAACGCTCACCGGCCATACGGTCGGGCCTTGGCGACTGGTCGAGCAGATCGGTCACGGCGGCATGGGCACCGTGTGGCTCGGCGTCCGCGCCGACGGCGCCTTTGAGAAGCAGGTGGCGGTCAAGCTCGTCAGCCGCGGCTTGGACACTGAGGTCGTCCTGCGCCGGTTTCAGCAGGAACGCCAGATCCTGGCGTCGCTCAGTCATCCGCACATCACGACGCTCTTCGACGGCGGCACTACCGCGGACGGGCTGCCGTACTTCGTCATGGAGTACGTCGAAGGCCGGCCGATCACGGCGTATTGTTGCGAGCAGGCGCTGTCGCTGTGTCCGCGGCTGGAGCTCTTCTGCGCGGTGTGCGACGCGGTGGAGTACGCGCACCGCAACCGCGTGCTGCATCGCGATCTGAAGCCGTCCAACATCCTGGTGACAGCCGAAGGCGTTCCGAAGCTGTTGGACTTTGGTATTGCGAAGCTCTTGAACGCGGGGCCGGAGGCGGGGAGCACCGTGACGGTGGGGCCGTTGCAGGTGTTGACACCCGAGTACGCCAGCCCGGAGCAGGTACGGGCCGAACCCGCATCCGAGTCGGGGGACGTGTACTCGCTCGGCGTGCTGCTCTACGAACTTGTCGCCGGCCGACGGCCGTACGAATTCCAGACCCGGTCGCCGGAGGAGATCGCCACCGTAGTGTGCGAGCAGGAGCCGGTCAGGCCCAGCACGGCAGCGCGGCAGACGCAATTGAAAGGCGACCTGGACAGCATTGTCATGATGGCGCTGCGCAAGGAGGTGCGGTTCCGCTATGCCTCGGTGGCGGCGCTGTCCAAGGACCTACAGAATTACCTGCAAGGGCGGCCGGTTCGGGCGGTGCGACAGACGGTCAGGTATCGGGCAGGAAAGTTCCTGCGGCGGCAGGTCGCCCGAGTAGCGCCGGCGCTGGCGGTGCTGCTCGTCGTGGCTGGTATGGCGGTGTGGCAGCGTACACAGCGGCCGGCGCCCGGCGTCAGTTACCGCCGCTCGCCCGTTGCCGAGGCCAACGACTACTATGAGCGGGCGATCGCGGTCGACAAAGCGGATTGGGATCTCCCCCGGATGATCCGGCTCCTCCAGCGCGCCGTGGCACTGGACCCGAACTTTACGGCTGGACGCAGCCGGTATGGGTTCTACCAACTCCTGATGATCGACGGCGGCCTTTCCAATGACCCGGTGTGGCTGGACCGCGCGGAGGCCGAGTTGAAGCGCGTCGAGCGCGAGGATCCGAATTCGGCGCTGAATCACGCATACCTGGCCGCCCTCAGTTATTACCGGCGGCGCTGGGACGATGTTGAGAAGCACGCCAACACCGCGGTTCGCCTCGATCCAGCCGAGGTTGACAGCAGGAATTGGCTCTCCGCCCTCTTGAGGCTGCGAGGCGATTGGCCGCAAGCGATCCGGCTCTGCCGGCAGACGCTGGAGCGTGAGCCGGCGTGGTGGCCAGCCCGCATGAGCCTGGCGGCGATCTACCGCTATGCGGGTGACCTTGAGGGCTCGATCCGCGAGAACGAGAAGACGCTCGAACAGAATGCACGGAACATCTACGCGATCACCATCCTGGCATACGCTCACCTGGACCGGGGAGATCCGGCCATGGCTCGCCAAACGCTGGGTCGCGCGCGTCCCGAGGACCGGGGCAACTACGTGCTCCGCTTGACGTGGGCCCTGCTACTGGCCTGCGAGCGCAATGCCGAAGGCGCCCATCGGGAGGCGGACCAGGAGGTCCTGCGTTGGGCCGAGCTGTTCCCCGAGAGCCCGGTCTTTGTAGCCGAAGTCTATTCGGCTCTCGGCGATACCGAGAACGCGCTGGCCTGGCTGGAGAAGGGCGTCCGCGGCGGCGACCGCCGAAAATCGTGGCTTCTCCGGGACCCCCATCTGGCGAACGTCCGTAAGCATCCCCGTTTCCAACAGATCCTCGATTCGATTCCCTCCGTCCGCTGAAATTATTCTCCGACCGGTGAGCCAGTTTCGGGCCCGTTGTCGCGTTAGCGCGTGAAGGAGAGTAACGTCATGAAGACATTTAAAGCGACGGTAAGCCGGCTCCTCGCGTCCGCAGTGGCGGGAGCCACACTTTTCACGTTAATCGGCGCCGGTTCGGCCGGTGCTCAGGTCATGTTGCGAGTACCCGGCGACAGCCCCGGTCCACCGATCTACGCCCGGTTGGACCGGCCGCTCCCATACCATACCGACGAATGGGCTGCCATCGTCTTCTACCGCGCGCCCGGTTGCGTGCCGGGCAGCTTTAACCTCCTCGACTTCTTTGATTTTCCGGCTGCGTTCGACTGTCCTCTAACCGTCTCCGGTTTTGAGTTATGGGAGAACGGACCGCCTATCGACAGCGCGCCTCGGGACACCAACCTCAGCGGCCTCGCGGTACCCGTGTGGTTCGTGCCCTGGCCAGTCCTTCGAGCTGCCATCGCAGACGATGTTCTGACGATGCCCGAGTTGGAATCACTTGCTCCTCTCAAGGGCCTTGCCACCACCTTCCACGAAATCCTTCACCCGTTTGTGCCGCCGGGCACGCCAGGCGGCGCGAAGGTACCGCATCTGACGATTACCGCATCTGGGGTTCTTCCTAACGGGAGATCGTTTCAATACGAGTTCACGGACGTCTTTGTCGGACACGCAGAACACGTCCGGATCGTTTTTCGCTGAGTACACGATTTCACAAGCACGGTCACGTATTGCTCTAAGTGGGGCAGATCCTTGAGCGGCGGCGAGCCCGTGGCCCGCCTTCCGTTCGGGTGGCCGGAGAGGCCGCCGCAGCCCAAGGGCCTGCCCCACCCGGCGTGCGATCGAATACGTTGCCGAATTTCTGAAACCATGTACCAAGTAACGGAATGTCCAATGACCATTTTACCGAAGCATCCACTCCGCCTTGGCTCTCTGTGTGATGGTCGCACTCAGGGATGATTGCGCTCTGTCAGATTCTGGACGTCCGTGACCTCAATGTCAATGACATCCGTTCGCTGGATCGGCAACGAACAGTGGTCATGCTACAGGGCGGCATTGTGGAGCAACACGGTCCGTATCTGCCGCTTTATTCCGACGGACGGCTGAATGAGTATCTGACCAGAGAACTTGACGAGCGATTGTTGCCCGGCCAGGTTGGAGAGTGCTGGTATTCCCGGTCATCCCGCTCGGCTCGGACGGAGCGAACGAGCTCGGCCACAAGTACTCCTTCCCGGGAACGTTTGCGATACGGGCCGCCACCCTGCGCGCCCTCTATATGGATTTGGCGGCTGAACTCGGTGGACAGGGGTTCCGTTGGGTCTTCCTGATGAACGGGCATGGAGCGCCGAGTCACAGCCGTGCCCTGTTCGATGCGTGTGACTTCTATCGGGAGGCCTACGGGCATACCATGGTCCATTTCTGTGGGCTCGCGCCCATCGTGCAATGGCCGGGCTACAAGACGCCCAGCGGCTTTGGAGTGAAGAAGCGCGCCGCGAGAACGGATTTCTGGTTCATGCGGACATGCTGGAAACAAGTTGGAACCTGTACCTCAGACCCACAGCAGTCCGATCAACGTATAGTGCTGCGGAGTCGAAAACAGTGCCTGCAATGAGCGACGTTGTTCGATTGGCCGAACAGCCCGACTGGCAGGGCTATTTCGGAGCACCCAGACTGGCGACGCCATCGCAGGGAGCTCAGGCCGTACACGACTTAGCCCGCAGAATCACGAAACTCGCTCTGGAGATCCTGGATGGTGCGGATACTGGCAGCATTGCGCGTTTCACGGATGTAATGAAGGATGTGCCAGAGCAGGTTCAAGTTGATGCAGCGGCCGCTGCTCATGATGCGGATCTGGAGCGAAAGCAGAGCGATTGGTTGAGGAGACGTAGCAGGTGAATCGTGAGTGGTTGACGCGCTATCCGGAAGTTGTGCGCCATCGGCGAACACAGCAGCCGGCCGACTCAGGGCCATAGATCCTCCCTGACGCCGTAGTGTTTAGAATGAGGTCTGGTTACCCTCCCCAGCCTGGATTTTTCCAGGGGAGGCGCTACCGGATACGGCCCCTCCACCGGATGGGAGAGCACCTTTAACGTGGACGCCATAGGCGGGAAGGACCCGCGGTGCTCCCATGAAGCCGTGGAACCGAAAAAACGCTAGTAAGAGGCCCGGTTATAGCGTATACTGAATCATCATATGTTTTTGCCGAATGGGTTCGGCGGCTTGCTGATTTGGGGTCAAACATGAGATCGCTTCTGATTCCGGCGATGCTGACAGCATTCCTGCTGAGCGTCGCTCCCTGGGCCAGCGCACAGACCAGCGCCGGCACGGTAAGCGGTACCCTGCGAGACCAGACCGGTGGTGTCATCCCCGGCGCGGCGGTGACTCTCGTCAACAGCGCCACCAACGTGACGGTTCCGACCAAAGGCAACGAGGTCGGTTTCTATCGTTTTCCCGGCGTGGCGCCCGGTGAGTATCGGCTGACGGCCGAGACTGCGGGTATGCAGAAGTTCGAAGGCACGGTGACCGTGCAGGTCGGCCAGAGCGTTGTCGTTGACGTGGTGCTGCACCCTGCGGGAACCACTACGACAGTGGAGGTGGCGGACGTCACCCCGCTGGTCACTACCGATAACCCGACCGTCGGCGCCGCCATGGAGCATAGGCGCATCGAGCAGTTACCGATCAACGGCCGGAGTATCGTCACGCTCATTTCCCAGGTGCCGGGCATCGAGAACCAGCGCGCGTATGGCACCCGGTTTGGAGCCATCGAGTATGTCTGGGATGGTTCGCAGGAAGAGGAGCGCCGCTGGGGGAATTCACCCCAGATCAGCCTGGAAGCCGTTCAGGAGTTTCGCGTGGACGTGAACGCCGTGTCGGCCAAGTACAGCCGGCCGACGAATGTGATCCTGTCTACCCGAAGCGGCACCAACCAGATTCACGGTTCGGCCTTTGAAACGATGCGCAACAGCGCCATCGGCGTCGCGCGCCGCCGCCAGGACACGTTCACCAAAGCGCCCTTTTTGAACCGGCACGAGTTTGGCTTCAGTTTAGGTGGGCCGGTGTACCTCCCGCGCCTATACCACGGGAGGAACAAGACCTTTTGGTTCGCGAGTTACGAGGGCCGCAAGCAGTCGTCAGCTTCCACCGCCCAGTACCGCGTGCCGACCATGGCCATGCGGAATGGAGATTTCAGCAACCTGAAGGACTCGCAAGGACGGCTGATCGCGTTGTACGATCCCCTGACCACCGACAGCAAAACTTATGCGCGGCAGGCGTTCAGCTACGGCGGCCGGCTGAACGTAATCGATCCGGCGCGCATCAGCCCCGCCGCTAAATTCCTGTTCGGCATTACCCGGGTTCCGACGAACGATATCAATCCGCTGCTCGACTTCAACTGGGTGGGCGCCATATCGACACCCAGCAAGCAGTACAACATTACCCAGCGTCTCGACCACCGGTTCGGCGACAGGGATTCGTTCTACGTTCGTACCACGGTCGCCGACTCGCGGGGGCTGAACAATTTCACCACTGCCGCCGGGGCGCCCAGCACCGAAGGCCAGGTAATGCTGGATGAAGTGTATGGCCGTGAAATCAACACCGAGGGCCGCACGAGCATTGGCACCACGTGGGTTCACAACTTCTCGCCTACGCTGTTCAACGAATTGCTGGTAAGCGGCCGGCGGATCGCCTGGTTCGGGGGCACCAACAATCCGAACAATACGAACTATGTCGAAAAACTGGGCGTACCCAACCCCTTTGACATTACTACCGAAGCCGCTCCGCAGTTCACGAACACGGGGATTTCCGGCTACGCCTTCCGCGAGAACACGTTCAAGCAACACGCCTTCAATAATTGGACGATTGACGACAACGTCACCAAGATTCGCGGCAAACATGAACTGGCGTTCGGCATGCATTACCGCTATGACCAGTTGAACATCCTGCCCGACCAGACGTGGCGTGAAGGCCTGATGAACTTCGCGACGGCGGCCACAACCCTCTACGACCCCGCCTCCACGCCGACTCAGCCGCTGGGAACCCAGCTCACCGGGTCGAATATCGCCAACATGTACCTGGGGTACGTCAGTTACCAGAATAATCAGAACCGGCGGTGGTTCTATCTTCGTGGGGGTGAGTACGCCGCGTATGTACAGGATAATTTCAAAGTAACTCCGCGGTTGACAGTGAACTTCGGGCTGCGCTGGGAATATTGGCCTGCCTACAGCGAGAAGCATGGCTCATGGACCAGCTTCGATCCGAAAACTCACGCGGTAGTCACCGGAACCAGCCTGCAAAACATGTACGCGCTGGGAGACAGCTTGCCCGCCCTGGTTGCACGTTACCAGGCGCTGGGCCTGAAGTTCGAGACTTATCAGGAGGCGGGCCTGCCGCGTAACTTCGTCACCACCAGCAATCGCGATCTGGGCCCGCGCTTCGGCGCGGCGTACAGGGTCGGAGACGGACGCAAGTCGTTCGTGATCCGCGGCGGATACAGCCGCTCCTATTTCCCCATCCCTATGTGGACGTTCGTGGACCGCATGTTCGTTAACACCCCCGTGAGCGCCGCGCTGACCTACAACCTGAACGATACTACGCAGTCGCCGGATGGCATCTCGAGTTACTGGCTTCGCACCGCGCCGCAGGTCATCCTGGGCGTGAACTCGAAAAATGTCATCGACCTCAACAAAGTTCCGGGCGTCAATCCCGGCAGCGCTTCGACTACACACTTCGCGCAGGACATGCAGGATTCGAGCATCCACACCTGGAACCTCACGCTGGAGAAAGAAGCTGGCGCCGACATGGTGGTCAAGGCCCGGTATGTAGGGAATCACGGATCGAACCTCGACCAGTACTACAGCTACAACCAAAACCCGCCCGACTTCATCTGGTATACCACCACCCGGCAACCGCTTCCCACCGGCACGACCGCCAGCGTGGTGCGGCGGCCGTTCGATAACACGGTCTGGGGGACCATTCAGGAATACCGAAAGACGGGATGGTCGAACTACAACGGCATGGAGTTCGAAATCGAGCGGCGCTACAGCAAAGGGCTCGCCTTCCAATTGTTTTATGTGGTCGGGAACAGTATGGCGATGACCACTTCGAGCAACAACGATACGATTGGCGTGACACCGGCGAATCAGTTCCTGCCGGGGGCCGTTCCCACCGACTTTACGGAGCTCAACCGTTTTCTGAACTATCAACGCGATATCAGTGTCCCCAAACATCGCGTGCGTTGGAACTGGGTGGCGGACCTGCCGTTCGGAAAGGGAAAGTGGATCGCCGGAAACGCCAAGGGCCTGGCGGACAAGATCGTCGGCGGCTGGCAGGTTTCCGGCATCGGAAGTCTAGGCAGCACGTACTTCAGCTTGCCCACCGGCAACTGGAACTTCACCGGGGAACCGATTCACCAATACGGTTATCAGTACCCGATTCAGGACTGCCGCAGCGGCGCATGCATCCCGGGGTACCTGTGGTGGAACGATTATATCCCTGCAAACCAGATCAACAGCAAGGATGCCAACGGCAACCCGACTGGGGTTATGGGCGTCCCGGCGGACTACAAGCCGGCCCTGACGCCGCTGATTCCATGGGGCAGCACCACCCTGCCTGCCAATGCCCCCGCCAATACCAGCATCTCGGCAAACTGGGATACCAACAACGTGTGGATACCTTTGAACAACGGGACGGTTCAGCGGCTGGGTTACAACACCAACCTCCACCCGTGGCGCCAGCAGTACCTCCCCAGCGTGCGGCAGTGGAACCTGGACGCTTCCCTTTTCAAAAACGTCAGCTTCAACGAGCGATTGAACCTCCGGCTGGGAGCGGACTTCTTTAACGTGTTCAATCACCCCGGCAACCCGAGCGGAATCGGCGGAGGTATCCTGCAAACCCGCAATTCCGGCAGTGGGGCGCGCACGCTGCAACTGAACGCTCGTATCACCTGGTAATGCCGAGGAAGCCATTAGCATGCGGAAGGCTCTGAGTATTTTCTGCGCGGCCGCGCTGCTCGCTGCGGCGGCCGCGGTCTTGTATCCGCAGGGGGGTGAGGCGCCGCCGGCCTTCCCCTTCCAGCCCGCCACCGACACTTTCCAGCCGAAGGTGCTGGATGCCAGCGGCTTCGTCGAAGCGCCTACCGGCAAGCACGGGTTCGTCACCGCCAAAGGCGACCGCTTCGTGTTTGAGGACGGTAAGCCAGTGCGCTTCTTCGGCTCGCAGATGAACACGCTGCCCAAACCGCAACTCGATTACACCGCGAAACGCATGCGCCGCCAGGGGATCAACATCACGCGCCTGCATGGCCTCGAGTTTCTCAACGACCGCAACGGTAAGACTTCGTTCGACTACAGCCTGGCCGGCTGGGACCGCCTCGACTACCTGATCTCCAAACTCGGCGAGAATGGCATCTACATCATTCTCGATGTGGACTACCCGCTGATTTTCCCTTTCAAAGCAGGTGACGATATTCCCGGCCTGCCCGCGGGCGGTCCGGCGTCTTACGCGGAGTTCTTCAATCCGAAAGTCGCCGCTATCATGCACCAGCGGATGCGCGACGTCTTCACCCACGTCAATCCCTACACCCAAAAACGTTACGCCGATGACCCGACACTGGCCATGGTGGAAGTGCAAAACGAGGACTCGTTGTTCTGGGGCACGGTGCCGGAGCCCTTCCGCGCCGAACTGGAGGCGCGATTCCAGGAATGGCTCCGCACTAAATACCAGGACAACGGCGGCTTGCTGCGGGCGTGGACTGTGGATAGGAAATCGCCGCTGGCGGACGGGGAAGGAATCGACTCCGGGCAACGCCTCGCCCTCTACCGCAACACGGATTTCACCGAGCGGCGCTTGACGGAGAACCCCGAGCGCAAGCTGCGCGGGCAG
>JBGPKH010000184.1:0-13719 GCA_041485845.1 Bryobacteraceae bacterium
CGAACCTGCTGCTGGTGCGGGCGGTGGCCCGCCGTCACGAATCCAGCGTGCGGCTGGCGCTGGGCGCGAGCCGCTTTCGCATGGTGCGCCAGTTCCTGGCGGAAAGTATGCTGGTGGCGACGGCCGGTTGCGCCGCCGGTGTTTTGTTGGGGCGCATCATGATGGGGCTGCTGGTCTCCATTGCCCCGCCCGGCATTCCGCAAATCCAGAACGTAACCATGGACTGGCGCGTCTTCGCGATGTGTACCGCAATCGCCACTGTCACCGGCCTGGCGTTCGGCATCGCACCGGCGTGGCAGGCTTCGCAGACCAAGCCGGTCGAGGCCCTGAAGACGACCGCGCGAAATACCGGGGGCAAGTCGCAGGCCCGCTGGCGGATATCGCTCACGGTGGCCGAGGTGGCGCTGTCGACGATCCTGATGGTGGGAGCCGGGCTGCTGCTGAAGAGCTTCATCCTGCTGATGGGCGTGGATCTGGGATTCCAGCCGGACCGGGTCCTGGTGATGGCCATCAATCTTCCCGAACCGCGTTATCGCGACGCCACACAGCGGCTGCAGTTCTTCCAGCAACTGGAAGAGCGCGTGAAGGGATTGCCGGGAGTGCGGTCGGTGGCGTATGCCAATCGGATGCCCCTGCGCGGCGGGTGGGGCGGCAGCATCATTCTGGATACCGCGCCCGACGGCAGTTTTGAACCGGATTTGCAGGCCGTGAGTCCGGGCTACTTCGAGACGTTGGGGATTTCGCTCTCGCGCGGGCGGCTGCTGACCGCGGACGATCGTGTGGGCCAGCAGCCGGTGGCGGTGGTGAACCAGGCGTTCGCGCGCCAGTTCCTGCAAGGCAAGGACGGGGTGGGGCGCCGGCTGTCCCGCGGAAAAGGCCGGCCGTGGCTCACGATTGTCGGGGTGGTCAACGATATCCGCCGCGCCGGCAAGACCGGCGAGATCACTCCACAGGCATATTTTGCGGCCGCGCAGACCGATCAATACCCCGTACGCATCGGCGACCTGGCGGTGCGCACGGCCGGCGAGCCGCGGCAACTGGTGAATGCGATTCAGAGCCAGGTGTGGGCATTGGACAAGGACCAGCCCGTCACGGCGGTCCGGACGCTGGAAGAGATCATCGATGCCTCGGTGGCGCAGAGGCGCTTCCAGACGCTGCTGCTGGTAGCCTTCGCGGCGGTGGCTGTGGGGCTGGCGATGATCGGCATCTTCGGAGTGCTGTCGTATTCCGTGAACCAGCGGATCTCGGAGCTGGGTCTCCGCATGGCGCTGGGCGCGGCGCCGCGCAGCATCGTCATGCTGGTGTTGAAACAGGCGGGAGCGCTGATCGCCGCGGGCGTGGCGATCGGCCTGGCGGGAGCCTACGGCCTCACGCGATACGTGGAGAGCCTCCTGTTCGGCATCCAGCCGGCCGACTGGAAGACCTACGTGGCGGCCGTCGCGCTGCTCGCCGCTGTAGCTGTGGCCGCCGCCCTTATTCCTGCGCGCCGCGGATCGAAGGTGGACCCGATCGTGGCGCTGCGGTACGAGTAGGGGAGGCGGGGCATCAGGTGAGCCGCAAGGCCATATTCAACGCTGGTGTCTGGTATGGTGTATTCGGTGTCATGGCAACAGCGCGCAAGATCACCGTCGAGGCGCCGCCGGAACTTCTCGAAAAGGCGCAACGAGCCAGCGGCAGCGGCATCACCCAGACCGTTCGCACCGGCCTGAAGCAAGTTGCGGCATCGCAGGCTTGCGCGCGGTTGCGCCAGCTCCGGGGCAAGGTTCGCTTCACGCGCACGTTAGCTGAGCTGAAGGCCGGCCGATGATCGCGGTTGACACCAGCACCTGGATCGCCTTCCTGCAAGGAGATGGCGGCGAGGACACGGAACTGCGCGACAGGGCGCTCCAGGACCGGCAAGTGGTAATGGCGCCCGTCGTGCTCACCGAGCTATTGAGCGACCCGAAGCTTTCTGCAGAGGTTTCACAAACCCTCTCAGAACTGCCTCTCATCGAGGACAGTCCCGGCTATTGTCAACGAGCAGGCGAGTTACGGGCGAAGGTGCTGGCGAAGCGCCGCAGGGCGCGCCTCGGCGATGCCCTGCTCGCCCAGAGTTGTATCGACAGCGGGATTGCTCTCCTCACGCGAGACCGGGATTTTCGGGCATTCGCCGGCGCTGCCGGCCTCGATCTCCCGATTGGGTCCCGAGGGCGGGCTGCTTCCCACGCCGCGCCGGGCGCGATACAATCTTACTCGGATCTCCAAAGAGCCTTCTCGAGGAAGTCATGAAATTGCCAGGAAGCCGGAAAAACAAATCTTCCCGCATTCGAGGCGGCGGCGCCGCGGCACGCGCCGCGCAATTCGCGCTGGAGCGTGGGCAGCCCGCGCCGAAGGCGCAAGCGGACAAGGCCGCGGACAAACCCGCGGTCAAACCCGCGGTCAAACCCGCGGTCAAACCCGCGGTCAAACCCAACAAAGAGAAACCCTCAACCACGTAGGGAGAAGCACCATGAGACTCACCCGAAGCGCCGCTCGCAGAGGCAAGCGGAAAGGCCGCGTTGCCGGCGGCAAGGTCCTGGCCCGAATCCTGTACTTCGAATCGCAGCGCAGGCCGGAAGCTGAAGACACACGCAAGCGAATTGCCCAGGCGCCCAACCAGGAGTTGTTCCGCCACCCGCGCACCACTGGCCCCAAGACGCACCCCAAGGGTGGATCGCAATTGCTGGCGGCACACGCCCACGTTGCGGAAATGGCGGCCGCCGTTCCAATTGCCACGGCGTGGCGGCCGCTGGGTCCGTTTTCGATGCCGCACGGCCAGACGTATGGCAAGGGACCGGGTTGCCGGCCGGCCATCTCAGGACGCGTCGCGGGCATTGCGGTCGATCCGTCCAACCCGGCTCACATCCTGATCGCCTCGGCCGGTGGCGGGGTCTGGGAATCGAGCGATACCGGCGCCAGTTGGGCTCCGCGCACCGACTCGATGCCGTCTCTCTCCATGGGCGCGATCGCGTTCGCACCCTCGAATCCGTCTATGGTTTACGCCGGAACGGGCGAGGGCGATTCCACCTTCGTCGATTCGCCGAACCTGTTGGGCGCCGGGCTTCTGCGCTCCACCGATGGCGGAACCACGTGGAGCGTTCTGGCCACCTCCCCGTTCGCGCAAAACGGCTTCTACGATCTGGTGGTAGATCCGCTCAACGCGAATCATTTGCTGGCGGCCACCACGATCGGGCTGTTCGAATCGACGAACGGCGGCACGTCCTGGACCGAGCGGCGCGCGCAACGCACCTGGTCGGTGTCGATGCATCCCGCGGTGGCAGGCAGCGCGGCGTCCACCAAGGAAGTTTTCGCCGGATGCGCCGACGGCGTCTTCCGGTCGGCCAACGGAGGCAAGGCGTGGACGAAGGTGACGCTCCCGGGCGCTCCGTCGTCCTTCGAGCGCATTGAGGTTTGCTTTGCGCCGTCGGATGGGAACATCGTCTATGTGGCCGCCGCCGGGCCTCCCGATCAACCGGATCCCGGCGATCCCAATTCCACGCAGCCGACGCCGTACGTGTGGCGGCGCGCGGTAGCCTCGGGCACTTTCGCTAAAGCGACCCCGCCGGCGGATCTGCAGACGGGACAATCCTGGTATGACTGGTTCGCGGCTGTGGCGCCGAACAATCCCAACGTGCTCTACATCGGCGGCATCAACTCACACAAAGGCATCCGTTCGGCCACGGGCGTTTGGACCTGGTCGAATATCTCGGCCAAGAACAGCGGTGATTCCATCCATCCGGACCAGCACGCGATCGCCTTCAGCCCGGCAGATGCGAACGTGGTTTACATCGGCTGCGATGGCGGGATCTTCCGCTCGCCCAATGCCGGCACAAGCTGGCAATCGCTCAACAAGGGACTGTGCACCAGTGAAATCGAGTTCCTCACGCAGCATCCGCAATTTGAGACCTGGCTGCTGGCCGGCACACAGGACAACGGCACGATGCAATACCACGGTCAGGAAGTCTGGCATCACATCGGCGACGGGGATGGCGGCGACTGTGCCACCAACTTCGACAACCCCTACATTTGCTACCACAGCTTCTACGACATGGGCCTGATGCGGTCCACAAAGGGTGGAACCTGGAACACGTGGCCCGGCGATGTGATCGGGCCGCCGGTGACGCCGGCGGAAAGTTATCCCGACGGAGCCCTGTTTTATCCACCCGCGGAAGCCAACGGCCCGGTGGTAGCACAAGCCGGCAACAAGCTGTTCGTCTCGCGGGACGATGGAGACCATTGGACCCGTGTCACTCTGCCCCTGGCGAGCGGCGAGCTGTGCTCGGCACTGGCGATTCCGGTGCCCACACGAATCTACGCAGGGACCTCGGGCGGGAAGATCTCCCGCGCCGATTTCGGCGGAACCAAGTGGACCGCCACGACACTCACGCGTCCGGTGGCGGGATTCACCAGCGACATCATGGTGGATTCCACCAACGCCAACGTGATCTATGCGATCTATTCCGGCCTGGCTCCGGGCGCAAGCGGGCACGTCTTCCGGTCCAAGGATGGCGGCGCATCGTGGACCAACATTTCCGCGGGTCTTCCGGACATCGCGGCCAACGCCATTGAAATCGATCCCGCGCATCCCGATACGCTTTTTCTCGCCATGGATCTGGGGGTATTTCGATCGGTTAATGCGGGAGTCGCGTGGTCTGCCTTCAACCATGGACTGCCCAACGCGCTGGTTAAGGATCTGGTCTTCCACGCGCCCTCCCGCCTGCTGCGCGCGGGCACGCAGGCGCGCGGCGTGTGGGAGATCCCGGTGGATGTGGCCACGCTGCCGGATGTGCAGGTTTTCCTGCGGGACAGCGCCGTGGATTCCGGACGCTTGTCGCCGTCGCCTTCCGGCGTCAACGATCCCTTCACTTTCGGGGCACAGACGTTTTGGTTTCAGAGTCAGGATATTAAGGTAGATGCGCCGTCCTTTCTTACGCCGTCGCTGGCGGGCGTCGACTTCGCGGTTTTCGGCGACGATCAGAGCATGGTGGATGGCGGGATCGAGTTCGCGGCGGGCTTAGGCAGCGAGAATCCGCAACGCAACACCACGGTCAGGGTGTACGTGCAGGTGCATAATCGTGGGGTGAAGACCGCGGCCAACGTGGCCGTCAAGGTGTTCTTCGCGGCGGCGGGCGTCACGTTCCCCGATCTGCCCACCGGATTCTGGACCGGTTTCCCAAGCAATACAGTTCCGGCGAGCTCGCCTTGGCAGCCTATTGCCGCGCACGCGACTCTGGCTTCCGTTGAGCCCGGCAAATCGCAGATCGCCGGATTTGAATGGACGGTGCCGTCTACCGCCGCGGATGCCACGGCGCTTCTGGCCATCATCACCGCCGATAACGACTCCATCGCGACGGCCGACCTGAACATCGCCAACCTGGTGCAGGGTGAAAGAAAGTGCGGGCTGCGCAACGTGGCGGTGGTGAACTCCGCACCCCATACGGCGCCACCCATCCAGGCGTTGCCGCTAAGCCTGGGAGCTCTTGACGGCTCGGGTGCGTTTTCACTGCACGCCGACGCCGCGGCCGGTTCCATCGTGCGTGGACTGATTTTCAGCAAGCGGCTGGCAAAACTGGCCGCCAAGGCTGGATTGAAGCGCGTGAAACTCACGGCAGGGCACAATGACGAATTGGCCCGCCTGTTTGCGGCTTCGCCGGCGCTGAAGAAGTCACTCGACACGTCCAAAGTGTTTGCGCTGCGCGCCGGAGCGCTGATGGAGTCCTTCTCCTTAGCCCAAGGAGTGACCGAGCCGATCGTGGCGCTCATCGATCCCGCGGCGGCCGTGGGGCGGGGATCGCTGATGCAAGTGAATGAGGCCGGGGAGATCGTCGGGGGGATCACGTTCGAGGCGCGCGGTTAGCCCTGCGGACGCACGTTCGGAGTTACGTTGATTTCGTAAAGACCGCTCCCTTACGGCCGCGGCTCAGAGGGGCGCCGCGCGCGTCAGCAAGCGGTTTTCGCGTACTCGGGTGAATTTCGGAAACTCTGACTTGGCATCGCCTCGAACATTCCATTGCCCCCATCGGGTGAGTGTGCCTGCTAACTAGCGCCGCGCCTCGCTCGAAGGCCGCAAGATGCCCTCGATCCGGAGTACGTGACGAGATTTCCGTAGTGCCGCATGGTACGCGCGATGTGGAATGGAGCCACCGGAGCAAGCATTCCTTCCGAGTCTCCGCCCATACACGGCCCGGAGGCTTGCTGAAACGCGGTGCCCTCGGCCCACTAACTCTAGGTCCAGGACAGCGAGCAACTCACCCGCCCCCGCTTCCAACCTGCGACCCGCCCATGGCCCCCGTCCCTGGCCCCGGCCCCGGCCCCCGGCCTTATAGTTTCAGCTCCCATCCCTTCCGGAACGTGGGCTTCACGTACTTGTTCGCCTCCGCGCTGTTGGTGAAGCGCAGATTCTTGCTGTCCCACTCCAGCTTGCCGGGAACCCGGAACGCGATCGCGATCAGCGACAGCCACTCGGCATAAGGCGCCGAGATGCTGAAGTCGGAACAGGAAGCGTCGCCGCCCTTGCAGGCGCGGATCCAATCCGGCATGTGCCCCGGCGAGCGCGTCAGCAACTGCGGCGGCAGCGTATAGTCCTTCCATCGAGCGGCCGGCAGCAGGTGGACGCCTTCGCCGCGATTCGACGTGGCCATAATGCCCTTCGTGCCGATGAAGACCGATCCGTTGCCGCTGAGAATGCCCGGCCGGGCCGCGCCGCCGCGACTCTCGATGAACACCTTGACGCCGGGCCCTCCGGCTCCCACCAGCGGGCCGCCGCGACCGGCATTCCGGCCGCCCGCGGGAGCGGCATTGGCTGAGGGCGGAGTGGCGGGCGCCCTCCCTCCGCCCCGGCCGCCGATCGGCCGGCCCTTGTCCGCGAGATTGTTGGTCGGCGGAAGAATGGTCTCCTTCTCCATGCCCGGTACGCGGTAGGCGTCCTGATCCTCCGGGCGGGCCGAATCGTGGTAGTACACCTTCACCGGCGGCATGCCGCCGCGCGCCGGAAAATCGAGCCGCACCAGCCCGCGCGTGGGGAACGCGATCTTGCCCTGCCCTTCCTGGCTGATGCATTCCACGCTCGTGGGCGCGCCTAATTGCAGGGCCGTGTGCACCGGGCCGGCGGTGTGCGTCGCCCAGTTGCCGATCTGGCCCGTGCCGAAATCGAAAAAGCCGCGCCAGTTGTAAGGGATGTACCAACTGCTGAAGGGGCGCATGGATGCGCCGCCCAGCCAAAGATCCCAATCCAGCGTATCGGGAACCGACTCCTCTTTCGGGGGCGCGTCGAGCCCCGTGGGATGGGTGCCGGGGGTCGTCGAGATGTGCGCTTCCGTCACCTCGCCGATCGCGCCCGACCACACAATCTCCGCGGCCACGCGGTTGCACTCGTGGGAGAAGCCCTGGTTGCCCATCTGGGTGGCGACCTTGTACCTCACCGCCGCCTCCTGGAGCAGGCGCGATTCCCAGGGAGTTCGCGTCAGCGGCTTCTCCAGGTAGACGTGCTTCCCATGCTGCATGCAGGCGAGCGCCACCGTGGCGTGCATGAAGTCGGGAATCCCGATGGTACAGGCGTCGATGTTCTTGCCTTCCTTGTCCAGCATCACGCGGAAGTCTTTGTACTTGGGCGCCTTCTCGAAGCGCTTCAGACTCGCCGCGGCGCGGTTTTCGTCCACATCGCACAACGCCACGATGTTCTCGCTGCGCGCCGCATCGTTGAGGTCCACGCCTCCCTGCCCGCCGCAGCCGATGGCCGCTACGTTCAGCTTTTCATAGAAGGGTTTGTAGCCCAGCGCTCTGAGCGACGGCACGCTGCCGTAGCCGCCGGCCGGGACCGCGCCGGCCAGCAGCGCCCCGAAAAAAAAGTGCCGTCTGGAAACACCATCGTGGGACATTGTCGGACCTCCACACCTTGTTAACTGAGATCGGGTTGGTTGTCAAGCCGAGACTAGACTCGACCGAAAACGGTCAATTCGAGATGCAAACCTCGCGGGTGGTCCGGCTGCTGCCCTTGCCGATGCGCGCGGCTTTTTGAGATCGGCGGCTTACCGCGGCCGTGAGGAAGCGGAGTGCCGGCTCTTAAGCGTGCAGACTTTGCGTCTGGGCCACCTGCGCCCCGGGAAGCCGGAACTGGAAGCGCGCCCCGTGGCCGGGTTCCGATTCCACCCACATGTCGCCGCCGTGCTCCAGGACGGTCTGCCGCGTGAGCGCCAGACCCAGACCCAGGCCGTTCCGCTTGCCGGCGCTGACGAACGGTTGGAAGAGCGATGCGCGGATCTCGGGCGCGATCCCGGGGCCGTTGTCCTGCACCTGGACCACTACCGAGCCGCCTTCCAAAATCGCGGAGATCTGGATCTCGCCGCCATCGGGCATGGCCTCCAGGGCATTCCCGATCAGATTGACGAACGCGCGCTCCATGCGGCTGCGCTCCAAAGGCAGTTCGATATCGGGAGGAATGGAGAGGCCCACCGCGACCCCCTGGCCTTCGGCTGTAGCCGCCAGCGATTCGCAGGCGGCGGCGGCCACTTCGCGGAGCCGGCAAACCTCAGGCGCCAGGCTCTTTCCGCGCGACACGTTGAGCAAGTCCTGCAGCAGTTCCTGAATGCGCCGCGACGCGCGATAGATGTTACCGGCCAGTCGTTTCACGTGCGCGGGCGGCAGATCCGCATCCACCAGCATTTCCGCGCCGCCATAAATTGCGGCGAGCGGATTGCGCAGATCGTGTACGATGGAGCCGGAGAGGCGTCCGATGGTGGAGATGCGCTCCTGGCGAATCAGGTCCTCCCGCGCTTGCCGGATGGAGGCGCACATGTTGTTGAACGTGCGCGCGAGGCGTCCCATCTCGTCTTCACCAGTGACTTCGACCTCGATCGCGTAGTTCTGACGCGCTACTTCCGCCGCGGCGCGGTCCAGTTGCTTCACCGGTTCCACGATCCGGCGGGCCAGCAGGTAGGTGAGGCCAAGTCCGGCGAACACCGCCAGGGCCCACAGCAGGACGATGCGGTTGTATAGGCTGGCGATGCGCTGCTGGGGGCCTTCGAACGATCGCAGGATGCAGATTTCGGCCACTTGCTTGCCGGTGATGTCGCGCAGCGGCGTGTCTAAACGGGCATACTTCAGGACGCCGTCGCTCACCGGCTCCGACCCACGCGCGTTCCCGATATTCGCCAGGACCACGCGCGTGGCCCGCGGGTTCAGCGTGGAGGCGATTACACCCCCCGGAGTCCGCACCAGGTATTCGCTGTTGGTCCGCTGCTTCAGTTGCTGCGCGACCAGGGCGTCCACGCGATAACCGGCCACCAGGACGTTCTGCAACGCCGGTCCGTGAGTGGAATCCACATACAGCGGCGTGACGGAGATCTGGTACAGTTCATCGGCTTGCAGGTAGAAACCGGTGGACTGCTCCGGAAATTTCCGGGCGGCCTGCTTCACCAGGTCCAGACTCCGATCCAGGGGAAACGTCGTCACGCCG
Organism: Bryobacteraceae bacterium; assembly: GCA_041485845.1. Lineage (GTDB taxonomy): Bacteria > Acidobacteriota > Terriglobia > Bryobacterales > Bryobacteraceae > OMOG01. Next base: position 9,473 of record JBGPKH010000184.1, read on the forward strand.
CCCAGCGAGGCGATGACTTTGCCTCCCGGCTCGGCCACCAGAAAAAGCGGATTGAAAACGGAGATCTTCGACCACAGCTCGCCGGCCGTATCTTCAATCGTGGCCTTGTCGCCCGTGCTGAAAGCCAACCGCACCTCCCGCATCGTGCTCATGAGACGGCTCACCGAAGACAGCAGGTCGGCGCGCGATTGCAGCAACGACGTATACACCTGAAAGCTGTTCTGCACCTCTTCCTGCAGGCTGTCCCACATCGTCTGGGTGAAGTGCCGGAGTACGATCTGGCCGGTGATGGCGAACAACACCGTCAGCGAAACGGACGTGGAGAGCAGGATTTTGGTCAGCAGCGATAGCCTGGAGAATCGGGCCCGCATCATTTGGGAGCTCCCGGATACGTGCTGTCGTTAGGGACAGGCGAATACGGCTTGCCGTATTTGTTCATGTGCGGCGGCGGGATATAGCCCGTCTCGGAAATGGAAATCAGGGGCAGAGTAAGACCGGTCGCCGGAACGGTAATGCGGTGTTCCAGGAACCTGAGGTTTTCCGGCAGCGCCCGCTCATAGAAGATGCGCAACTGGTACTCCCCGGGTGGAACATTGGGAATGCCGAACTTGCCGGACGACTCGGTGAGAACGTACCAGTCGTTAGGCAGTACGGCAATGATCGCGCTCATCGTCGGGTGGATATTGCAGAACACCCGCACGATGCCCGGATCTTTGAACAGCTTGCTTCTGCTGGTGCCCGGCGCATAGAGCCCGATGTCGAAAGTCTGGCCGCTGAAATTGGAAAAAGCGTTGTGAAAGTACGGGTCGCGATTCGGGAAATCCACCGTACTGCCCACTGCAACCGCCAGCACGTGCGGGTTGAAGTGCCGGTCCTTCTGCACCATTTGCACGTGCTTGGGGACCGGACGCGGCGGCTCGGTATGGTCCACGGGTTCCAGCCAGAGAACTACGCCCGAGTAGTCCTTGTTTCGGCGCACGGCGGGCTCGTGGGAATTGGTGATTTCCACCTCGCCATTGACCGTTCCGCCGGCCGCGCCGTTTGGCACGGGAGCGGGCAGCAGACCGACGCTAAAAAAGATAAGCCAACGCCAGGTCATAGTGGTTGTTGATGCGGACTCCTTGCCCGATGTAAGTGGTCCTGAGCTGTGACGTCTCCAGTCCCAGCATGACATTGGGCGCGAGCCGATAGTAAAGATTTCCTCCGAACATCATATTCTTGCCGATACGGCCGGCGATCAGATCGCCGTTGCGATCATCCTGCTGGCCGCTGAAGAGATGGAAATCGAGCCGCGGCAGGGTGTGGATGGTCAACTGGCCCCAACCTCCGCGGCTTTCTACCACCTCGATATGGCGTCCATAGTAGACGCCGAATCCCTGCTGGTAACCCGCGCCCAGAGGCGCCACGTTCTGTCCGCTGTAGAAGGCGCCGGTGAACTCGATGCGCCGCGAGGGATTGAAAAACCAGTCGAGCGAGTAGAGACTGGAGGGCGCCGACTGACCGGCCACGTGGGTCTGGCTGGTGTGGAAGCCCGACGCCACCTCCACGCGGCGTTCGTCGTCCAGGTTGTGGAAGAACTCGAAGCGGCCTTCGAGGCCCGGACGCGATGCCTCCACGGTGCCCGTAAAACCGGAGCCAGGGTATGGGCCGACTTCGCGTGTCTGGATGACACCCGCCTGCGCCCGCAGACCGGTTGCCCGGGTGAACGAAATGTCCTGCTCGAAGCGAACCTGCGGAAGCCACAGCCACAGGTTGCCGGCTCCGGTTAACGGAGAGACTCCGACCTGGGCCAGGGAGCTCGGCTCGCGGGGATTGAAGATGGGCTTCTCGATCCCTACCGTGACGTGGCGATTCTTCCAGTCGATGCCGATCGAGCCGGTGCGCAGCCGAATGGCGCTGATGTTGGCGCCGGCGAAGAAATCCATGTACACGGAGCCGTGAACGTTGCCTCCCCACACCGTCGTCGGACCGCGATATTCCAGGCCCACGATCGTCTGCCGCAAGGTGGCGCCCGCTCTGCCCGGGCCTGTCACCGACGCCGTGAGGGGGTAATCCAGCCCTCCGTTCTGCTTCGAATTCATGAAGGCATTGAACAACACCATGCCGGAGAGGCGAATGGGGAATTTCTGAGACGCTTCTACCTTGGTCTGGGCCTGCTCGTCGATGCGCTGGCCGTGAATCTCGACCTTATCCTCCAGGGTGGCGCCGGGGCTGATGGGGTGATCCGTTGGTGCAGCTTCCGGTACCGGTTGGCCGTCGGAGGTTGGGTTGGTTTTCGAGTCCGCGGAGCCGTCGAACTTCGCGCGCAGGGCCCGCACTTCTTCGGCCAGTGCACGATTCTCCCGCTCCAGGCGGTCCAGCCTCTCCAGGATGCCGGAGAGCTCTGGTTGCGCTTGCGCCGCGAGTAATACAGGCCAGAGCACTGCGGCCAGGCCGAAAAACTTACTGAGTCGTACCATCGAGAATCTGCTCCAGTTTCCGTCGCACTTGGGCAGGCGAATAGGGTTTGGGAAAAAACGCGCTCACGCCCAGTTGGGCCACGCGCTCCGGAGTCTCCGGGTCGGTGTCGGCGCTGACGACGATGATGGGGGTAGAGGACAGACACTGGTCTTCGCGAATTCGACGGATCATCTCGAATCCATCCATGCGGGGCATGTTCAGATCGGTGACAACGGCTTGGACGGCGAGGCCGGGCCGGTGCAGGATGCGCAGCGCCTCGAGGGCGGATGAAGCCAGCAACACCGACAAACCGGGGATCCCCAGGAAGGCGATCTCCAGGGTTGCGGCGCTGTTTTCCGAATCTTCCACGATGAGTACCGCGCGCGGGTCCCCTCCGTGCGCGTGTCCCTGCGGCACGTCCTTGCCGTGAACAGGCATTCTGATAAGTATTGTCCCCCATCCAGCGCAGCGTAGCCTATCGGAGCCTCTTTTATAACTGTAAAATTGCGGGCCGCCGCCGGTGGTGCGCCCCGGCGATTCGCACTTCGCATAACCTCCGCGGCTCACCGCTAGCCAAGCGTTCGAAACGCCTCGATGTCGCCCTTCAGCAGGTCGTTCACCAAGCGGTCCAGGGCAACACCCTTACTGGCCGCCTTCTCCATCAGAAAGGTCTGGACATCCTGTTCCAGGTACACGGGAATGTGGAACACAGCGCCGGCGCCGGCAAAGTGCTTTCCCCGCTCGGCGCGGCTGAAGTCATATTCTGGTTTCATGTCGTCGTCTCGGCCGGTGTTCATAACGCGCCCTCAGCATCCCATTGGAAGCCAAGCCGGATGCGATCCAGCGTTCTTCGGAGTCGCCGTGGTCCTCATCGAACATGGTTTGAATACGAGGATCGCGGAAGACGCTCACTGCCAGCGTGAAAGCCACGTCGTGTTTGTGCTCGTTCGATAGAGCTCTCGCGGCGTCCCATTCGAAATGCAGTTGGCGAGGGCCGTTCACAAATTTCACCGGAAGCTTTCATGGGGCGGGCGCTTCGACGTTATCCGCGGGGGTTGCAGGTTCGGGAATGGTGTCGCCATCCGCGTGCATGGCTTCCTGGCGCTTTTCGGCGGCGCCGCGCATGAGTTCGGCCGTTTCCTCAAAACCGGATCCGGCCGCGATGCACCCGGGCAGGTCCGGAGCGTAGGATGCACGACATGAAAGTGGGATCGCTGGCGTGATGTGGGGCAGGCTGGCAGCCAGGCTGGCAGCCTGCGCGGCGGTTGTCTACCGCCGCTGTCCGGTGCAAACGCGGCAGTTGGCCGATTGACAATCGGCCGCAGATTAGCAACTGCCCCACAAGAGCGCCCCCTGCCTGGCGCAGACATACGCTCAGATTCAAGCCGTTTTGCTGATGAATCGCGTCGGCGTCCACTTTTGCGTCGCGCACCCGATCGCGACCGGTCCGCCGCGCAGGCCGGTAGGGTAAGATGATTCGAAGCTCTATGCCGCTGCCTCCAGGAACTCGCTTGGGCTCTTACGAAATTGTGGCCCCTCTCGGCGCGGGCGGCATGGGCGAAGTTTACGGCGCACGCGACACCATCCTCAAGCGCGACGTCGCGCTGAAGGTGCTGCCGGCGGCGGTTGCACAGGATCCGGAGCGCATGGCTCGCTTCCAGCGTGAGGCCGAATTGCTGGCGTCGCTCAATCACCCCAACATCGCGATCCTCCACGGCCTCGTGGAATCCGATGGCCAGCGCGCCCTCGTGATGGAGTTGGTTCCCGGGGAAACGCTCGCCGCGGGCATCAAGCGTAGCGCGATGTCC
>JBGPKH010000185.1:0-13714 GCA_041485845.1 Bryobacteraceae bacterium
CCATTCAGCCGGCGCCCGCACCGCAGCAGGTGGCAGAGCCAGCGCCCGCCCCTGAGCCCTCCGGCCCGCTTTCGCCGCTGGTGCGCAAGATGGCGCGCGAGCACAACATCGATCTCGGCCGCGTGAAGGGCACCGGCGCCGGCGGCCGCATCACCAAGCAGGATCTGGAGGACTGGCTGGCGCAGCAGGGTGCGAAGCCGGCCGCTCCGCCAGTCCCGCCGCAAGCACAGCCTCCCGCGCCACCCGCGGCGCCACCGCCGCCCGCGCCAGCGCCACTCCCGGCAGCGGCCGGCCAGGCGCGCACGCGTATCGAGCCGATGAGCGCCATGCGGATCAAGATCGCCGAGCACATGGTGATGTCCAAGCGAACTTCGCCGCACGTCACCACGGTTCACCGCGTGGATATGACCAAGGTCGCGAAGGTGCGGGAACGCCACAAGGACACGTTCCAGCAGAACTACGGATTCTCGCTGACGTACCTGCCGTTCATCGCGCGTGCCACCGTGGCGGCGCTGCGCCAGTACCCGCTGCTCAACGCCTCGCTCGACGGAAACAACATCATCTATCACAACGACATCAACATCGGGATCGCGGTGGCTCTGGAGAACGGCCTGATCGTGCCGGTGATTCGCACCGCCGGCGAGAAGAACGTTCTCGGTTTGCAGCGCGCTATCGTGGACCTGGCCACGCGCGCCCGCTCGCGCCAGCTCAAACCCGACGAGGTGCAGGGCGGCACCTTCTCCATTACGAATTTCGGCAGCTTCGGCAGCCTGATCGGCACCCCGGTGATCAACCAGCCGCAGGCCGCCATCCTGGGCGTCGGCACGGTGGACAAAACTCCGGTGGTGATCGACGACGCCATCGCCATTCGCTACATCTGCCATCTGTCGCTGAGCTTCGACCACCGCCTGGTCGATGGCGCGCTGGCCGATCGGTTCATGAGCAAGGTGAAGCAGGCGCTTCAGGAGTGGTCGGAAGAAGTGATGTAGACGAGGGGGCATCTTCTTCGGTGCGGACCACCAGCATGGGCTGCGGGTAATCCTGGCTGAAGGCGACTCCCTTAGCTGAAGCGCGGGCTTCTGGGGATGCGGCGCGGTAGACGGAGAGCGGCGGTATCCTCGCCCTCGCCCGGTTGTAGCCGTTCCCAGGCCAGCAACGGTTTCACGGGGCTGCTGATGATCTGTGTGCCGCCCGTGATTCTTCCAGCTTTAACGTTCATCGCGCTTCCAGGCTGCCATTTGGCCAGGCGCCGCCCCCCAGGGAAAGTGAATTCCAGATTGACCATTCGTTACATGACTCGGTGCGGTATAATCTGGACCGATCCGAATATGGCTCTACGAGCCGCTCCGCAAAAGGCGGACAGGTTAGAGGATTTTCGTATGAGACATCGATTTCTCGTTGGGAGGAGTACTGTGGTGCTTGTAAGTCTGTTTCTCGCGCTGGCGGTTGCCCTGAACGCCCAAGCCCCTTCGGCTGCGGCGAACCAGAAAGGAAAGGCGAAAGCCTGGACCGCGCCACGCGCGGCAGGCGGCCACCCGGATCTAGCGGGATTCTGGACCAACGCCACCCTAACTCCCTTTGAGCGCCCCGGCGGGTTTGCCGGAAAGGAATTTCTTACCGAAGACGAAGCGGCGGAATTCGAGAAGCGGATCCTCGAAACGAACAACCGCGACCGCCGCGGCTCGACTGCCGAAGCCGACGTCGCTCTCGCTTATAACGAGGCCTGGTTCGAGCGTGGGACGAAGATCTCGCCCACGCGGCGCACGTCGATCGTGATCGATCCCCCCGACGGGAGAATTCCTCTCCTTACGCCCCAAGCGCAGCGAGCGGCAGCGGGGCGAGCCGAAGTGCAGCGGCGCCTCCCCACTGGTCCTCAAGATATGAGCTTGCCGGTGCGTTGCATCCTCTGGCCGACTGCCGGGCCGCCTATGGTTCCCGGCCCCTACAACAACAACTATCAAATTGTGCAAACCGGCGAATATGTGGCCATTTACACCGAGATGATTCACGATGTTCGCATCATCCCCTTGGATGGCCGGCCCCACCTCGGCGGGAATACACGCCAGTGGATGGGAGATTCGAGCGGCCATTGGGAAGGCGATACCCTTGTCGTGGACACCACCAATTTCACAGACAAGACCAACTACCGGGGATCGGATCGGAACCTCCACCTTGTCGAACGCTTCACGCGCACTAGCCCGGACACCATCCTCTACCGCTTCACCGTGGACGATCCAACGGCCTTCACGAAGCCCTGGACGGGCGAAATTGCCATGATCGAGAGCGAGGGGCCGCTATATGAGTACGCCTGTCACGAGGGGAATTACGCCATGACCAACATGCTGGGTGCGGCTCGCGCTGCCGAGAAGGCTGGACAGAGTAAGTGAGCGTGGGAATAAAAATGGCTTTCCATGAGCCGTTGAGTGCCCGCGCTGAGCCGGATCTTCTGCGCCTGAAGAGCATTTGCAGGAGGGATTACCGCGGGTGACATAGCTCCACCAGGGAACCGCGCAGCACTTCGCCGGCCGGCGGGAGCAACTTGACCAGACCCTGGCGGCGTTGCCGCCAGGCCAGTTCGGAAACCTTGCCCAGTCCCTTAACCCTATTGATTCAACGTGGAATAAAGTCGCCGTGCGAAGCTCCGGCCTTTCCAGCGCGGGTGGTATTTCAGATCCCGATATCTGCCACGGCTTACCAGCGACTTGATAGAATAGCGATTCCATCGACGAGGAGGTGGCCCTAGTGGAGGCCTTGAAGGCGCTGATACGCTATCTCAGTTATCTGTTCCACGGATTGTTGGCACTGTTCCTGCTGGCGATCTCCGGCCTGACGCTGGCGTCCGGCGCGAATAGCTTGCACCTGGGCATGCTGCCGTGGACAGGCTCCACCCTGACCTACGTAGTGTTTTTCGGATCGCTTGGCGGACTCATCGCGGTGGTGCTGGCGCTGAGGGGAACGTGGCGGTGGCTGTTTTTCCTGTGGAGCCTGGCGGTGACGATACTGATGGTGAAGGGCTACATCTTCAGCGGCTACCATTTCGCGCCGGGAGAAGCGCGCAAGGCCGGGTACCTGATCCTGGCTTCGCTGATCGCCCCGATGGGCGCGTGGCCGGCGATGGGGCGCAGGGCGGAGCGTAAAGGGCGCTACTGAGAGCGGCCGCCGATCCGGCGGAATCGTGAAATTCTGGTGAGAATTCCGGGAGTATGGCGAAACTAATGTTTGATGCTTCATTTCAATACGGTCGATCCGCTCCGGGCCGTCATCGCTCTCGATCGACAGGTCAGCCGGGCGCGCGCAGTGCTGCAGCGAACCAGCGAGGTGCATCCCGCCTTCGAGCGCCGGGTAGCGGCGCTGGTGGAACTGATCGACAGGCGTGACGGCATATTGACCCGCGGCCAGCCATGCACTCTTTGGCCTCCAGGAGCATAGGTTTGCCTCCCGCCACGCAGGCTCCGGCTGTATCATAGCCCTATGCAAACACGGCGCCCTATGCAAACAGGGCCAATGCAACCTCGAACCGCGTACACCCGCCGGCTGCTCGCGGTTTTCATCGCGGCTGGAGCCGGCCTCTCCGGCCAAAACCAGACGCCGATAGAGAACGGCCAGGTGAGGGTAGTGGTGGTTACCGACCAGCCGCGCGCCAGGACGGCCCTGCACGAGCACAAACTGAACCGCGTGATGGTCTACCTCCAGCCCGGGCGTCAGGACATCCAGTATCAGGACGGCAGGAAGGTGAACCTGGAGTGGAAAGCGGGCGAAGTGAAGTGGAGCCCGGCGGGCGGTATGCACACATCCGAGGTCACGAGCGATCGGCCGGTGACCATCGTCGAAGTGGAGATCAAGAAGGAGGGCGATCCCGGCAAGGCGGTTAAGACGGCGCTCGATCCGCCGAAGGTCGATCCCCAAGCATACCGGGTGGAGTTCGAGAACAGCCAGGTGCGCGTCACGCGGGTGAGGATCGGGCCGCGGAAAGCGGTGCCGGTGCATGAGCACGTTCTCCATCGCGTGGTGGTGTACCTCACGGACCAAAACACCCGCATGACGCTGGCCGACGGCAAGACGGAGACCGCGCAGCATAAGGCGGGGGAAGCGAGTTGGGGCGCCCCGGTGAAGCACAAAGAAGAGAACCTGAGCGATCAGCCGTTCGAAGCGGTGGTGGTGGAGTTGAAAAACTGAATCGCGATCCACGGTGGTGCAAGCCTGCCGGCTTCAGAAAGAGGGCCGCCGCCGTGGCCATACCGGCGGGGTGGCGGCCCGTTTTGTTACTGAACGTTGATGGTCACCGGATTCGTGCTCTGCCCGTCGACGGTCACCACAATCGAGACCGGTCCGCGGCCGCGCAAGCTGGCGGGAACCTGCGCGTTCACCTGGTCGAGCGCCGGGAAGCCGCCCCCCGCGCCCGCGAATAAGACGGGTTCATCCACGCCGCCAATCGTGCAGCGCACGTTGTCGAGCGAGCTTCGGTTACGGATGCCCGTGCCGTACAACGTCAGGTACACGGGACCTCCGGAAACATCGATGGGCGCCGCCACGCAACTGTCGGCGGTCGCGCCGCACTGAAACACGTTGACCGGGCTTTGCGAGTTGTCCGGATTCACTCGAATCCCAAAGGCGGCGGCCACACCCGCCGGGGGAATCGCGAAGAGCGCCGGCGCTACCGCCGCGATCGGCACGGTACCGCTGGCCGTTGCGCCGTTCGCCGCAACCACCGTGACCGTAGCCTGGCCCACTGCGGTAGCGGCGGGCATCACGTAGTTGATCTGCACCGGCGAAACAAACTGCAGCGCTCCCAGCCGCAGGACCCCAGCGGAATCTCTGATCGAAACCGTGCTTCCCGCGAGGACTGCCGGATAGGGGATAGCCGCCTGCAGGGTCTGCGTCGCCAGCGACGTGGAGTCGGTGTTGGCGTTAACAAAGCTGTCCGGAGACACCGTTGCGCCTCCGCTCGCGGCCGAGATATTCTTCAATGCGCCGGGTGCCGCCGGCGAGATCGGCACTGTGGCCCTATCAATCGATAGTAGAAACTTGATGAGTTGCGCGCGTTGACTGGCGCTCGTCAGCCGATCCGCTCCCGTGCCCGCCGAACGGTGGGCCACATTCTGCATGACCGCGTCCAGCGTATCGGCCGAGCCGTTGTGGAAGAACGTTTGCGGGAACGCAAACAACGAGAGCAACGAAGGAGGATTGAACCCGGCGGCGCCCAGCGGCGCAACCGCGGTCGCCCGAACCTCGTTGGTTACCGCCGGATCGAAGGTGCCCGCGGCACGCAGTTCCGCGATTAACTGGGCGCCCACCAGCAGGCTCGCGTCCGGCGGGGCCGCGGCGCGGATCTTACTGCTGGTCCATTGCGCGCCGCCATGGCACGCCTGGCAGTTGGAGTCGATGAAAAGGGCCCGCCCGGCAACCACATCCGGATCGGTCTTGGAGGCGGGTGAAATGGGCGCGCGGATTCCCGAGACGACATAGGCCTTGATGGCATCCCAGGCCGGCACGCCACGCACTTTCAATTGCAGCCGTCCGCCGCTGGCGGGCGTAAAGGCCGCGATATTGGGATCTTGCGTGATGCCGTCTGCCAGGACAATCAGCCCGAGACCGCCGGAGACGCCGCGGATGTTCGCCTCGAAATCCTCTACTTCGTCGAAGATCGCGGACCAGTTCAAAGCTCTCTGCGTCGTGGCATCGCCTGGGACGAAATCCACGTGCTGCGGAACCGTCCGCCGCGGACCAGCGCCGAAGATCCAAACGACGTTATCGGTCAGGCCAAAGGGGTGGCATGTCGAGCAGCCTCCCCACCCGGCGTTCGACATCCGCCCGGTGATGGCGGGCTGTCCCGCCGCCGGCGGGTCAAACTCCCCGATGGACGTGAAGTACAGTTCCTTGCCGATATGGACCTTGTCCTCCGCGGTTCCTGCCGTGGGCAGGCTCGCGGATGGCAGCGTCACCGCGACCTTCTCCACCGTTCCGCTCAAATCGATGACCGTCACGTCGCGCGATACGTAGTTCATCACGTACGCCGTCTTATCGGAGGCGCTGACCACAATGCCTCGCGGATTCTTGCCGGCCGGAATCTCGAGCACGCGGGTGGCGTCGGCCGGATCGTTCTGGACGGTGGCGGCGCCAGTCGCGGGATCGATTTTCAGCTTGACGACGATATTGCTGGCAGCGCTGACTACGTAGCCCTCGTCGGCCAGGTGCTTGAACGCCATGGCCCACGGCTGCGTGATGAACTGTTTTGCGGCGTTCGTCTGACTCCCCACCGCCTGGTGCATGTTGATCGTCTTGCCCGCGTCCGCCTTGCTTCCCGTGTCGATCACGCTCAGCAGACTTTGCGTGTTCACGTTGAACCGGGTCGGGCCATTCGGCGAGGCGCCCGTGTTGGGCACGAAAGCGAAGCGTCCCCGGATCGCGATGTTGTTGAGCTGGTTCGGGTACGCTCCGGTGACGAATTTGAAGTCTGCCGCTACGGGAGCTGCCGGCGGTGCGATCCGCGCCAATGCGTCACCCGCGGCCTTGAAGCCGGTATCCGCCAGCGCACTTAGCGTAACCGTGCCGGTGACTGTGTCGGTGGCGCCGGAAATCACGGTCACCCGGCCGGTCTTCGCATCGTCGGAGCCATCTTGCTTGCCGGGCGCCGGCAGCGCCAGAAACTGCGTGACGAACACCGTCTCTTGCGTATCGGCGCCGCCCCCGTTGGTGATGGCGATCCCCCGCGGCTCGATTCCGGCATCGGAGATCGTTTTGACGACCTGATTGGTAGTGGTGTCGATCACCGAGACGCTGTTCGAACGGGCGTTCGCCACGTACAGTTTCCGGCCGGATGGCGTCAGCGCCAGTCCATAGGGCTCGGTCCCGACCGGAATGGTAGTCACAATGGCGCCGTAGGCGGTATTCGCCCGATCCGCGGCCAGGACGGTGACGGTCCCGCCCACGGTGTTGGCCACATAGACCCGCGTACCGTCGGGAGACACCGCTACGCCATTCGGCTCCTTACCGACGCTGACCTGGGCTACCCGGGTATTGGCTCCATTTCTGACGTCAAAGATGCTGACGCTGTCGTTGTCCGGGTTGGCGACCGCCAGCAGCCAGTCATCCGCGCTCAGCGCGATCGGCTGCGAACTGGTGGGACCGGTGAACCGGGCCGTGCTTTGCGCCGACACTACGTCGTGATGCGCGTGAACCCAAAGCGCTCCCGCCGCCAGCGATACAGCGGCAAGTAGCGAGATCTTGATTCGAATATTCCTTGGCATGCTGGGCCTTCCCCTCCTGGTTTGTTGGTATCAAGCGTTCACCGATTGTATAACTGCGTTCCGTGAATTGCAATCAGCGACCCGCGCCGCCCGCGCCGGAGTGCACCGGGGTGCTTGTTGACCGGCCAATCTTTCGTCATTTTTCGGCGGCGCCAGGATCGGCCTCGCATCAAGATTCAAAATAACGGCTGGAACAGAATCGCATCTTTCCGGCGCAATTCTCTGCGATCTCCGCCTCCTCTGCGCTCTCCCACCGCGACAGCGAAAAACACGGCCGCCAATTGACCGGGACCCGTTTTCTCTTGGTCTTCCTCCGCGCTGAACTCCGTTTCTCCGCGGCTCTCCGGCGAGTTGGCGAAATGGTCCGAATGATGCGCATCCTTCTTGGATTTGGCCGGTCAAGTGCTTACACGTTGTCGGGATTTGCTCGGCCCGGCCGCGAAATCCCGCTCGGTTGAAGACGCGGCGAAGAACCGGCGAAAATACCCAGCCCGCACCGGCCGCGTCTTCATGCCCTTTGGTGGGCCGCCGCGGCCCATCGGGACCTCCCTACGGTCGCGGCTCTCTCGCGACTGCACGTGTTTGCAGATAGTTCCCGAACGGTAGGAAGCACCCCCGCCGGAACTGGAACGCCGCCAGGTAGCCGCCCTTGGGGAGTTGAATGACCACCGGATCGTTGGCCCCGTGCGTCAGGTAGGATTCGTCGAGCTTCTTGCGCAGGCGGCGGGCCTCGACGCGCACGATCGGGTCGGCGGCGGGGTCGTAGTGCGTGGGGCGGTCGAACGCCACGATGGCGATGGTGTACTCCTTGAGGTCGTCGACGCGGCCGGAGAGGATGGTCCGAGTGTAAAAAGACGGGGCTCACCAGGATGCGCTGAAGCTGTAGGCGAATGGCTTCGGGATCGTGGGCCTGCGGTGCCTTTCCCATGGCTGTATCTCATTGTGCATGAATTCGACCTCGCCAGTTCGGTTTGCCTGATATAATGCATGTATCAACTAGAAAGGGATCTTATGCAGAGGAAACTCCTATTTGTCGCCACCTTAACCTGCCTGAGCTGTCTGCCTGTGATGGCACAGGAAGTCAGCGCGGGTATTACCGGCCGTGTCACCGATCCGTCGGGCGGCGCTATTGTGGGCGCTGCGGTCACAGCCAAAGACCTGGACCGCCAGACCCAGTGGCCAACCAAAACCAATGAAGACGGGATCTACGCGTTCCCGCGCATACCCGTCGGCCGATATGAGCTCAGAATCGAATCCGCGGGGTTCAAGGCCCACGTGGATCCCGAGATCGTGCTGCAAATCAATCAGAGAGCGCGCGTGGATGCGCGCCTGGAAGTCGGGGCCATCAGCGAAAGTGTCTCGGTGACCGCCGAGTCCGCCCAGTTGCAGACGGAGACCACGCAGGTCGGCTCGGTCATCAGCGCGAATACCATCATCAACACCCCGCTGATCAGCCGTAACCCGATCTCGCTGACGCTGCTCGCGCCGGGCGTCACCACGCCCAATCCGTCCGGGTTCAATAGCGGCGTGCGCACCACCGGCGGCGGCCGCCCGTATGTGAACGGCAACCGCGAAGAGGGCAACAACTTCCTGCTGGACGGCGTCGACAACAACCAGACTTCGGACAACCTGTCGTCGTATCAGCCGAACCTCGACGCCATCGCCGAATTCAAGATGATCACCAACAATCCATCCGCCGAGTTTGGGAACTTCCAGGGCGGCATCATCAACGTGATCGTGAAGTCCGGCACCAACCAGTACCACGGCAACGTGTTCGAGTACTTTCGCAACGACAAACTCAATGCCAACAACTGGGGCCGCAACTGGACGATCGGACAGAACTTCCGTTCGCCCATCCGCTGGAACCAGTTCGGCGGCACCTTCGGCGGACCGGTCCGTAAGGACAAGCTGTTCGTCTTTGCCGATTACCAGGGCCTGCGTCGCGCCACGCCTCCCAGCGTCTCCGCCACCACTCTGATGCCGGCGGCATGGCGTACGGGCGACTTCTCGAACCTGCTCGATCCGAAATACTCCGGCGTGGCGGGCGGTATCCAGCTCTACAACCCGGCGACGGTGAATACCGCCACCGGCGCCCGCGCCCCCTTCGCCAACAACCAGATTCCGGTCAGCCAGTTCAGCCCGGTGGTGCAGAAGCTGTTCGCGGACCAGACTCTCTATCCGCTGCCGACGCTTTCCACCCAGGCCCTGGTCACCGACACCAACTACTTCTATACCAGCTCGAGCTACGTGAAATCGGACCAGGGCGACCTCAAGCTCGACTACAAAGCGTCCGGCAAGGACGACCTGAGCGCCCGTTATTCGAACGGCCGGCAGGATCAGCCCGGCGTCAACACGCTTCCTTTCCGCTATGACAGCTTTAACATCGCCCCGTTCCAGAACGGCGTGATCAACTGGACGCGCACCATCAGCCCGACCCTGGTGAATGAGGCCCGCGTGGGGGTGAACAACCTGATGCTCAACAACGGCGGCCAGGACAGAGGCCAGGGCGACGTGGCCACCAAGCTCGGTATTCAGAACGCCGGTGCGGGACTGCTCTCGCTTCAGGGCTTTGCCTTTACGGCGGGGCTCGGCAGCGCGAACATCGGAACCCAGCAGTTGTTCGCGACCACCACGTACCACTACGCGGACAATCTCACCATGATTCGCGGCCGCCACATGATGAAGATGGGCGGCAATATTCTGCGCCAGCAGATGAACGTCTTCTATGCCGGCAACAACGGCCGTAGCGGTTATATCAGTTTCGGCGGCCGCTTTACCGCCGCCAACGCCATCAATCCCGGCGGCAAACTGGTGGGCGAGGCCGATTTCGTGTTGGGCCTGCCGGACAGCCTCGGGCGCGGCCTGAGCACCGGAACCTGGGGCCACCGCAAGACCATCTACGGCTTCTACTTCCAGGACGACTGGCGCGTTACCAACAGCCTGACCCTGAACCTCGGTCTGCGCTGGGAGTACCACACTCCCCTCGTCGAAGTCGCCAACCGCCAGGCCAACTTCGGCCTGTTCACCGGCGTACAGCAGATTGCCGGCCAGAACGGCAACAGCCGCGCACTTTACAACCCGTATAAGAAGGACTTCCAACCCCGCATCGGCTTCGCCTACACCCCCGACATTCTAGGCAAGAAGATGGTGGTTCGCGGGGCGTATACCATTTCCTCGTTCATGGAGGGCACGGGCACTAACCTGCGCCTGCCTTTGAACCCGCCATTCGCCACGGAGTATACGACGCTCTACAACACTCCGAGCGACATCCTTCCCGGTACCAACCTGGCACAGGGTCTTTCGGGCTTGAACCCTCTCGATCCCTATAAGGGCGCAACGATCCGCTTGTGGGATCCCAACGTCCGTCCCGCTGAAGTCCAGCAGTGGAACCTGACCCTCGAATTCCAGTTGCCCGCGCAGAACCTGCTGTCGGTCGGTTACGTCGGACAGCATGGCACGCACCTGGTGGTCGCCATGCCGTATTTCCAGAAGCAGCTCATCAACGGAACCATCACTCCAACCCCCTACCTCGCGGGCAACGCCGACCTGACCAGCAAGATCAGCCAGATTTCCGGGACCTGCTCGTGCGCCAACCAGAAGTACAACTCACTCCAGACGCACCTTCGCAAACGCTTCAGCATGGGCCTCGAGTACTCCGTGGCCTACACGTGGGCCCACGGCATGTCGGATTCGATCGGCTACTACGGCGAAGGCGGCCAGGCCGGTGGTCAATCCGCCTACATGCAGAACCTGTACGACCGCATCGCCGAATGGGGACCCACCTACTTCGACGTCAGGCACAATCTCGTCGGCTCGGTGGTGTATGAAGCGCCGTTCGGGCGCAAGAAGAAGTTCGGCTCCTCCTGGAATCCAGTGGTGGACGCCGTCCTCGGCGGGTGGCAGGTGGGCGGCATCTACACCGCGCACACCGGTTTCCCGCTGACCATCAAGATGAGCGGCGATCCCTCGGGAACCGGCGCACGCAGCTTCCGCGCCAACGTCAACGGCAAACCCAACGATCTTCACCAGATTGGACCCGGCCTGCTGTTCCTCGATCCGACGCCTTACACCCAGCCGGGCGCACGTACTTTCGGCAGCGTCGGCATCGGGACCTCACCCGGTCCGGGAATGAAACGCCTCGATCTTTCGCTGAGCAAGCAGTTCCACCTCAGCGAACGGCGGTGGTTCGAGTTGCGGGCGGAAGCCTTCAACCTGAGCAATACGCCGATCTTCTCGAGCCCGGCTTCGCAGACCATTACTTCGTCGCTCTTCGGCCAGATCCGCGGATCGCAGGGCGAACGCAACATCGAGCTTGCCGCCAAGTTCTACTTCTGACGGCTACATCGACTGACACGGGCCGTGATCGTCGCGTGACGATCACGGCTCTTTCTTTTTGAGCCGCCGTCGCACGAGGTCGACGATCCGGCTCGAAAGATAGAAACCTGTTCGCGAGAGGCGCTCGAACGAAGTCTCAAAATCGAGCAGTTGCCCCTGATGCGCCTCGGCCAGGACGCCCAACGTGCCCGTCACGATCAGATGACGTCGCTCAGCTTCTACGCGCCCTTCCCAATCGTCAATCAAGAGTCGGTCGGCAGGCAGCGAGAGAGCCAACGTGATCGCTGCGCGTTCGCCGGGGTCGAGGAATTCCAGCCAGAGGGCGGAGGGCGGGTCCGGCCGGACCTCGAACCAGTCGTGCGGCTGTGCCACCCAGGTCCGCACTACTTCTGGGGTTCCGGCCCTGCTCAGTTCGTCAGCCACGATTCGCGGCACGAACACCCGCTCGTAGAGAGGCTCCAGCACGTCAATCGCTTCGATCAGCACGAGGTAGTGGATAGGGCCCGCATCGGCCACGACGATCATGCCAGGCCTTTGGCCTTCCGGGCTTCCTCCAGCTTTTGGATCGTATCGAGATCGTGTCCAAAGTCTTCGAGCGTGTACCGCTCGACCTTATGCTCATTCAAGAAATCGTAGAGCTCGAAGCGAGACGGGATTCCCAAGAGCGTACGGAGCTGAAACCCGGTAAGGCGACGCTCACGATAAGCCTCGAGCGCCAGGGCCTCCAGGGCCACCCGTGCCGCGTCGCTTCCTGGAGCGACCAGGGCCGTGGCCAGATCATCCGGAATCTCGATCATGATCTGCATGCCTTCAGCGTACCACCCGCCTCGAAACGCTAATCTATAAGCAATGCGCATCCTCGGCATCGAATCCTCCTGTGACGAAACCGCGGCCGCCGTGGTGGAAGACGGCGAAAGGGTGCTCTCCTCCGTGGTGGCCTCACAAATGAGCACCCATGGCAAATACGGCGGCGTGGTTCCTGAACTCGCCTCGCGCGAACATCTGCGAGCCATCGTGCCCGTGGTGCGGGAGGCGCTCGCGCAGTCCGGCACGAAGCTGGAGGATCTCGCCGCAGTCGCCGCCACGGTCGGCCCCGGTCTGGTCGGCTCTCTACTGGTCGGACTCACCTACGCCAAGTCGCTGAGCTTCGCGCGCGGCCTGCCGCTCATCGCCGTCAACCACCTCGAGGGCCACATCCACGCCGTCATTCTCGAAGCCAAAAGCGCCGGAACGCCGGTGGAGTATCCCGCGCTGGCGCTGGTGGTGAGCGGGGGCCACACGCATCTGTTCGAAGTGAGCGCGGATTTCCACTACCGGCTGCTCGGCAAGACGCGCGACGATGCCGCGGGCGAAGCTTATGACAAGGTTGCCAAGCTTCTGGGTTTCGGATATCCCGGCGGCCCGGTGGTGGACAGCCTGGCCGCTTACGGCGATCCGAAAACCGTGGCCTTCACGCTCGCCAAAATGAAAGGCAACACTCTCGATTTCAGCTTCAGCGGATTGAAGACCGCCGTGCTGCGATGGGTGGAAGCCCGCGACCTGAAACCGGAAATCGACCTGCGGCGGGAACTGGTTCGCCGAACCCCGCGGCCGTCGGTGGAGGAGTGGCTGGCGGTGACGCCTAAAACCACGCTCGGCCTGCTGGCCTCGTTCCAGCGGACGGTGATCGAGGAATTGCTCCGCCGCGTGACAGCGTCGGCCGAGGCGATCGACGCGCGCAGCGTGATCATCTCCGGCGGCGTGGCCTGCAACGCCGGTCTGCGGGCCGCCGCCCGATCCAGCCGCCTCGCCGTGTACTTCCCGTCGGCCGCCCTTTCCACCGACAACGCCGCGATGATCGCCGCCGCGGCGTTCCCGAAGCTGAAGCGGGGCGAGTTCGCGGACTTTACCCTCGCGGCGCAAGCCAACCTGACGCTGGTGTAGCTCCGATTACATCAGAATCCCGGCGGGTCGTTCGTCTGCTGCAAGATCGGAGAGCAGGGAGTCAAAGGTCAGGAACGTCGCTCCGTTCCTTTTGCCAGGCCCACTGGATAGAGATCGGTCGCTTGCTTATGACGAGAATTCTTGCGAACTCGTTTATATTATCTCGGCGTTCCTCGATGTCCCCGAGCGCTATTGGCTCTGGGCGGCGG
>JBGPKH010000186.1:0-13690 GCA_041485845.1 Bryobacteraceae bacterium
GTCCCAACTTCAAAACGACGCGGGCTATGCCGGCTTCATGAAAGCGTTCGAGGATGCCCTGCGGGTCGGATTCGCCGGTCATGCGGGCGGCTTCCAGTTCGTTGGGGAAAAAGAGGTCGACCTCGCGCAGGAGGTCGAGCGCGCGCGGATCGGCGAGCCAGCCTTCGTGCCAGCCGGAATCGAGGGAGATCGTGCGACCGTTGGCCCGGATGTCGCGGAAGAGATCGGCGGCGGTGTCCCAGAATGGCGCGTAGGCAAGGTGGATGTGGCGCGCGCGTGAGAGAAGGCCCGCTTTTGCGGCTTGTTCGAGGGCCTCGGGGAAGTTGCGGTTGGCGCCGAGGTAGGTGAAGAAGGCGCGGTCTTCGGGCGCGCTGACGGCTACGGTGAGGGCGGTGGGTTCGTCGGGATGGACTTCGAGGTCTGCGGTATCGACTCCCGATTGGCGGAAGCGGGCGGCGATCCATTCGTGGTGGTCTGCGCCGACGACGCCGAACACGCCGGCGCGGGTTCCGAGCGTCGCCAGGCCGCAGGCGGTGATCGCTGCGCCGCCGCCGAGGTCGCGGCGGAATTTGCGGGCGAAGGCTTCCTGGCCGGGCTGGGGCCAGAAGTCGAAGCCGCTGAGGATGAGATCGATGTAGAGCTCGCCGGCGACGAGTGTGTCGAGGGTCATGCCTGGGCCTCCGCGCCGAAGGGCCATTCGCGGGAGCGGCGGGCGCGCCACAGATAGGCGGCGATCCCGAGCGCCAGAAGTCCCAGGCCCGCGAGAATGTAGCCCGTGCCGCTTACCACCAGGATATAGAGCCAGCCGAGAAACGCGATGATGCCGGTCAGCGGATAGAGCGGCATCTGGTACGGCCGTGCGATGTCGGGGCGATGCCGCCGGATCAGCGTTACCGCCACCACCTGCGCCAGAAACTGGATCAACACCTGAATCACAATGAGGGCGTTGATCAGCACTTCCAGGTTCAGCAGGCAGGCGAGCGCGGAACAAATGCCCAGGAACACCAGCGAGAAGGTCGGGAAATTCTTCCGCGGATGCAGCGAGGCAAAGGGCCGGAAGAATCGCCCTTCGACGGCGGCGGCATAGGGAACGCGAGAGTAGCCGAGCAGCGCGGCGAAGATGGAGGCGAAGGTGGTCCAGAGAATCAGAACGGTGACCAGCTTCGCAGCCGGAGAGCCGTAGAGCCTCTGGATGAAGTCGGAGACGATGGCGGTGGAGCGAATGGCTTCACGCCAGGGCACCACCCCGATGATCGAGATGTTCATGGTGATGTAGATCGCGGCCACAGCCAGAATCGAAATGAGGATGGAGCGCGGCACGACGCGTTGCGGGTTGCGCACTTCGCCGGCAAAGAAGCAGACGTTGTTGTACCCGCCGTAGTCGTACATGGCGATGAGGGTGGCGCCGCCGAGTCCGTAGAAGAACGCGCGGGAAGGAACGAGGGCGTGCGGTGGAAAATCGAGCACGAGGCGCGGGTTGAAGTGCAGGACGCCGGCCGATGTGATCCAGGCGACGGTGCCGAGCACCACGATCCACATGACGACGGAGAGCCGCCCCACCGAGCGGATGTCGCGGTAGAGGAGCGCGGTGAGCAGCAGGCAGATGCCCATGGCGATCAGCTTTTCCTGAGGCCAGGTCATGTCCTTCCACAGGAAGCGCGCGTACTGCGCGAAGCCGACGGCGCCGGAGCCGATCCCCAGGGGCGCGAGGAGGATGGTCTGCCAGATGAAGAGGAAGCTCATCATGCGGCCGAGGCCCATCGGTCCGTAGGCTTCTGAGAGGTAACGGTATGGGCCGCCGGTGCCGGGCATAGCCGCGCCCAGCTCGGCCCAGACCATGCCGTCGCAGAGAGCGACGAGGGCGCCGAGCAGCCAGCCGAGGAGGGCGTGAGGCCCATTCATTTTGCCGAGCAGGATGGGGATCGTGAGGAAGGGACCGACCCCGATCATTTCCAGCATGTTCGCGGAAGTGGCGCCGAGGAGGCCGATGCCGCGAACGAGGTGGTTGGATTGTGTACCGGGCTCGGCCACAGTTCAGCTTACACCAGCATGGCCGGGAGGAGGCGGGAATGGCTGCCCCGCTGGGGCTTCTTTTGAGCCGGCTCTCGGGCTCGTGAGGCGCCGTGATTCGCTGGAGGCGATCAAGGGAGATCCGTTTCAGTGCTCGATGGTCCCCCGCGAAATAGGCCCGAATCGCCGGCCGTCGCGGAACACGCCGTAGCGATGAATTTCACTCCACGCGTCTGCGCAAGAATCGGCATCCACTGGAAGGCTGCCGTCCGATCCACCGGGGCCAGCGCGAGGATTCGTTCCGGGCGAGCCTCCCAGAGGGTATTTCACGGCTTCGCCCGCTGTTCAGATAAACAGGCTCGCTGGTACGTGGAAATACTCCGCGAGGTTACGCGCGTGCGCCTTGCCGATCGAGCGCTTCCCATTCATCGCGTCGGAAACAACGCTACTCGATCCGAACACGGGAATCGGATCGCGCTGCCGAACCGCGTGATCCTCCATGAGAATTCGAAGGGCCGCAAGTGGCTCGGCATGGCCAAGCGGGTATTTCGTTTCCTCAAACTGGCGAACCAGCACGGTCATGAGTTCGGCGAGGTTTTCCTCCCCGGGCGTCAACGCACGCCCGAGGGTATCGAGCCTTTCCAGCTCTGCGGCAATGCGCTGGTTCTCCCGCTCGGCCTTGATTACGCGCGGGAGCGCTCGCGCGAGGAGCTTGCCGTAGGCGGCTTCATTGATTGTTGCTACAGCCATTTCTTCCGTCCCCCCTTATCGTATTCGGCGTGCGTGAGAAACTCCTTGACGTAGATCCTCTTGTACGGGAACACCGTGCGGACGATGAGACGGTGGATCGTTCCGAACTGGGCTATACTGAGCGATCGGATAACACATGTTTGAGGATCTCCGCTACAGCCTGCGGGCGTTGGCGAAGAATCGCGGAGTCGCCCTGGTGGCCGTGGTTTCACTGGCGCTGGGGATCGGGGCCAACACCACCATCTTCACCCTGGTCAACGCGGTCCTGTTGCGGCCGTTGCCGGTGGCGGATCCGGGGCGGCTGGCGGCGGTCCACACCATCGATCCTCGCAATCCGGGGTTCGTGCTGTGCTCCTATCCGAACTACCTGGATTATCGCGACCGGAACCAGGTCTTCTCTTCCCTGCTCCTGCACGTCGCTATTTTCATCAACCTTACCGGCCGCGGCGACCCGCAATTGCTCATGGGACACCTCGTGTCGGGCAATTACTTCTCGGCGCTGGGCGTGAATCCGGTGGTCGGCCGAGGATTTCTTGCGGAAGAGGATGTCACACCTGGAGCCCATCCGGTGGCGGTGCTCAGCTACGGTTTGTGGACGCGCGAGTTCGGCGGCGACCCGCAGGTCACCTCGCGCACCATCAGCCTCAACGGCCGGGCATTCCAGGTTGTGGGAGTGGCCCCGCCCGGCTTCCAGGGCCTCAACGAACTGTACGCCGCGGATGTCTGGGTGCCCATGACGATGTACCAGCAGATGTACCCCGACGTGGCGCTGGTCAAGCAAAGGCGCTACCTGGGTTTCGCGG
Source organism: Bryobacteraceae bacterium (assembly GCA_041485845.1). GTDB lineage: Bacteria > Acidobacteriota > Terriglobia > Bryobacterales > Bryobacteraceae > OMOG01. The sequence continues at coordinate 3,564 of JBGPKH010000186.1, forward strand.
TGGTGGGCCGGCTGAAACCCGGGACTAGTTTGCCGCAGGCGGAGGCCGCCATGCAGAGCATCGCCGGGGAACTCGAGCGCGAATATCCGCAGGACAATGCCGGGCGGCGTGTCAGGCTCTCGCCGGTCTCCGAAGCGGCGCTGGCGCCCAGGACCCGCACCATGCTCACCAGCGCCGGCGCCGTATTCATGGTGATTTCGGCGTTAGTGCTCATGATCGCCTGCGCCAACGTGGCGAATCTGTTGCTGGCGCGGGCCCTGGCTCGCCGCAAGGAGACGACTGTGCGGCTGGCGTTGGGAGCGAGCCGCTGGCGTCTCATCCGGCAGCTCCTCATCGAGAGCGTCATTTTCTCGATGTTGGGCGGCGCCGCCGGACTGGTGCTGGCGGGGTGGGCGCGCGACCTGGTGTGGGCGATGCGGCCGCCCCTGTTCACCTACGCCGGGGTGCACCTGGATCTGGACGCGCGCGTGCTCGGCTACAGCCTGGCTGTCTCGATGCTGACCGGGATCCTGTTCGGGCTGGCGCCCGCGTTACAGGCCACGCGCAGCGACCTGGCCAACGATCTCAAGGAGCGCGCGGCCCAGCCCGCCACCAGCGCTCGCGTCTGGAGCCCGCGATCCGTGCTGGTGAGCGGCCAGGTGGCGTTTTCAGTTATCGCGCTGGTGGGAGCTGGATTGTTCGTGCGCAGCATCCGCAATGCCGTGGACATCGATCCCGGGTTTGACGCGTCGCACCTGGGCGTCGTTACGTTCAACGTGGGAGACCAGGGCTATAACGAAGCGCGCGGGCGCGATTACCAGAACCGGGCGCTGGAAGCCGCGGAACGCACACCCGGTGTGATTTCGGCGGCGCTGTCGAAAGACCGGGCGTTTCGGATCTCGAGCGCGCGCACGGTGCTGCTCGAAGGACGGGACAACACGGTATCGGGCACGGGCCGCATCACCCTGACCAGCCTGGTTGGGCCGGGATATTTCCGGACAGCGGGGATTCCCCTGTTGCACGGACGCGACTTTCGCCCGCTCGATACGACAGCCACGCCGCGGGTGGCGATCGTCAACGAAGTTGCGGCGGCGCATTTCTGGCCCGGCCGGGAGGCGGTCGGCAAGCAGCTCCATTTTTTCGGTGACAGCGTTCCGGCAGAGGTGATTGGGGTGGCGCGCAACGCCAACTATCAGAACATCGGCGAAGAGCCGCAAGCGCTCATCTACCTCTCGCTCATCCAGTATTACTTTCCTTCGGCGTGGGTGTGGGTCCGCACCGCCGGCGACCCGGAAGCGGTGGCCGTAGCCGCCCGGCACGCCATGCAGGCGCTGGACCGCAACCTGCTGCTGCAATCGGAGAGCGTGGGGCGGACGATTCGCGAATCGCTGTGGACGCAGCGGCTCTCGGCGGGCTTGCTTACGGTGTTTGGCGGGCTGGCGCTGCTGCTGGCCACCATCGGGATCTACGGCGTGGTCTCCTATTCGGTGCATCAGCGCGCGCGGGAAATCGGGGTCCGGATGGCGCTGGGTGCGACCGCGGGCGACGTGCAGGTCATGATCGTGCGCGAGGGCATCCGGCTGGTGGCGATTGGCGTGGCGGCGGGCACGGTGACCGCGCTGGTGGCCTCTCGCCTGGTGCAGAGCATGCTGTTCGTGATCAGCGCGCGCGATAGCATGACCTTCGTGCTGGTGCCGGCCATTCTGGCGGTGGTCGCGATCCTGGCCTGCTGGATTCCGGCAATGCGGGCCACCAGGATCGATCCCTCGACTGCGCTGCGCGACGAATGAGGACTTCATGGACATCGATCTCAACCTTCTCGCCCGGTACGACACGCCGACCATCTGCAACACCATCGAGCTCTTCGAGGTCCGCCCGCGCAATGAGGGCTACATGGACGCGCGCATCCGCGCCTGCTTTCCGGAGATGCCGCCGGCGGTAGGATATGCCGCCACTGCCACCATGCGCTGCGACCTTCCGCGCCGCGAAGGCGACGTGTACGGATCTCTGGACGAACAGGTGTCCCGTTTCTGCGAACTGCCGGGTCCGCCGGTCGTGGTCTTCCAAGACCTGGACGATCCGGCGGTCGCGGCGACGTTCGGCGAGATCATGTGTACCACCTACAAGAGTTTCGGCGCCGTCGGCCTGGTCACCAGCGGCGCGGCGCGCGATCTCGACCAGGTGCGCCGGCTGGGCTTCCCGGCGTTCAGCAACGGCGCGATCTGCTCGCACGGCTACAGTCACATCGTGGACCTCCACCGCACGGTTCGTGTGGGCGGCCTGACGATTCGGCCGGGCGACCTGATGCATGCCGACGCCAACGGTGTCGCCACCATCCCCCTCGAGATCGCGGCGGACGTCGCGCAGGCCGCTGCCGAGTTCTGCGCCGCGGAGTCGATCGTTCTCGATTATTTGAAGCGCGGCACGCCGGATGCGAAGGCGTTTCGCGAGGCGCGAGGGGCGATGATGGCCGGGATCGGGGCGCTGGGGAAGCGGGTGAGGGGGCGGGGTTAGGGGTGCAGGCCGCCCGCCTGGCAACGCGCGTGCATTCGTCCCTCCCGTGCTTCAACAGAAGGCTGGATCTCCTTGGCTGTCAAGGATTTTGCAGGTTTGCGCCGTGCCAATTCCGCACACCTGTGCGGTACCGCGCGGGCGGATGCTTGGTATAATTGTGGTTTAACCGCTCCCAACGGGTCTCTTAATTACTTGCGCATGAAGTGCATCTCTGGAATTTTTCTGTGCGCGGCCACTCTGTTCGGACAAGCCGCCGGATTCACCAATGGACAGGCTGCCCGGCTGGTCATCGGGCAGCCCACGTTCACCAGCCAGGACTCTAACTCCAGCGACACCGTGGTCGGTGGGGTCAGCGGTCTGGCGTACGCCAGCGACACGCTCCTGGTGGCCGATTCGAACCGCGTGGGCGCCGGGCCCACTAACCATCGCGTCCTGGTATACCAGGGAATTTCGTCCATGCTGCCGAGTCCCACGGCCGAGCTCACGTATTCCCGCAAGTGCCCGGTCTGCGTCGGTCAGGCCACGGTGGTGCTGGGGCAGCCGGATTTCACCACCACGACCGAGAACATTCCCGCCACGCCCAACTCCCTGCGGCTGCCGACCTCCGTCGCCACTGACGGCGTCCACGTGGTGGTGGCCGATACCAACCACAACCGCGTGCTCATCTGGAACCGCATGCCCAGCATCAACAACCAGGCGGCCGACGTCGTGGTGGGGCAGGCCGACATGAAGAGTTCCGGCCTGCCCAGCGGCAACACGCCGACGGCGAAATCCATGCGCGGTCCGCAGGGCGTGTGGATCCTGAACGGCCGGCTGTTCGTGGCCGACACGCAGAACAACCGCATCCCCACAGCTAATGGCGCGGCCGCCGACGTGGTGCTCGGAGAGCCGGACTTCACCACCTTCGTGGAGCCGGACCTCACGCAACAGAAGACCAGCGCCTCCGCCCAAAACCTGTTGAACCCGGTGGCGGTGACTTCCGACGGCGTGCGCCTCTTTGTGACCGACCTCGGCTATAACCGCGTGCTCATCTGGAACACCATCCCGACCGCGAATTACGCCGCGGCGGACGTGGTCATCGGGCAGCCCGACATGAACAGCTCGGTGCCCAACAACGCTTTCACCAGCGACCCCGCCGATACCACGCACAAGGAGACACCGGTCCTGTGCGCCACGTCGAACGGCAACGACACCAACAGCAACCCGACTTACCCGAACGTGTGCAACGCCACCCTGAACTTTCCGCGCTTCGCTCTGGCCGGCGGCGGACGGTTGTTCATCGCCGATGGCGGCAACGATCGCGTGCTGGTGTACAACAAGATTCCGGCACAGAACGCGCCTTCCGCCGATATCATCATCGGCCAGCTCGGCGGCACGGTGAACCAGGCATCGGACGCCGCGGATTCGCTGCGCACCCCCATGTCGCTGGCATGGGATGGCGCCAGCCTCTACGTCAGCGACGCCTATAACCGCCGGGTCACGGTCTATTCGCTGGCGCCGGCGATACTGCCCTACCAGGCGGTGCGCAATGCCGCCAGCCTGGACATCATCGCCACCGGCTCGGTAACCATCGGCGGGACCATCAAGGCCGGCGATATCGTCACCATCTCGATCGGCAATCAGAATACCGCGACTCCCGTCCAGTACCCCTACACGGTCAAGGCGACCGATACCCTGACGGACGTCGTGGAGGAGTTGGTGAAGGCGATTAACGCCGCCAACGGCGGCACGGGCGATCCCAACGTGCTGGTGACGGCGGACGTGGCCGCCTACAAGGTCGTCCTGACCGCAAGAGTCGCGGGCGACCCTGGCAATGAGGTCACTTACTCGGTTACGGCCTCGACCGGTGCGCAAATCACCGCCAACGCGGCCAGCGCCAACCTGAGCGGCGGCGGCGACGCCGCCAAGATCGCCCCCGGCACCATCGTGTCCATTTTTGCCGGCGCAGGGACCACCATTGCCGACCAGACCGCCGCGGCGGACCTCAGCCAGCCGTCGTTGCCCACGCGTTTGGGCGGGAGTTCGGTGTACTTCAACGGCATCCCGGCGCCGCTGTTCATGGTTTCGCCCACGCAGGTCACCGCCCAGATCCCGTGGGAAGTGAACGACACCACTAGCATCAACGCCTACGTGCGGTCGGTGATGAACGATGGCCGCATCCTGACCACCACTCCGGTGGCCATCACCATCGTACCGGCGAACCCCGGAGTGTTCGCCGTGCCCGGCACTTCTCCGGCCGTGGGGATGGTGCTGCACGGCTCGAGCCAGGCGATCGGCATTGTGGACGTGGAGGGCAGCGTGACGGCCGGCGACGTCCTTACCGTGACGGTGGAAGACCGCACCTACTCGTATACGGTCGTGTCGGGCGATACCCTGGTCACTGTCCGTGACAATCTGGCGGCCCTGATCGACCAGGATCCGAAGGTGTCCGCCGAACCGTCGGGCGTGTTCACCCGTATCGTGGTGAAGGCCCGGGTGGAGGGCCCCGACGGGAACAACATTCCGTACACCGCCAGCGCCAATGCCGCGGCCACGGAAGTCATGACCGCGTTCACACCCCAGTTGTGCTGCGCCAACGTGGAGAACGCTCCGGTGACGCCGGACAACCCGGCCCTTCCCGGCGAGTTCATCGTGGTGTACGCTACCGGGCTGGGCCTGCCGGTGCTCGACGACACCATCGCCAGGCTGGTTTCCACCGGCGTCCAGTATCCGCAGGGCGGGCCGAACACCCAACCGGCGAGCTTCGTCTCTTCCATCGTCGGGGGGAGCACCGCGGACGTGCTCTCGGCTACGCTGCTGCCCGGATCTGTCGGTTATTTCAAGGTGGTGCTGCACCTGAATTCGGGCCTGCAGACCAACAGCGCGACCCCGCTCACCATCGCCCAGGATATCTACGTGAGTAAGATCGTGACGCTGCCGGTGCAGAGTGCCGCGCCGCCGCAGTAGTGTTCCGCGGTATGTGGAGCAGGGGTGTTCGCCAGGCGCACCCGCCTGCAACCGGGACGGCTACCTCCACATCGACAACGGCGAGGCCTTCATCGGTGGAATCCCGCCGGCCCCGCCGCAACCCCAATGCGCCGCCGCATTGGATGGTGTACTTCACGATCACACCGGCGCCCAGGCTTATATGGGCCGATCATCATCGGGAAGGTGGGCCGCGTGCCGGTCTTGGCCGATCCGCAGGGCGCCGTCTTCGGGTTGTTTCCAGGCATTACACGTTTAGCGCGGTGTGTGCCACCATAGGGTGCATTGTCCCTTCTGCCGCTGCTCTCCGCCATAGTTGCGATGGCCGGTTCTCTTGCCGCGAGCGAACTGCCCCTGCGCTCTTTCACCACCGCTGACGGACTGGTCCAGAATCTTGTGCAACGCATCGTCAGGGACTCCCGCGGGCTGCTCTGGATGTGTACCGGGGGCGGCGTCAGCCGCTTCGACGGCTCGCAATTCCAGAGCTTCGGTGTGGCGCAGGGCCTGCCGTTTCCCTCGATCAACGATTTGCTCGAAACTCCCGACGGCAATTTCTGGCTGGCTTCGAATGGAGGCGGCGTGATACGCTTTTCACTCTCGGCCACTGCACGCCGGTATCAGGCATTCCCGGTCGGCAGCTACGGCACGTCGAATCGCGTCAACTCGCTCGCGCGCAGTCCCGATGGCACGATTTGGGCCGGCACCGACGGCGGCCTCTTCCGCATAAACGTGGGCGCCGGCAGTACTCCGTCGTTCTCGCCAGTCCCGCTGTGGCGGCACGGCCACCCCGATGAAACTACGCAAGTCTGGACCACCATCAGCGATCCCGAGGGCAGCCTGTGGGTGGGAACGCGATTTGGTTTGATTCGCATCCTGCCCGGTGGCCGCGTGATTTCGTATCCGGTTAGGGAAGGCGGCGAGACCGACCATGTCTACACCCTTCTGTACTCCGCGGACGACGGACGGTTATGGATCGGCCATCAAACCGGCCTGGCGATATTCAATCCTCCGCCGGCCTCTTCTTACGGCCCCAACGACGGCGTGCGGGACCCATTTGTAGATCGCGCCTTGACCCGCGGGTGCGGAGACAAGCCCCGCGGCATTCTGGACCAGAATCTCGTTTTGCCGCGCAAGAATGGCGAGGCTTTGTGTCTCGCGGCCACCCAGACAGGCGGGCCGCCGTCGCACGTCCTGGATGTCTCCCGCTCTCAATCCGGCCCCATCCGCGTGATGACCGGCAGCGAAGTTTTCGAGTTCTCCTCCGGCCGCTTCCTGACCCTCACCGATCCGCGCTTTCACGCGGCGATCCTGACGGGAGCCGCCGAAGACACCGAGGGCAACTTGTGGATCGCTACCCGGGAGGGCGCGCTGCGAGTGGCGCGCCAGGGGTTCGTCACCTTTCGAGAATCCGATGGGCTGGGCCGCAACGTGAGCGGCGTTTTCGAGACCCGTGCCGGCGAGCTCGTCGCGACCAGTGAGGGCTGGCGGATCAGCCGCTTCGACGGCCGCGGTTTCCACACCGTGCGCCTGAACATTCCGGGCGCTGTGTGGCGCGCCGGCTGGAGGCTCGACCAGGAGGGGCTCGAAGATCATACGGGCGACTGGTGGTTCGCCACGACAGCGGGGCTGCTTCGCTTTTCCGGTATCCGGCGCATCGAAGATCTGGCGGTGAGCGTGCCCCGCCTGTATACCACGCGCGATGGGTTGGCGCAGGATAACATTCTACGGGTGTTCGAGGATTCGCACGGCGATATCTGGATCGCCGCCCTGATTCCCGGCCGTGAAGTGCTGACCCGTTGGGACCGTGCTACCGGCAAATTCCGGCGGTATTCCGATGCCCAAGGGTTGCGGGCTTTCAATTCGCCGATGAGGTTTTTCGAAGACCCGCATGGCGTGCTCTGGATCGCGTTTCGGGATGGGGGCATCGCGCGCTATTCCGGAGACCGCTTCACCATGCGGACCGAAGCCGACGGCCTGCCGCCCGACAATATGACCAGCGCCATGGCCGACCACTTAGGCAGGCTGTGGTTTTCGAGCAACCGGCTGGGCCTTTACCGCATCGATGACTTGGACACTTCGCCGCTGCGCCCGATCCTCATTGCAACGCCCCAGGCGATGCGCGGCGGCGTCGTGCGCCGCAGCATTGAAGACCGCGCCGGGATTGTTTATGCGGTCACGGAGCAGGGAATCCTTCGCATCGAGACGGTTTCCGCGGCGGGTGTTCCGGCCACCAGCCGGATCGCGGGATTGTACACAACCAGCGACGGCCTGGCCAGCACCGGAGTGCTCGGCGCGTTCGCCGATCGGAGCGGAAGGCTCTGGTTTGCCACCGAGCGGGGGCTCTCGTACTACCAGCCCCAGGAGCGCGAGCGCGCTCCCGCCCCGCGGGTCCGCATCGGCGGATTGCGTATCGCGGGCGTGGAGCAATCGGTTTCTCCGGTAGGCGAGGAGAGTCTTGCGGGCCTGGAGCTCGCGCCGGGGCAGTCCCAGCTCCAGATCGACTTTCTGGGAATCAGCTATGTTACCGGAGGCAGTTTGGAGTTCGAGCACCGGCTCACGGGCGGGGATGGCAATTGGAGCCGGCCCACACCGCTACGCTCCGTCCTGTTTTCCAACCTTGCCCCGGGACGCTACGAATTCGAGGTTCGGGCGATCGAGGCCGGCGGGGAGCGCAGTCCTCAGCCGGCGCGCGTTCGCTTTCGGGTTCTGCCTCCCATCTGGCGCCGCTGGTGGTTTCTGACGCTCGCGTTCCTGACGATGGTGGGCGGCCTGGCGGCACTGGAGCGATACCGCGCCCGCAACCGGCGGGCTCTATTGGAAAGCGAAACCCGGCTGCGCAGGTCGCGTGAAGAGCGCCTGGCCGAGTTGGAACGGGTGCGCCGGCGCATCGCGGCCGATCTGCACGACGAGATCGGTTCCAGCCTCACGCAGATCTCGATTCTCAGCGAGGTGGCCTGGCGACGCGGGGCGGAAACCGACCCCGGCCTGAGCCGGCCGCTCTCCACCATCGCCCAATCCGCCCGGGAGCTGGTCGACGCGATGAGCGATATCGTCTGGGCGATCGACCCGGCCAAGGACCACCTTTCCGATCTGACGCAGCGGATGCGCCGCCTGGCCTCCGACACCTTCACCGCCTGCAATACGGAGTTCCGGTTGGAACTGCCGCCGCCGGGAGAGATCAAGCTGGGCGCCAACCTGCGCCGCGAGATTTTCCTGATTTTCAAAGAGGGCGTCAACAACATGGTGAAACATGCGGCGTGCAACGAGGCTGCGATCCGCCTGGTGGTCGGGGACGGAGCGCTGCGGCTCGAACTATCCGACAACGGCCGGGGATTCGATCCGTCTCTCCCCACCGAAGGCCATGGTCTCACGAGCCTGCGCAGACGCGCGGAGGCGCTGGGAGGCACGCTGGCCATCCGGACCGCCCCCGGCGCGGGCACCGCAATCCATTTGGAAATTCCCATTCCTACATAAACTCGTAGTCGATCCACAGATTCTGCCGTTCGCTGCCGCTGCCGCTACGAATCTGCGTGGTGCCCCGGATGGGCCTGCGCCCTTATTCTAATCAGGTCGGGAGCAAGAAGCGCCGACAAACCAACACCCAGAAAAGGATCACGAACATGAAGAAAACGATGCTGTTTGCCGCCGCGCTTGCACTGGCGGCTGTTCCGTATGCCTCCGCCCAGATCATCGCCCCTGCGACGGTGGAATTCTCGTGGGGCGCCATGCACCTTTCGAGCGGCCAGGCTGTGATGATCAATTTCACGCTGGACGACGACGGCCCGGCTCTCACGCTGCCGGTGGAATTCTCCCTGAGCGACAAGAACGGAAACCTCCTCTTCCAGCGGACGCTGAATGTTACTTCCGGCCGCGCGGTGACGCTCGCGGTCGCGTTTGACGAGCGCGACAACCGCACCCTGGTCCCAGCAGTTTTTCCCTCGGATCTCTACGCGCTCATCGATCCAAACTTCCGCACGGTTACCCCCTGCGTCAAGGTCACCCTTCCTGCGGGCCCGTACCAACCGGTTCTGGATCGCATGACGCCGACACTCGAATTGATGGACATTTCGACCGGCCGCGGCGTCAGTTTCGCCAATAACCCGCACGCGATCATTGCCGTGCTGATCGGATAGCAACTACTCGCGAAGACCACCAGGAGAAAAGTCAATGAAGAAGACGATGAAGTTCCTGCTTCCGGCCATGATGTTCACCATCGTACTGGCCGGCGTTCTGTCCCACGTGGCCAAGGCCCAGCTCGATCCCGGCGATCGGTTTTACGCTTACGAGAACGGCATTCGTGTGGCCGAGATTCACGTCCTCGATCGCCCGCCCGACGCGACCCAATATGTGGAGGACTGGGTGCTCTATCCCAATTACCTCTACCCCGGCCCCCGATTCATCGGGGCGTTGCAGATCATTCCGAGCCCGACGGAACGGCCCTACGCCAGCGAGTCCGATTTCTTGCGCAATGTCCCCTTCCCCCATGGGTCGAAGCTGGTCCGCGTATCCGCCCAGGAGTTCACCTCGCTGCCGGTGGGGCGGTAGCCAACAGGAGAAAAGTCAATGAAGAAAACCAATATGAGGAAAGCCATGAAGTTCCTACTTCCGGCCGCGATGTTCGCCATCGTACTGGCCGGCGTTCTGTCCCACACAGCCAAGGCCCAGCTCGA
>JBGPKH010000187.1:0-13643 GCA_041485845.1 Bryobacteraceae bacterium
CCCTGGCGAGTATCGTTTCTGCGAGGCTTTCTATCATCGGGGAAGGTCTGAGCCTGAGCACCGGCCGGTTTTGTGGGCGGGTCAGTTCGCCGGGAATGAGAAACAGCTTATAGCGGAGCTTCTGTAGTGTGAGGTTTTGCCAGGATTCATCCAGATTAAAGATAAAGTCTCTCTGAATTTCTGAATGGCGAAACTCGCGATAAACAGAAACCCCTCCGCCAGAAGCTTGGCGGACATGGTACGGAGGCTCAGGCTGTATTGCAACACGCGGATCAGAGCATAGGACAGGAACCCGTTCGAGACCACCAGGAAGACGTACTTCGGAATGACAATGGCATGCCGCTGCCGCGAATGAAACACGAACCGGCGCGCACCCAGATAGTTGAGGATCATGGCGAGCAGCCTGGCCAGTGCCTGCGATCGTCCGATGCTCCCGGTCAGGCCAAGGGTAAGGGCGAAAACCGCATTGTCGATCGCGGCGGTGAGCAGAGCAAGCGCCGTGAAGCGGACCAGGAGGAGATACATCCGCATGGAATCGAGGATCGTTGAAATTCGTAGCGGGGTTTGGCGCCCAGGCTAATGGTCCGAATCGGCTCCTGCCAAACCGGGCACCCCTGGTGTTTGCACGCGATCAGCATATCCAGCTCGAACTCATGACCGGTTGACGGGACTCGCAACAGGTGGGGAATCAGCAAGGCCGGAACCCCGCGCAGGCCCGTCTGCGTGTCAGAGAGCTTCTGTCCCACCATCAGACGCATGAGCAGGCGCGTCGCGTCATTCCCCGCCCGGCTTCTCCAGGGTGCGCTGGGGTCCAACGTGCGCACTCCCAGAACGAGGCGCATGGGACTCTCGCGCAGCCTACGCGCGACCCGAAGGATGTCTTCGGGGTGATGCCGGCCGTCCGCGTCGGCCGTTACGACACCACAGCAGCCCGGGTATCGCACCAGGGCGAAGTTCATACCCGTCTTGAGCGCCGCGCCCTTCCGCAGATTCACCGCGTGATGCAGCACATGCACACGGTCATGGCGCGCGATTCTCTCAAAACCTTCGGTGAACTCGGGCCCGCTGCCGTCATTGACCACGATGATCGCGGGGAACCCGAGGTCGAGGAGGGCGTTGACCAGGGTCTCAAGGCCCCCACCGGGTTGATATGCCGGGATCACGATCGGCACCTCGGGACACGGCAATCCGTCCTTCATTCCACCCAAAACCAAGCTCCTCTCTTTCTACTATCATAGTGTGGCAGTTTCCCTGGAGGGCCGCGGGCGCAGGGGTGCTTACAGGTTGTCGGGAGAGTCCGTTTACAATGACTCCTCCCTTCAGCGATCGGGATTTCGCGGCCGGCCGAGAAAATGCCGACAACGTGTAAGCGTCCCTCGCGCAGCGAGTCCGCTCCGCACCGCCCTCAACGCCGGGGCAAGACTGCCCGCCCCACCCAGCTATAATAGAGCATCATGTCGCGCGAACTGCGGATTCAGTGTCCCGACGGGCAGATGAAGACCATTCCACTCACCGGCGAGCGCCTTTCGGTGGGCCGCTCGAGCGCCGCCGAACTGTGCTTCCCGGAAGATGCCGGCCTGTCACGCCAACATTTCGCCTTCGAGGCGCAAGGGGACGACTGGACGGTGCAGGATCTGGGGAGCAAGAACGGCACCTTCGTCAATAACATTCCCCTCAAAGCACGGCTCATCATGAAGCCCGGCGACCGCATCACCGCGGGCCACCTGGTGGTGGTCTACTCGCCCGATGCGGAAGATCCCGACGCCGGCGTGGTGGTGTTTGAAGGCGGAGACAGCAGCTCGCCGACGACGTCGACCGTGGTCACCAGCCTGGAGGGCGCGCTCTCGAGCCAGACGCTGGCGATCGAGCGCGCCGGCGGGCCCAAGACGGCCAGCCCCATGCAGGCGCTGATTCGCGTCGGCCAGGAGCTTGCCGAGAATCGCCCGATCGGAGAACTCTTCCAGGTGATCCTCGATCTGGCGATTCAGTCGGTGAACGCGCAGCGCGGCGTGCTGCTCATCCTGGACGGCGACACGCTGCTTCCCAAGGCGCACAAAGGCGACGGCTTCCGCATCAGCACCGCGGTCCGGGACCGCGTGATCAATGAGAAAAGCTCCATCCTGGTGCGCGATGCGCAGCTCGACGACGCATTCAAGGGCCGCATGAGCATCGTGGAGCAGAAGGTCCACACCATGATGGCGGTGCCGCTGCAGACCAAGGACCGGATTATCGGCCTGATCTACGTGGACTCTCCGTTCATCCTCCGCGAATTCACCAAGGACGATTTGAGCCTGCTCACGGTGATGGCGAACGTGGCCGGCATCAAAATCGAAAATGCGCGTCTCGCGGAGGTGGAAGAATCCGAGCGCATCATGAAGCGCGACCTGTCGCAGGCGGCCGAGATCCAGCGCCGCATGCTGCCGGAAGGGGCGCCGGAGGTGCCCAGAGCGGACCTGGCCGGGTTCAACGCCGCGTGCCGCACGGTAGGCGGCGACTACTACGACTTCTTTCCGTATCCCGATGGGCGCGTCGCCATGACGCTGGGCGATGTCTCCGGCAAGGGCATGCCGGCATCAATCATGATGGCGGAGTTGCACGCGCGCGTGCAGATGTTGGCCGAAGAGCCTGGAGATCTGGGGGACTTCATGACCAGGCTGAACAAGGCGACCTGCGTCAAGTGCCCGAGCAACCGTTTCATCACCTTCTTCTTTTGCGTGCTGGACCTGAACTCGGGCGAGCTGAGGTTCGCCAACGCCGGGCACAATCCGCCGATTCTGGTGCGCGCCAACGGGGACGCGCAGATGCTCGAAGGGGGCGGCCCGGTGCTGGGGATTCTGCCGGATGCGCCGTACTCCGAGCAGCTCGAGTGCTTGAACCCGGGGGACATGCTGGTGTTGTACAGCGACGGCGTGACTGAGGCCAACAACCCGGATTACGACGAGTATGGCGAGGATCGGTTCGTCGAGGTGCTGCAGCGGGACCACAAGGCGCCGGCGGCCGATATTGTGGAGGCAGTGACCAAGTCGCTTGCCGAGTTCACCTCGGGCGCGCCGCAGGCGGACGATATCACTCTGGCGGTGGCGAAGAGACTGTAGTTACAACCGGCAACCACTCCCTCGCTCGCCAAAGCGCGAGTACGGCCGCGGCTCCGATCGGGGCCGTGCGCGTCAGCAAGCCGTATCGGGACGGCACCCTAGTGACAGGCCCAGGCACACTGGAGTAAGCTGTGGAAACACATGATCGTGGCCGAAACAGACGGAGCGCTTCCGCAGAATCCGCGAGTTAGCGTGGTGATCATTACTCGAAATGAAGGGGCGGAGCTTCGAGCGACGGTAACCAACTTTGTGGAGACACTGCCCGCGCACCAGAGCGAGTTGATTGTGGTGGACGACGGCTCGACGGACGGCTCGGCCGCCTTTCTGGAGCACGTGCCGGAGGTGCGACTCCTGCATTCCGAGGGGCTGGGCGTGGCGAAGGCGCGTAATTTCGGGGCCTCGCACGCTACCGGAGACGTAATTCTCTTTTCGGATGCCCACATCCGCGCTCCCCAGGGATGGCACGAAGTCCTTGTGAGTGCGTTGCGCCCGGAGTGCGTCGGTGCAGTGGCTCCGGGCATCTATAGCCTCACCGAGCCGCACCGTCGCGGCTTCGGTCTGTATCCGACGGGTCCCGATCTGCACGCGCGCTGGCGCCTGCGGCAAGGCGCGGATCCTTATCCCGTGCCGATTCTGCCCGGCTGCTTTCTGGCGATGCGCCGCGAGACCTTCGCTCGCACGGCGGGCTTCGATCCGGGGATGCGGCAACTTGGCGGCAACGACAACGAAATCAGTTGCCGGTTCTGGCTGCTCGGTTACGAGCTGCTGGTGGTTCCCGCGATTGAGGTGGGTCACCTGTTTCGCGACAGCACTCCCTATGAGGCTAAGTGGGCGGCGTTAATTCACAATCGGCTGCGCATGGCATTTGTGCATTTCGACGCCCGCCGCGTGGAACGGGTGTTGCACGCGTTGCGCGTGTACGAGGCATTCCCCGCCGCCATGGCCATGATGCTGGATACCGACGTATTTGCGCGCAGAGCTTCGGTGGCATCGAGCCGGCGCTTCAATGACTCTTGGTATTTCGACAAATTCGCATTAGAGTGTTAAAAGGAGACTCAAACGATGGACATTCTGATAGAAGACCACCCGCTTCCTCCCGATACAGTAGAGCCGCCAAGAGTAGTGTTGCCCGAACGCGGCGGGGAATTCGCCGTTTCTACGTTTCCCCCGGTATCGACGCCGCCTCCCGGTCCGTAACCGTGGATTACAGTCTGTAGTCCCGGTATGTGAACCATACTCACTGACCGGGGCTCCTCATGGGCTTCGGCCGCCGCCCGATCGTACGGCTCGACGGGCGTCTCCTCGTGCTGCTCGACAGCAGCCTCGCCGTACTGCACCACGGCCTCGTCAACCGGTGGAGCGGCCAGTTCTTCGAACGGCGGCGGGCTGGCCGCACGCTGCTTGAGGACGGCAGCCGGCGGCTTGCCGGGCGCCTTGGGAGGAGGCGCGGCAGGGGCGGGCGGTGGATCGGCGCTCTTCCTCTCAAAGCCCTTTACGCGGATCGGATCCGCCATGACTGGTCCCTCGTGGAGCCGGGGTCCACAACCCCAACCCCTGCTCCACCGTGTATCTTGGGGATTGGACTTCGTCTGCAACATCTGCAGCACCTCGAACGCCGGCGTCGAAAAATTCGGGCGCGAGGTCGAAAACTGCCCGGGCTGTCACTCCTCCGTTCGCGTCCGGGCGCTTCTCGCCGCACTCTCCCAGGAGCTGTTCGGTGCGCCCTTGAAGTTGGCCGATTTCCCGGTGCTGAAGACCATTCGCGGCATCGGCTTGAGCGATGCCGAATCCTACGCCCGCATCCTGGCGGATCGCTTCGACTATCGCAACACCTACCTCGACCGTCCGCCGCGGCTGGATATCGGCGCTCCCGATCCCGGCGAATTCGGCACCCTCGATTTTCTGCTGGCCGGCGAAGTGTTCGAGCACGTCCGCCCGCCGGTCGAGGGGACATTTCGCAATGCGGCCTCTTTGCTGCGTCCAGGCGGCGTACTCATCATGACCGTGCCCTACAAGCCCGCCGGAGTGACCGAGGAACACTACCCGGACCTCCACGACTACGGCGCCGTGGCGTTGCGCGGGGGGTCCGTCCTGGTGAACCGCACCGCCTCAGGAGAGCTCCAGGTCTTCGAGAATCTCGTGTTTCACGGAGGCGCCGGATCCACCCTGGAGCTGCGTCGCTTCAGCGAGAGCGGGCTGCGCCAGGCGCTCGCCGGCGCCGGCTTCGAATTCGTGCGTATCCACGCGGAGGACTATCCCCAGTATGGAATCGTGCATGACGAATCCTGGTCCCTGCCGATCGGCGCGCGCCGCGGTCCTCCCGATGAAGGCCGGGAGCGATTCAGCGAATTGGCCGAACGGCATCGGCTGGAGTTGGAGCGCGGACGCGAGCTGCGATCCGATCTCGAGCGCCATCGGCAGTGGGTGACCCGGCTGCAAGAGGATCTGGCTCGCGCCGAGGCGGCCATCCGGGTCGAGCAGGAAGCCAGCCAAAAACTGCACGCCGAGTTGGTCGATCGCAGCGCCTGGGCCGGTGACCTGGATCGCGAACTCCAAAACCAAATCCAAGAACTTCGGGATTTGACCGGCGAGCTCGAAGCCCGGACCACGTGGGCGCTGTCGCTGGAATCCGAGCTCAAAGAGAAGACCAACTGGGCGGTGAGCCTCGATGCGGAAGTGCGAACCAGAACCGATTGGGCCCGCGATCTGGAACGCCAGCTTGCGGAACGCACCGAGTGGGCGCTCCAGTTGGATCGGAGAATTAAGTCGCTGGAGGCCGATTTGCAGCAGACCCGATCCAGCGCCTGGCACCGCGTGGGCCGCCTGCTGCGCCTGGCGCGCTAGGTAACCGCGGCCAGTGGCAAAAGTTCCGGCTGGCTGAAGCCGGCCCCATCAACGCCGCAAACGGTTGATTCATGGTGGTGGCGCAGGCGGTTTCGCCGGTGTGCAGCGGCGCCCCTAAACGCTTGTCATGAAACAACCTTCTCCCCGCTCCGTTGAAGACGCGGCGAAGAACCGGCGAAAATACCCAGCCCGCACCGGCCGCGTCTTCATGCCCTTTGGTGGGCCGCCGCGGCCCATCGGGACCTCCCAGTGATCGCGGCTCAGTCACGCACCTCCTGCCGAGCCGCGGCCGAAGGGAGCGGCCCCGAAAGTGGAAATATTATTTCGTGACTCGCCCTAATCCGGTTCCGCCTCCGCCGCAGCCCTGCGATACCGCGGCCGGGGCTTCTTCGGCGCGCCGACCATGACGTATGGGTCCTCGGGCAGTTCCGGATCGCGCTTGAAGAACCGTCTGATCCGGTTCAGCAGTTGCTGGATTCGGGAGTATGGGTGTCGGCGATGCACGTCACGCCTCCTCAGCCATCCATCATACTCCCGCTCCTGCCTCCGCCACGTCTTCGCGCGGCGCCACTGCCGGCAGTCCCGCGCCCGACCAGGCATCGAAACCGCCGAGCACATTCATGAGCCGTTTGAAGCCGTGAGCCTCCAGCAGGCTGCACGCAATGGCGCTGCGATATCCGCTCTTGCAGTGAACCGCCGTCAGCCTTTGCGGGTCGAGCGACGACAGCCCGGCGCGAAGCTGATCGAGCGGGCGCAGCACCGCGCCCGGCACGTGCCCTTGCTGAAACTCCCGCGGCCTGCGCACGTCCACCAAGCAAAGCTCGGGATGGCCGACCATTTCGGCGCTCAGCTCGTGAACCTGGATCTGCCCGATTTCCGCCAGCGGCAGCCCCGCTTCCGTCCATCCAGTGATTCCGTCCTTCAGCCTTCCCACCACCCGCTCGATGCCCACGCGCGACAGCCGCAGGCGCGCTTCATCGGCGGCCTGGTGGTCCTCGGAGACCAGAATCAGGTCGCAGTCCAGCCCCAGGATGGCGCCCGCCCACGCCGCGAACTGGCCGCCCAGCCCGATCTGAATCGACCCCGGGATGTGCGCCGAACAGTACTCGGTGGCGGTCCGCGTGTCCAGCACGGTCACGCCCTGCTGCTGCCGCCGCAACACTTCGGCCGGCGACAGCACCGCCATTGGCGGCAGGCTCTCGATCGGCGGAGCGCCATGGCGGTTCACGTCCACGTCGCGCTGGAAGTACTCGGGCCTGGCCGGCAGATCCTGCGTCATCCGCTCGATGAACTGCTCCCGGCTCATGGCTTGCAGCGCGTAATTCGTCCGCCGCTCCCGCCCGATAGTCGAATTGCGGTCGGCGCTGATATTCCGCCCGCACATGGAGCCGGCGCCGTGCGCGGGGTACACGCGGACCTCGTCGGGCAGCACGAGCAGCTTGTGGTGCAGGCTGTCGTACAGCAGTCCGGCGAGCTCCTGCGGCGTGTGACCCTCGGAGAGGTCGGGCCTGCCGACATCCCCGATGAACAATGTGTCGCCGGTGAGCACCGCCACCGGATCGCCGCCGCGCTCCAGGTCGGTGACCACCACGCTGATGCTCTCGAGGGTGTGGCCGGGCGTCTGGACGAAGCGCAAACGGCACTTCCCGAACTCGATCTCATCGCCGTCGCGCACGGCCCGATGCGGGAACGTGGCCCCGGAGCCATCGCCCAGGTAGATGGTGGCGCCGGTCGATTGCGCCAGTTCCTGGTGCCCCGAAACGAAGTCCGCATGCAAGTGCGTCTCGACGATGTGGCGGATTTCGAGGCCGTGCTCCCGCGCGGTGTCCAGGTAGATGTGGACGTCGCGCTGCGGATCGACCACCGCGGCGACTCCTTCCGAGCCGATCAGGTACGAGGCGTGGGCCAGGCACCCCAGGTAGAACTGCTCCAGTATCACGTGAGAAGAGTAGAACAAGCCATGGGAAAAAGCAAGATCTTGCCGGCCTTCGAAAAAGGGGCCAGGGGCCGGGGCCAGCCCTCGCCGGCCTCGATTCGCGCCGGCTTACCCGCGAGTCAACTCATACACTGTGATCTCCGGAGGCGCCCCGATCCGGATCGGCACCCCGATCGTCCCGATGCCCCGATTCACGTAGAGCTGCCCGCCGGGCTTCTCGAACCACCCCGACACGTACGGCGTCACCAGCCGCGAAGGCGCAATCTCCGGGCTGATGAACTCCAGCGCCACCTGCCCGCCGTGCGTATGTCCCGCCATGCTGAGGTCGATGCCCAACGCGGCCGCGCGATCGAAGGTGTCCGGATTGTGGCTGAGCAGAATGTTGGCGAGGTCCCGCGAAACGAGCTGCTCGAGTCCTTCCAGGAACCGGTGCACCACCCGAGTGCCACCCGGACCGAAACGCCGCAGGCTCTGGAAATCGATCCCGATGAGGTTGAATGACTCTCCGCGGGTGGCAATCTCTACGCGTTCCTGCCGCAGAATCCGGAAGCCGGCGTGCCGGAACAACTCCGTGATCGAATCCTCCACGTGCGCCCACGCATCGTGATTCCCCAGGCAGCCGTAGACGCCGAACGGCGCACGCAGCCCCGCAAGCGCGTCGACCGCGGCCCCCTGCGTGGCGCCGTCCCAGGTCACGAAATCGCCGGTCAGCACCGTCAGGTCGGGCTTCAACGCATTGGCGATCGCCACGTACTTGCGAATCTCCCGCTCCGGCATGAACGGCCCGATGTGAATGTCGGAGAGCTGGGCAATGCGGAATCCCTCGAAGGCCTTGGGCAGGCGCGCCAGGCGGATACGCTTCCCGGTCGTCTCCAGGTTCAGCCGGCCCCACAACAACCCGTACGACCCGGCCACGAACGGCGCGCCCGCCGCTACCGTCGCGGTCCGCTCCAGAAACTGCCGGCGTCCCGGCGATTCCAGGGGCGCTGCGGATTTCCGGGCAACCAGCCGCCGGCGCGCGAACGACACGGCCTTCGCCGCCAGCCTCGCGATGGCGAACAGGACCACCACCAGAAATCCGACTACCGAGCTGCCCACCCACCACTGGAAAGGCGCGGCCAGCAGCGCCGTGCCGATGGTCATGCGGGTAGGGCTCGGGCTGTTCGAAAACCACCGGAAGTTGTAAGCCATCAGGGCGAAGTACAGAACCAGCACGGCCGCGCTGGCAACAATCCGCGCCTTCGCCGTGCGCGTGTGTTTGCGGAGCCAGGAATGCGCCTGCCACGCCCAATAGAGCTGGCTGGCGACGAAGATCGACAGGATGACGTTCATCAAAGACATACGGGTTCGTAGGCGGTCTGCTCTCTGGTTCCTGTCTTTAATGTAGCGTTCTTTTCACCCGCGGTGGTTTCAGCCGCGCCTCTCAGCGCCCGGCGGCCACGATGTCGAGCAGTTCGATCTCGAAGATGAGAGTCGCGCCGCCGGGAATCGACGGGTTCCCGCGGTCTCCGTACGCCAGGTCGGACGGGCAAACCAATTGCGCCTTCCCCCCGACCTTCATCTTCTGCACCCCCTCGGTCCAGCACTTAATGACCCCGGTGAGCGGGAACTGCGCCGGCTCGTTGCGCTTGTAGGAACTGTCGAACTCGGTCCCGTTGGTGAGCGTGCCGCGGTAGTTGACCTTGACCGTGTCGGAAGCTTTCGGCGAGGCGCCGGCGCCGGCCTTCAGTTGGCGATAGATCAACCCCGAGTCCGTCTTGATGGCGCCGGGCTCGGCCGCGGCCTTCGCGAGATACGCTCCCGAAGCGGCCTTTTGCTTTCCGGCCACGCGTGCGCTGCGTGCGCCAGAGAGCGCGCCGATCTTCGGCGTCCACGCGTTCATATCGAGTGCCGGTTTGCCCGCCGCTGCGTCGCTGAGCGCGCGCTTGACGATCTCCAACTCCGCGGGAGACAGGTCGAACTGTGACAGCGACCGGTACATCGAAAGGCCCAGGGCATAGATGGCCTTCTCGTCGTCGGTAGCCAGCGCCGGCGCGGCGGACTTCGGCGCTCCCACCGGGGCTTTGGGAGGCGCGCCCTTCGTCGCGCCCGTCCCCGCAGCCTTCGGCGCCGCTGCCGGGGCCTTCGGCGGCGCGCCACCCTGCGCCATCAACAGGATTGGTAGAAAGAATGACAATACTCGCATTTCCTTAGGCTAGCATCAGCACTCAGCAGACAAACTTGACATAAAGTAAAATAAACTTTACATTACGAACAGGTTGTTTTACTATCTGAGCATGCCAACTGGATTGAAACCAGCCACTCCGGAGCGTCGCCCGGCAGCAGGCTGCGCGCGACGGGCATCGCGCCGCCAAGCTTCCTGGGCCATCGTCTTTTTCTTGTCTCAAGCCATAGGGTATTTCGTCCTGCGACGGGTGTCCCTCCCCGCCGCGGCACGCTATCTGATTCCAGCGATCCCGTTGCTAGCCGGGTTCTTCTACATCCGCGCGATGGTCACCGACATCCGCCGTCAGATGGACGAGTTGCAACTTCGCATCTACCTCGAGGCTGCGGCGGTCGTGGTTTGCGGCCTCTTTATTCTGATGCTGGTCTACCCCCTGCTGGAGGCCGCCCATCTCGTCGGGCCCCTGAATTACCTGATCGTGCTGGGGCTTATCTTCGTCCTCGGCCTGGTGGGATACCTCAGCGCCGTGAGGCGGTATCGATGAAGAGCCGCCTCCGCGTCCTGCGCGCGGAACGCGAGTGGTCGCAGGCCGACCTGGCCGCGCGCCTGGGCGTGTCGCGCCAGACGGTGAACGCCATCGAGACCGGCAAGTACGACCCCAGTCTTCCCCTGGCGTTCCAAATGTCCGATCTGTTTCAGATACGGATTGAAGATATCTTCCAGCCGAACAGTCACAGGAAAGAGGAATCCGATGAGAACTGAATCCGTAGTGCCCTGGGTCGCCGTTGCGCTGACCCTCGGGGCACTGGTTGGAGCCGCATATCCCCAGAGCGGGCCGGCCACGGCCTTTGCGGGCGATTGGAAAGCGTCGCTCGAAGCCGGCGGTAAGTCGCTGCGCCTGGTCTTGCACGCCACGCTGGCGGAGTCCGCATACTCCGCGTCGCTCGACAGCCTCGACCCGGCCGCATTCGCCCTTCCCGTGGACGCCATCCGCATCGATACCGCCCATCTGCACTTCGAAATGAGCAGGCTGGGCGCGCGCTTCGACGGCGATTGGAATCCCGCGACGCTCCAGTTCGAAGGTCAATGGCAGCAGGGCCCCACCGCTCTGCCGCTGCAATGGAAGCGTGCGCCGGCCAGCGGCGCCGCGCCGGACCGTCCCATGTCGCAGGAGGATCGTGAGTATCTCGGGGCTTACCTGAAGAAGACTCAGGACGACTTACTCCGCTCCATCGCCCAACTGACTCCGGCCCAGTGGACTTATCGGCCGGACCCCCGCCCGCTGGTCGATCGCCCAGTGTGTGGAGCGCCTGCTGATCGAGGAGCGGACGCTGTTCCCGGCAGTGACCCGCCAGATCGTCCGCATCCCCCTGCCGGAAGGCCAGGCTCGAACCGATCGAAAGCAGGATGAACGGATCATCCAATACATGACCGGCCGCCGCCAGAAAGTGAGTGCCGCCGAGTCCGTGCAGCCCCGCGGCAAACTCGTCACATTGAAGGAAGGCATCGCGCAGTTCTCCAAAGCCCGGGGCGAAACCATCGAGTGGGTGCGCGCCGCGCCGGCCGGCCTCCGCGGCCACGGAACCACTAATCCCACGTTCCACTACCTGGACGCCTACGGCTACCTCCTGGTCCTGGCTGCGCATTCCGCCCGCCACACTGCCCAGATCGTAGAGGTCAAAACCGCGCCCGGCTACCCGAAGTAGGTTGTGGGCCAGGCGTCCCGATACACCCGACCGGCTGCCCCTTCGTAATCGGCGGCGTCGCCACGATGTACAGGACCAGGCCGTCGATCGGCGCCTCCACCAATGCCATCCGCTCGCCGAAAAAGTCGGTGATCTCGGCCAGCGCCGCGCCCTTCGACACGGTCTGATCCGGCTCCACGCGCGGATACAGGATGCCGGTCTCCGGGCTCGCAATCACCACCGACGGATCCAAATAAACCGCGTGTGCCAGCGGCGCCGGCCCCGCATCGAGCATCCGCAAATGCAACAACACCCCGTGAATCCCTTCCACGATCCGCGCCACCGATGCCGCATCGGTGGTCCCCAGGAATCCGCTTTCCACGGTCATCGCCGGCTTGCCGCGCGTGATCGCCGTCGTCGAGCAGTAGAGCGACCGCGCCGGGTCGGTCGGACGCCCGCGGTCGATCAGAATATGGTCGATTCCGAATGCCAGCGCCAGTCCCGCGATGGCATCGTCCATCTCCGGACGCCCCGTAACGGTCTGATATACGTAGGGCCGCAGCCACTCGTTCCCGTCGCCGCAGTGCAGGTCCAGCACATGTCGGCCTTCTCGATCACCTCCTTGGTGATCGCCCAGGCGATGCGCTCGGAAACCGTGCCGTCTTGCTTCCCCGGATACACACGGTTCAGGTTCTTCCCGTCGACCGGGCTGAAGTACACCGTGCGGCCCAGGAACGAAGGCATGTTGGCCACCTGGACCATCACGATCGTGCCGCTCAGTTGCGCGGGGGCGATCTGCCCCCGGAACTGCTGCAACGCGAGGATCGGCGGATACTCGTAGCCGTGATTGCCGGCAATCAGCGCCAGCACCGGACCGGGCCGAGCGCCGCGGACGGTGGTCACCGGAATCCGGGCGCCGGGATCGGCTCCGGCCGGAACCTCGAGGATACGGGACTCGATCATCGCCACATTGTACCCGAGCGCTGTTGGGTTCTCCACACCCACCCGCTTGCGTGAAAAGCCCCAAAAACCGTCCACAAGGCGTTGAAATTTAAGACATTAAGGTATGGAACTTGTCGTGCAAGAGTGCCCGCCGGGCGAACACAGCGATGGACCAGGAAACTCTCACCATTATCGACAATCGGACTAACGAGTCTTATACAATCCCGATCTACCGCGGAACCGTGCGGGCCATGGACCTCCGCCAGATCAAGACCGGCCCGGACGATTTCGGCCTGATGACCTACGATCCGGCATTCATGAACACCGCCTCCTGCACCAGCGCCATCACCTATCTGGATGGCGGCAAGGGCATCCTGCGCTACCGCGGCTACCCCATCGAGCAGCTTGCCGGGCATTGCAGTTTCCTCGAGGTGGCCTACCTGCTGCTCGAAGGCGAGCTGCCCACGCCGGAGGAGCTGGAAACGTGGAACTGCGAGGTCATGCGTCACACCATGCTCCACGAAAACATCAAGAAGTTCATGGACGGCTTCCACTACGACGCGCACCCCATGGGCATTCTCATGAGCACGGTGGCCGCGCTCTCCACCTTCTATCCCGATGCGCGCAATATCTCCGACGCCCAGTGCCGCCGCAAACAGATTATCCGGCTGATCGGCAAGATGCCCACGCTCGCCGCGTACGCCTACCGCCACAGTCTGGGTCTGCCCTACATCTACCCCGATCCCGAGCTCGGCTACACCCAGAACTATATGAATATGTTGTGGAGGCGCGCCGAGCCCAAGTACGCCGCCAACCCGGTGCTGGCGCGCGCGCTCGAGGTGCTGTTCATCCTGCACGCCGATCACGAGCAGAATTGCAGCACCAGCGCCATGCGCGCCGTGGGCAGCTCCAACGCCGACCCGTTCTCCACCGCGGCCGCGGCCATCGCCGCGCTCTCCGGCCCCCTGCACGGCGGC
>JBGPKH010000188.1:0-13522 GCA_041485845.1 Bryobacteraceae bacterium
ACGGACTCGACTACTCCAAAGCGGCGTCGACCTCATTCGCACCCGAGCCTACTCTTGGTATAACTCTAATCATCGAGAAGATTTTCATCATCTCCGATGTCCCGAAGGGAACCCACCCCGTAGGGACATCTTGGCTTGCTTACGCGCGCGGCTCCGATCAGGGCCGGGCCGGATTCTGTTGTTCTTTCCACCACCACATTTCGGGCAGCGGTTTCTGCTCGGGCCAGACCTGGTTCAGCGTGTCGCCCTCCCACATGTCGCCGTTCTTCATCACGTAGCGGATGCTGTTGGTGTTGCGGATGTTCGCCAGCGGATCCTTGTTGAGCACCAGCAGGTCGGCCATCTTTCCGGGCTCCAGGCTGCCAAGGTCCTGAGCAAAGCCGATGGCTTCGGCGCCGAACAGGGTCGCCGAGCGCAGGACTTCGTGATTGCTCAGACCGCCGGTCTGCAGCGCCCACATCTCCCAGTGGCACTGGATGCCCTGAAGCTGTCCGTGGCCGCCGATGCACACGCGCCCGCCGGCGCGCACGATCTTGGCGGCCTGCGCGGCGAGTTTCGGAAACACGTGCTCCTCTTCGGAGAACCACGGCCGGCGCTTGGCCCGGGTGTCCAGAATGTCGTGGGGGATGAAGCGGCGCATCTTGGCGTCGTCGTGCACCGCGGTGGTCTCGTAGAAAAAGTTCTCGGCCCAGGGGCCGCCGTACGCCACCAGCAGGGTCGGCGTGTAGAAGATGCCGGAACGCGCAAAGATCTCGACCACATCCTTATATAGGGGCACGATGGGCAGCGCGTGCTCGTTGCCTTCAAACCCGTCGAGCGCGTGGGTCAGGTCGAGTTTCAGGTCGAGCCCGCCTTCGGTGGTCGGCATGATGCCGAGCTCCTTGCAGGCCATCACCATCCACTCGCGCTGCTTGCGGCTGCCCACCATGTACGATTTGAGGGTGTTGGTGCGGTAATACTTCTTATAGCGCGACACCACGTTGCGCGCGTCGTCGAGGCTCTGGAAATCGGTGGAGGAGAAGACCCCGGGACCGGTGTTGAAGGCGCGCGGCCCGAGCATCTCGCCCATGTCGATCAGGTCCTGATAGGCGAACATGTCGTTGGTGCCGGTTTGCGGATCGCGGCCGGTGGTGACGCCGTAGGCCAGGTTGGCCATGAGCGCCCAGTTGTGGAGATCGAGCTGTCCGCGGGCGACTTCGCTCCAATGCGCGTGCACGTCGACAATGCCCGGCATGATGGTGGCGCCCTTGACGTCGATGATCTTGGCGCCCGCGGGCACTGCCACGGCGCCACGCTTGCCGACGGCGGCGATGCGGTTATCGGTGACCACGATATCGCCATCGGGGATGACTTCATCGCCCTTCATGGTGATGATTTTGGCGCCGCGCAGGACGACGGTGCCCGCGGCCTTCCGGCGGGGCTGTTCGAGGGAGATTTCGATTTCCTCGGCGAGCTGCTTTTTGGGCGCGGGCGGGGTTTCCGGGGCGTCGGCTTTCGCGGCATCGGCCTTTGCGGCATCGCCCTCGGGCTCGGGCTTCTTGTCGTCGAAGACCACGGTGGACATCGACTCGCGGAAGAAGCTGGAGCCCAATGCCCAGGTCATGGTCTTGCCGGCGTCGGCCCATTGGAAATCGTCGGCGCCGATATCCGTGAGCTTCTTGATGGGCACCGAGGGCGAGCTCACATTGACCGTCGGGGTGTCGCCGCCGGCGGCCGGCATGGCGATGAGGAAGAGTTGCTCGTTGAGCTTGGCCAGGGCGTGGCGGCCATCGGGCGAGATACGGACATCGGAGGCCGGAGTGGGCTGCGGCCCGCGGCTGCGGCCTTCCACTTTGAGCACGGTGCGGCGGTCGGCGCCATCCCAGCGGAACGATTGCAGACCCTGGTTGGAGTAGACGAAGATGCGCTCCTTGTCGGCGGTGAAGTGGGGCCGGCCGACGCCGCGCGCGGGAACGATGAGGCTCACGTCGCCGCCTTCGGCCGCAACCCAAACTACGTCCATGCCGGTGCCGGAGGCGGCAAAGCCGCTGGCGCCGGTGAGGCGGGCCTGCCGCGGCTGGCGCAGCGCCACGATGCGGGTGGCATCGGGCGACCACACCGGGTCGCGGTAGAACGCCGCAATCCGCGTCAGCCGCACGGGCTGTCCCGAGCCATCGGCGCGCGTCTTCCAGATGTGGCCGCCGTTGTCGTCATCCCAGGTGGAATAGGCGATCCACTGGCCGTCGGGCGACCACGCCGGCTGATATTCGCGGCCGGCGCCGGAGGTGAGGCGGGCCGGCTTCCCGCCCGGGATGTCCATGCGATAGAGGTGCGTGAGCGAAGAGAAAACCAGCCGCTTCCCGTCGGGCGATTGCGCCGGCTGCTGCACCAGGCGCGCGCGCACCGGCCCCTCTTCCACGCGGGAAGCGAATTTCAACTGCGGGCCGAGATCCTGCGAGACCTTGGCGGTGAAGGGAATATCGGTGGCTTCGCCAGTGGCCGCCTGCACGCGGTGAATCTTGCCGCCGTAGGAGACGATGACGTCCTTGGAATCGGGCGTGAAGGAATAGCCGGGCAGCACGTCGCGCGTGGCGGCGGATTCCTGGTCGTCGCGCTGCACCGGGTATTTGAGCCACTTCTCCTCGCCGGTCGAGAGGTCGCGAATGCGCAGGCCGGTCTCGGTGTCCTGGCGCGTGCCGAAGACCAGCTTGGCGCCGTCCGGCGAGACGACGGGGCGGAAGGCCGAGCCCGGTGCGCTGGTGATCACGTCTTCGTCGCCCGTGGTACGGTCGCGGCGCACGATCTGCCAGATGGGAAACGTCGCGTTGTAGCTGAAGTTTCCGGTGCGGCGTGCGTAATAGAAATACTTGCCGTCGGGCGAGGCCACGACGCCGGCCGCGCGCACGCGCTGATTTGGCGGCGTGGTGGCGGTGGGTGACGACTTGGTCACCTGCACGCCGCTGCCGCCCTGGATGTGGTACATCCAGACTTCGTGAAGGCCCGTGGTGGGTCTGCGTGAGACCAGAACGTACTCGCCGTCGGGGGTCCAGGAAGGCGACTGGAAATCGCCCTGCGGGTCCTTGCTCAACTGCTTCGGCTCGGCGCCGTCGATCTTGGCGATCCACAGATTCTCGGAGCCGTCGCGATCGCTGACGAAGGCGATCCACTTGCCGTCGGGTGAGACCGAGGGCTGCGAATCGAAGGCCATCCCGCTGGTGATCGGTTTGGCTTCGCCGCCGCCGATGGGGAGAGTGTAGAGATCGCCCATCAGCTCGAAGACGATGCTTTTGCCGTCGGGCGTGAGGGTGAGCGAGAGCCAGGTGGCCTCGTCGGTGGTGAACTCGATCTTGCGGTCGGGCTTGATCGGAAGGCCGGGTTTTTTGGCGGGAGGCTTCTGGTCTTGGGCGGCCAGGGTGAGGGCGGCGAGCAGCAGGAAGGCGCGCGGTTTCATGGGGGCGATTCTACCACGGGCCGGATTCACAATCCCCCCGCTGCACGGGTCGGGTGACGCAAATGTTCCGAACGTGAAGCGAAGTTTTGTGACGCAAATCGAAGGGTATTTTGGCAATTTGCGTCACAAACTGGGGGTGGCGCCGGAAAGTTGCGGCAAACCGGTCATGTTGACCGGTTTCCAGGGAAGGCGGGGTGGCAGAATCAACCGCTTAGCGATGCTCGACCGGTCAATGTGGCCGGTTTCCACGTCAGGCAGCATTTAGACCTCACAAAAAAACCCGCAAGCCAGCTTGCGATCGGAGGGTGAAAGGGCCGGATATGAACTGAAAAAGGTTTCATCAGTTTCGCGGCCGAGCAACTGAGCTTCAGCGCTTGGGAGAAGTGTGACCCCATCTCTGCTTTCCAGAACTGACCCAGGCGGTCTGTGGATCAAAGTGCAGGTCACTCCCTTCCCCCGGGCGGGTTCCGGGTGGGCCGTTTACCGTAATTGCGCGCGGGTAGTCGCCCGGCATCTACCCATTCCGCGAGGCGCCGGTCGCAGGCACTTCCACGAGTCGGGGACTACGGGAACACATGGATGGCTGACGCAAGGGGGTTTGTTAACGGGAGTAATCGGGAAACTTCCCAGATCCTTAGAATTCTACACCGCGGCCCCGTGGCTCATCTCCACTCCCTTAGTGCTGACGAAATACTTGGCCAGCATGTTGGGATTCTCCCATGCGGGGAACTGATCGGGGTGTTTCAAGTACTCGAAGAAGCGGTTGGTCACCTGGGCGAAGTGCGCCTCGTGGCCCACGCGATACTGGTCCGGAATCGTCACCCGGATCTCGGAGCCGCGGTCTTCAACCGCGATGCCGGGATATTGCTTCGCGAGGCGCGCGACTTTGTGCTCGAGCGCCTGCCGCACGGCCGTCTCCCCCGGAACCACGTACAGCTCCGGCCGGTAGTTCTCTTCCTTCCCCTGGCGGACCTCGACGCACGACTTCGAACCGCGATACACGGCGAAATGCGTATCTCCGGTTCCCGGCGGCGCTTCCCACCGCCAGAGGACGTCGAGCTTCGTGTGGATGCCGCGGAGCGTGTAGGAGATGCGAGTGTTGCAGTAGTAGTCGAGTCCTTCGCCCGGCTCGCCCGTCACCTGGCGGAATTGCGCGGCGGTGAGCGTGGTGGGCCAGGGGCTCGCCGCGAGGAGGCCGAGATCGGTGCGATAGTCGATCGCGGTTTCGGGGAACAGCGTCCACTGCACGAGATCCACCAGGTGCGTGCCGACATCCGCCAGCGCTTCGCCTTGCTCGTGGATGTCGAAGAACCAGGCCGGCCGCAGGTTGGGAACGCCGGCCACGAGCTTCAGGATGTGGTGCACACTCTCCATGTACACGGCGGGCGCCTGCTCGCTGCCGGGAAGGATGGAGCCGAAGGTGTCGGGATCGTTGACCAGCTCGCGCTGGAGGATCGAGGTGATCTCGTAGCGTTCGGTCATGATGTCGTAGGCCACGAGCTGTTTGGTTTGGGCGGCGGCGAGAGCTTCCTCGAGCTTCGGCAGATCGGCCGAGCGGATCACCCACGGCTTGTCGGCAAGCACGTGGAGGCCGGCGCCGAGCGCGGCTCGAATGTAGTCGATCTTGGCGCGATTGCGGCCGGAGAGCACCACGATGTTGCCGGGGGGCCCGGCCAGCATGCGCTCCAGGAAATCGGGCGCCGCGTGAATGTCAAGCTCCCAGCGGGTGGGGTTTTGCTTGCGGAGATTGAAGCGCGCGACGCGGTTCAGGTGCTCGGTGAGATCGTTCCCCAACGGGGCGTAGACCGTGACGCGCGGCGATACACCGGCGTACATTTCTTTTTGAATCAGGGCCGCGTGGAAGTGACCGGGGTCGAGGGTGATGAGACGGAATTGGTCCATGATAAGGGATCGTCCGGGAGGCAGCTTGATGCGCCCCCCGGAGCAGGATGTTGGTCACTTAGGAGCGAACCACAATCCCGGTCTCAGTATATAGCAGTCGGTGGCGGTTGGATCAGGCGTGAACCGCTTTTCCAAGAACTTCGCGCAGGCGCCGCGCGACGATCGTCTCCTCACCGGGTTGGAGCATCCAGACCCCCACCACGATGGTGTTGACGTCGGTGGTCATGCCGGCGGAAGCCCCGCTGGCTCGCCCGGTGGAGGGATTCAGCTCGATGCTGGGTGTTCCGCGGCGGAGCTCCGCCATCACATCGCGAGGCGAGATCTTCACGCGATCCTGGCTGTACCGAATGAGGAGATGCGGCACGTGGTTGGCGACCGGCGGAATGGAAATCTCGGTTTGCAGGCTCGGCAGGTCCTTGAGATGCGCGGCGATGCGGTCGGCGCGGCGGCGGAATTCCTTTTCCATGCCCTCGTCCGACTGCGCCAGCAGCCAGTCGACGCCGGCCACCATGCCGACGATCTGTTCCTTGGCGACCTTCATGCCGCGTCCCACGCCGTCGAAGGGGTTGTTGCTGGCGGCCGCGGCGGCGATGAGGTCCTTCCTTCCCAGAAGCAGCCCCGCGTTCTGCGGCCCGCGGATTCCTTTGCCACCGGAGAACGTGACCAGGTCGAAGCCCATTTGCGTGTAATTCCAGAGGTTCGAGATTGGAGGCATGTCGGCGGCGGCGTCGTTAAAGCAGGGCACGTTGTGGGCATGGGCGACGCGAATCCAGTCTTCGCGGGAGATCTGGCCGCGCTCGGCGGCGTTGAAAAAATGCGCCATGATCGTGCCGCCGTTGAAGGCGGCCTCATAATCCTGCAGGGTCTCGACTTCCACCATGCGGACGCCGGCGCAGAGCACGGCCTGGTCGTAGCCGTAGCGGTGGCCCTTCTGGATGATGACCTCGTTCTTGAGGCGGGAGACCTCGTTGGGGATGTCGCGGATGCCGCACTTGTTGGCGACCATGACACATGCCGCCGTGCCCAGCGTGAGCCCCGACGCGGCGCCCGCGCAGACGAGAGCCGCCTCGCACTTCAGCTTCTTGGCGAGGTATTCACCGGCGGCCTTCTGCAATTCACCGAGGCGGACGGGATGCTCCGCCGCGCGCGCCACCGCGGCCTGCACCGCGGGCGGCATGATGGATGCCGTGAGGGCCGTGTAGGTGCCGGCGGCGTTGACGATCTTGGTGACGCCCAGCTTGTCGTAGTAGTCCTCGCCGCGTTCGGCGGTGGCTGCCCGGAGCGGGCGGAACTGGCCGAGCACTCCACCGGCGGTCACCAGGTTGCGAACGGTGGCGAAGAAGTTCCTGCGGGGAAGAAGGTGCATAGCACCAATTGTATGTCAGAGCCGCGACCGAAGGGAGCGACTGCATGCCATGTCTGATATCCTGCCCTCATGAAGGTCTTAGTGTTCCTGTTGAGCGTGGCGTGTGGGATGGCGGCGACTCCCTACAGCAGCGAGCTGATTTTTGCGCCCGAGAAGATCCACAATCACTCGTCATCCATTGTCGAATTGCCGAACGGCGATCTGCTGGTCTGCTGGTACCACGGGTCGGGCGAGCGCACGGCCGACGATGTCCTGATCCAGGCGGCGCGGTGGAATCGCTTGTCCGGGAAGTGGACGCCGCCGTTCACCCTGGCCGACACGCCGGGGTTCCCGGAGAGCAATCCGGTGCTTTTCCTCGATTCGCGCCAGCGGCTGTTTTTCCTGTGGCCGCTGATTATCGCCCACACATGGGAATCGGCGCTCATGAAATACCGGATCTCGACCGATTATCAGCAGGCATCGGGGCCGCCGCGCTGGGAGTTTCAGGACAACATCGTGCTGATCCCCAAGAATATTGCCGCGCGCACCAAGGAATACGCAGGCAAGGAAGCGGAAGGATCAGGGCCGCGCGCCGAATACGCCCGCCGCTTGATCGCGCATGCCGAGGACTTGTACTTTTCTCGCATGGGGTGGTTCACCCGAACCCACCCGCTGCAATTGCCGTCCGGGCGGATCCTGGTGCCGCTGTATTCGGATGGCTACTCGTTCGGGATCATGGCGATCAGCGATGACGGCGGCTACACGTGGAGCGGCAGCGAGCCCATCGTGGGCGCGGGCGGAGTCCAGCCGTCGGTGGTTCGCAAGAACGACGGTACCCTGGTCGCGTACCTGCGCGACAACGGCCCGCCGCCCAAGCGCGCGCTCATGAGCGTTTCGAAAGACGACGGCGTTTCGTGGACCACGGCGCAGGATAGCGAGATACCGAATCCGGGCACGAGCCTGGAGGCTATCCGGCTGCGCAGCGGCAACTGGATCATGGTCTACAACGATATCGAGAAGGGGCGTTATTCGCTGGTGGCCGCGATTTCGGACGACGAAGGCGCCACGTGGAAGTGGAAGCGGCACCTGGATGGCAGTCCCGCGGCGGCGAGCACGAACCAGTATCACTATCCCTCGGTCATACAGGCGAAGGACGGGTCGATCCACGTATCGTACAGCTACTACGTGCCCGAGGGGCAGACGATCAAGCACGCGAAGTTCGATGAGGACTGGGTCAAGGCGGGGGACAAGTAACAGTGCAACGGGCGATGGCGCGCTTGAGCTCGGGAATCAACGGCGCGCCGACGCTGAATTCGTCGAGGCCCAGGCCGGGCAAGATCGGCGCCGCCAGGGGGTCGGCGGCGAGTTCGCCGCAAAGAGTAACTTCGATGCCGGCGGCGCGGGCGTGCTCGCCGCCATGGCCAGGGCCGCGGAAGCCGGCCGGCAGCCGAATGGCCAACTCTCCCCGCCGGACCTTGTTCCAGATCCCGCCACGCATGCGCGATTGCAGGAGGTGCCCGGACAGGCCTCCAACAAGGTGGTCTGTGCGTATCGTGGATGGAAGGGGTGGATAACCTGAAATATCCCGCTTGGCAATTATCTATCTAGCGGTGTAGTCTGCTGTGTCTTTGATTTTGATCTGCGTTCATCGGCGGCCCAAAATGTCTTCGCTTCCTCAGATCGCGTGATCCGCGGGCGCGTCTTCCCCCCGCCAGATGCGCCTTGCCGTCCAGTCCTCGGGCGCGCCCGACCAGAAGGCATCGCCCGGCCGGAGTCCCAGCGGCAGCAGGACGGTCGCGCAGAGATACAGGCTTCCGGTCGAGATGTAGGTCTCGCCCAAGTGCGGCTGGTGGCCGCAGAAGCCTACCGTCAACCAGCCGTCGGGATCGAACGTGCCGGGCGCATCGAGCGTTCGGCGCATCACGGCGGTCAGCGCGGCGCGCACGCGCGGGCCGGTGAGCGGCGGCGGCAATTCGCCGAGCAGCGCGATCTGCGCCAGCAACTGAAACGCGCCGCAGCGGTAGGCCATCGAGCGCCCCACCACGGGAAAGGTCCCTTCCGGCGAAATCAGCCGCTCCTGGATGGCGGCGTAGCGCTTCGCCCGCGCCAGCGTATTCGGCAGCAGGGCCTCCCAGGCGCGGTTGTTGCGGCCGACATTCCGCAGCACGTCCAGCAGCATGGGGTGGATGACGAAGCTGTTGTAGTAGTCCCAATGGAACTGCGGGCCGTCGCCGTACATGCCGTCGCCGGCGTACCACTGCTGGTGTTGGCGCATGGCGTAGTCGACGCGCATCCCATCGAAATGCTCGCCCATGAGGGACAGCGCGGCTTCCACGGTGGCGGCAAACAACAGCCAGTTGTTGAACCCCGGCGTGATGGCGCGCGAGCGAATCAGCGCCGCCGCCAGGTTGCGCTGCGTCTCCGCGTCCAGCTTCTTCCACAGCTCGTTGGGCGCGCGCAGCACGGCCAGGGCCAGGAAGCCGCAATCCACCAGGGGCTGGCTGCCTTCGTGGAAATTCAGGAAGTCGGGCGATGTTGGATTCGTGGCGTTACGGATGGCGTCGCGCGCCAGGCCGGCGTATCTCTGTTGCAGGTCGCGCTCGGGGTCGGCGTCGAGCGGCGATTCCAGCCAGGGGGCGATGCCCGCGAGCAAGCGGGCGAGCGCCTCCAGGTGCGTGTACTTCCGGCGGTCCGCGACGTTGCCGGTGACGCATTCCACAGGCATGTTGCGTTTCAGCGTGCCCGCTGCCAAGTTGCGTAGCACGGGGTCCGCGAGCTTCGCGAGCGTGCGCAGCCAATACTGCCGGTCGTTTTCCGCAGTGGTTTGCGGCGCGGCGGCCGCGGCCATGCCCAGACCGGCGATCGATCGGAAGAAGTTGCGGCGGTGGGTCATGCATACAAAGCTATCAGCTATCGGCCGGTGATAGCTGGCCTGGCCGCGTGTTACCGCTTCCTTCGGTCGCGGCTCGGCAGGAGATGCGTCAGAGCCGGTATCTAAGCTGCTATCGTTCTGAGATGCAGACGCTTTTTCGGGGACGCGTGGTTCTTCCGGACCGAATCCTGGACGAGGGTGCGGTCCTTTGCCGGAACGGCCGCATCGAGAGGGTGGGGCGTGGGGGGCGCGTGCCTGGACAGGTTACGGTCATCGACGCACGGGGTGGCTGGATCGTGCCCGGGTTTGTCGATATCCACGTCCACGGCGCCGCGGGCGCCGACTATATGGACGGCACGGTGGATGCGGTGAAGACCGCGAATCGCGCCCACTTGCGACGCGGCACGACGACCATCTTCCCCACGACGACCACCGGATCGCCGGCGCAGGTGCGGCGCATGCTGGACGCGTGCCTCGCAGTTCAGCGCGACTGGACTCCAGCCGACGGCGCTCGCATCGGAGGTGTCCATCTCTACGGACCCTACTTTGCCGAGAAGAAGGTCGGCTGCCACTCGGTCGAGGGCCGGCGGGACCCGAACGCCGAGGAGTACGGCGAATACTTCGGGCTGGGCATCGTTAAAATCGCCACCTGTGCAGCCGAGTTGCGGGGAGCCGGGGACTTCTACCGGGCGGCACGCCGGCGCCGCTGCCTGGTGACCTGCGGGCACTCCAATGCGACATGGCCGGAAATGGCGCGGGCTTATCGG
The DNA here is from genome assembly GCA_041485845.1 of Bryobacteraceae bacterium. GTDB lineage: Bacteria > Acidobacteriota > Terriglobia > Bryobacterales > Bryobacteraceae > OMOG01. The sequence goes on from JBGPKH010000188.1 coordinate 10,317, forward strand.
GCCGGCATGCGGCACGTGGATCACTTCTGGTGCGCCATGAGCTCGGTGGCCTCGCTGCGCGCGCAATACGGCACGCCGATGCAGGCGAGCATGGAGGAATTCGTCCTGGCCCACGGGGAGATGAGCACGGAAGTGATTGCCGATGGCGAGCACCTTTCGAAGGAGTTGCTGGCGTTTGCCTGGCGGATGAAGGGGCCGCGGCGGCTGTGTCTCGTTACGGATTCGAATCGCGCGCTGGGAATGCCGCCCGGCCGCTACCGTTTCGGCCCGATGGAGGACGGCGCGTGGTTCGAGAGCAACGGGAAAGTCGGCTTCGTGCCGGGGTCCGGCCTGGCGAGCTCCGTGGTGGCGCTCGACACCATGGTGCGGAACATGAAGGCACTCACCGCGGCGCCGCTCGAGGACGTGGTGCGCATGGCGAGCCTGACGCCATGCGAGCGTGCCGGAATCGCGGACGAGGCGGGGAGCCTGGAGCCGGGCAAGCGCGCGGATATCGTGATCCTCGATCGGCGGTTGCGGGTGCGGCGGGTTTTTGTGGGCGGGGTAGAGGTGGGGATCGAACCCTAGTCCGACCCCACTTGATTTTGTCGGGTCTATAAAAAGTAGCCCCCTGCTCCAGTAGAGGGCTGGCCAGCGTACGGCGCTACCAATGAGCGTGGGCGTCCCTCGATCCGCCGCGCGGAGGCCGCGCCGGCCAGTGCGCCAACAACAGGCGAAGTTTCCTGGCAGTCGCGCAAACCAACCGTCAGAAGCCGAGGCGCAGACCAAACCGGATGGTGCGTTGCGGCGACGGCGCGGTGTTATTCGTGCTCGTAATCGTCATGAAGTTCGACGGCGTAGAGACGGATGAGTTGGGCTGGTTGAGCACCGGCGTGTTGGTCAAATTCAACGCCTCGCCACGGAACTGGAGGTCCACTCTTTCCTTGACCTGGAATTTGCGGAACAGCCCCAGGTTCATGTTGAACACCCCCGGGCCGCGGAGCGCGTTCAAACCCATATTGCCGAAACGTGCCTGCGACGTGGGAATCGCCGCAAACGCCGTCGGATCGTAGTACGGGGCTCCCAAACCCACGCCACCGAACTTCGCTACGTCTGCCCGGACCTGGTCTGCCACTTGCGTGTTTCCCGGAGCGTTCAGTCCGGAACCATCGGCTGTGACGACGAATGGCCGTCCCGAGTAAATCGCCAGGCTGGGATTCAACTGCCAGCCGCCGGCGATGGCCGCCACAGGGCCGCTCATGGCAAACCTCTTGCCCTTGCCGAACGGCAATTCCCAGTTGGCTGCAGCCACAAAGGTGTGGGTGCGGTCAAAGTCGGGCACCGATTTGTTCTTCGAGAACTGGCTGGGGACATAGAAACGGACGCCGTTGTCACTGTTGCCCGCGTCGATGCCGATGGCCTTTGACCACGTGTACGAGGAGGTGAGAAACAGGCCGTGCGAGAAGCGCCGCGTCACATTCGTCTGTAATGAGTCGTAGCGCTGGTTCGCCATGGGAAGGAAGAAACTTCGGGTGGTAGTCACGCCGAACTTCCCGAACAGCGGCCGTCCGTTCACACCCAGGCCAGGAACGATTCCGGCGTTGAAATCGAAGCCGCTCACGGCCTGGCGAACGGAGTGCGTGCCGACGTATCCGGTGCGAACCACGAAGCCGGCGCCCAGGTCGCGCTCGATCGTAAGGTTGTACGACTCAATGTACCCGCGGCGAAGTTTTCCGGGTAATAGGGAAGTGGTGGAGATGGTGTTCGGGATATCCAGAATGCCGGTCGTAAGATCCGGGAACTTGACCGAGGGAATTCCGCTAGCCAGCGAGCCGGCGGGGACGAACGATGCGCTCTGAATGTATTCGTCGATGATGACCGCCGGGAACGGGGCCCGCAGCGGCCGGCTCAGGGGGTAGGGATCGTTCGTAATGCCGAAGCCGGCGCGCACGACCGTCTTCTCGTTCGCGCGATACGCCAGGCCGACGCGCGGCCCCCACATGAGAGCAATCGCTTCGCTTCCGGCGTTGCGCGGGACGTTGCCGCGGCCGCCGACCAGCACTTTGTTGGTGTCCAGGTCATATCGCTCGATCCCGAACTCGCCCCGATCCATGATGGGGAAGTGTTCCAACCGCAGACCGAGATTGAGGCTCAACTTGCGGCTGACCTGCCAGTTGTCGCGGATATAGTAGCCCTGATCCAACTCCCGCGTCGACATGGGATCGTAGAACTGGTATGCCTTGCCGAGGGAACCCGGCAGCCCTAGGAGAAACGATGCGTACGCATTGAAATTGTTTGGGGACGGGCCGCCGTTCAGGGCGGTAACTCCGTTTACGAAGTTGAAGCCCCCCCGAGGGCTCCAGCTTCCCGACTCTGGCTGCCAGTGATTCATCTCGTGCTTGATGAGGTCGAAACCGAAGCGAAGGCTGTGGGCGTGATGGATCCAGGTCAGGTTCCCGGCGTAGGTGTATTGCCGGTCATTGCGCTCCACCGGGCTCCAGTTGTTGGTATTGCCCAGGGAGCTGTAGCCGCTGATATTGAAGATGGGGAACCCGCTCTGGCGGGGATCGGAACCGTTGGTTCCCGGAATCTTCAAAACGTCGAGGCCGATGTTCTTGCCGAAGTCCGGACCCTGCGTATCGTGATGCATCCGTGTGCCGCCAAAATTGGCATCCATCAGGAACGTTGGAGTGAAGATGTAACTGATGCCGCCGCCGAACACGTCCGTATGGTTGTGTCCGGTGCCAATGCCGGCGTCACCGGCCGCGCCACCCGGATACGAGCCCAGTGCCCCGCCGAGAGGGGCGCTTGCCGTCACTGGAGCCAGCATCGCACTATACTTGGCGAAGACATTCGCCTTGGAGCTCGGCATCCAGTTTAATTTTCCATCCACCATGTTCCGCTTGAAGTAGTAGGGCACCGACGCGAAGTAATTGTTGGTTTGCCCGGTCCCGGTATTGGGCAGCGGGATCATATCCTGCAACGTCCGCGCCGCCTGGCTCCAGCGCGCTTGCGGAACAAGGTTGTCCGGAAACACAGTGCGGCCGGTGCCATTAGCGGTGTTGCCGGTGGCCGGATCGTAAATCGTCCCCAAGCCCGCGAAGTTGCCGGCTTTCACCTGCGCGGTCGGAACGCTCAGCACTCCGTTGCCGCGCTCCGCCGTGGTGGTGCCTTCCCACGAGGCGAAGAAGAACAGCTTGTCCTTCTTGATAGGACCGCCGAACGTG
>JBGPKH010000189.1:0-13475 GCA_041485845.1 Bryobacteraceae bacterium
GTGCCCTTACACCGGCTTCCGGCTGTATCGAGTCGCCGCAAGGTGCAAGTGGCGGGTTTTTACTGTCTGAATCGCAGTGCCCCTTTTTTTGCCCCTTTTTGAGAACCTTCCCGGCTGATTCAGCTGATTCAGCGATTCGGCTGATTCGGCTGATTCGGCTGATTGCCGCTAAGTTATTGATTCTAAAATGGTGGAGGCGGGGGGAATTGAACCCCCGTCCGAGAAAGCCCGTCATGAAGAGACTACGTGCGTGTTTGGCTCTGTAATTTCGGCCATCCGCCCCAGAACCAACGAGAATAGCGGCGGCCTAGCCCGATTGAGTCTCAGCCGCCGGCTCCGGACCGAAGCCTTTGGCCTATCCCGCAAAATGACGCTCACTCACCGCCGCGCGGGCTCAACGGCTGGAGCGGCTGCCTAATTACTTAGGCTGCGTATGCAAACTGCGTGTTGGCAGTTTTAGTTTTCCGATCGTTTTACGGGAGCTCGGAACCCGGCACGCCTCCCCACCACGATCCAATCCCGTCGAATCCGGTGCGCCCCCAATTTCAGCAGCTACCTGGTGGGTTGCTTCCTCTCCTATCTTACCACCGTTTATAATTGGAGTATGCGTACTTGGGGTGATTCCGTTCGCATCCTTCTCCTGCCCGCACTCCTGCTGTGGGCCCCGGCGGCACACGCCGCCGACATGACCAGACTCAACATCCAGATCAAGTCCCAGGCCGGCCGGCCCGTGGACCGCGCCAGCGTCGTGGTCCGTTTCGTCGAGGGCCACTCCATTGTCAAACTCGGCAAGGCCATCCGCACCACCTTCGAATTGCGCACCAACCAGGAGGGCGAGGTCAAAGTTCCTTCGATTCCCCAAGGCAAGATCCGCATCCAGGTGATCGCCAAGGGCTACCAGACGTTCGGCCAGATCTTCGACGTCACCGACGACGAGAAGACCATTCCGATCACCCTCAATCCGCCGCAGCAGCAGTATTCCGCGCACGAATGATCTTCCCCACGGTAGGCGAAACCGAATCCCGTGTGCGCCTCACCCGAGAGATGGCGTCCGGAGCGATTACCGCCGAAGAGGGCTGCCGCCGGATCCTGCAATCCAACCCCGACGACGCCTCCGCGCTGCAGTTCTTCGCCGAGACCGCCCTGGAAGCCGGCGACTTTGCCGAGACCGAGCGCTATGCCCGCCACTTGATCCGCGTTCACCCCCTCGGCTACGGAGGCTACCTCCTGTTGTCGCGCGCGCTCGGGGAGGCCGGTCCTGCGTCTCCCCTGAGCATAGCGTACAGCCAGGCCGCCGTCGAAAGGCTCCAACATGACGAGATCGCGACGGAGCGCACCGACCTCGACACGTTCTCCCAAATACTGGGAGGCGAAGCCTTCGTCACGGGCCTCCCGAAGCCCGAGGCCTTGACCCGGATCGCTGAAGTCATTCAGGCACACCGCACCGGCGAGCCTGCGCACGTGGCCCAGGAACTCGAACCGCATCGTTTGATCCTCCAACTCTACGACTCCTCGGACGATTTGCTCGACCCGGGCGCCGTGGACGCCATCTTGCGCCATGGCGAAGGCTCCGCGCCGTTGCTGCTCGGCGTTCTCAAGGAATGGGGCGCCGGCATGCTCACCGGCGAGGATCGGCCGCTCGTCGAGCGATCCCTCGCGCTTCTGGGTGAAATCGGCGATCCGGCGGCTCTCCCGGCGATCGCCGAATTCCTCCTGGAGAACGACGACGATCTGTCCGGCCCCGCCGATTGGGCGTTCCACCGCATCGCCTTCCAGCACCCCGAAGCGGTCCTCGACCGGATCCGCGCGATGATCCCCGAGACCGGCGGCGCAGAGCGCCTTGCCCTGTCACAGCAGATCGCCACCATGCCCGGCGTGCCCGGAAAGTCCGAGCTGCTCACCAGTCTCACCGGCGGGATCGGGCATCTTCCCAGGGACGAACAGCAAGCCGTCGTCATCGGCGCCATCGCCGGCGTCATGCTGTTGGAAGGCGGCGACAGCTCCCTCGCCGCCTCCCTGGAGAAGCAGTTCGCGGATCTGCTCGACGGGAAGGCGCGCTCGGACTTGCGAAACCTCCGCCTGGAAGCTCGGACCCACGGACCGCTCGTCGCCCAGGCCAGCGACTACACCATTCATCAGATCTGCTGCGAAGCACCCGATGCGGACGACGCCGGGCCCGCGCCCATGGTCCCTCGCGCTCCCAAACCGGGACGCAACGATCCCTGCTGGTGTGGTAGTGGCAAGAAGTACAAGAAGTGCCATCTCGACCGGGACGAACGCCGCTAGCTTAGCTAGCTGAAGAGTCTCAGGTCCGACGAGCACCTCACCGTCGTGCTGCCCGGCGGCGAATCCCGTCGCGGGCAAGATCGCGGCCAGCGGGGAAAACCTCGAAGCGGCCACCGCCTCCGGCAACAAGTCCGCGCCGCCGGCCGCCGTCGACGCCGTTCGCAATTCGGCCGAAAAGCGTTCTCTGGGAGTGCCTGCAACGCCCCGGCCTGCTGGAGCCATGGACGGGTTCTTCGATTCAGGATTGGCGCTGGCGCGCGGCAATGCGCGTACCGACACTTTTGCCATGGCCTTCGCCGCCACCCAAGTCACGCGCAAGGACAAGATCGCGCTGACGTTCAACCAGATTTTGTGGAAACGTGCGGATACCGGTTGCGAAGACTTCCAAGCGCCCATGGTTCGCGGGCCGCATCCTTCCGATTACCGAGGCCATCGCGGAGCGTTTGGGACGAATGGCCGGGGAACGGGAATCCAAGGGCCAGCACGTCAAAATGGCCGATGGATGCCTGCGCGCCCGAAAGTACCATAATCCAAACCTCAGGCGAGCGCAATTGGATGGACTGGTTTAGCACCTTTGGCACAAGACAACGTCCCAGGATAGGCGGAACGTAGGCGGGAACGATCATGCTCCCGCCAACCCAACCGCCACGCTCCCGGCGGCGTCTGAAACGTTGGCTTCCGGTATCAAGGAATAACGGTCGCATACCGCAGGTTGCGACGCCCTCCGCACCCACAAGTTGTACAATCAGACTTCTGGGTGCGCATGCCCCGCCGCCCGATGGGCGAGAGGAGCAGAAGTTCAAGGCCAGGCAAGAGGGGGGCGGCAGCTATTTCTTGAACGTGTTAGCACGAAACCTCCCCCTACTCCACTTCGCGCGGAGACTTGTAGCCGGCCTTGGCCACGATGCTATACTTCACCGGCTTGCCCTTTTCGTCCTTCACGGGCAGCGGCTCGTTGGTCGCCGGGTTCACCAGCTCCACCTTGATCTTGCGGAAAGTCCCGTCGTGGGCCTTGTTCGACGGCTGGTACGTAATTACGTACTGATTGCGCAGCGCCTGATGAATCTCCTGGAAGATCTGCGGCGACTCCCCCTCGAACCGTGGAAAATACGCCTGCCCGCCGGTCTCTTTGGCGAACGTCTTGAGCTGATTGTCGGCCTGGAGAAAATCCATCCGCTGGATGGAGCCCATCATCCCGTAAGCGTCCATCAGCTCGCGCAGCATCTGCATCAGGCCGACGGCGTAGATCGGCACGCCGGCTTCCTGGAGCTTCTTGCGCGTCTGGTCGAAGGTGATCTTGCTGAACGTATCGATGCCCGAGGTCATCAGCACGATCGCCTTGCGCCCTTCGATGCCCGACATGCGGTCGGCCGTATCGGTGATGGCGTCGAACAGGTTGGCTTCGCTCCACGCCGCGATCTGCAGCCGCGACAGCGCCTCCTGCGTCTTGCTGCGGTCCGTGGTGAAGTCGGAGAGGATCTCGGGCTTGATGTCGTAGGCCACCACCGCCACGTAATCTTCGGGCTTGAGGGTGCTCGCAAACCCCCAGGCCAGTTGCAGGGTCTGGTACCAGGCTGAGCCCCAATATCTCTGGAACTTGTTGCTGAACTCGATCACCATCGACACGGTCAGCGGAGCCTCCCCCATGGTTACGCCTTTGACCTGCTGCGGCACGTTGTCTTCCAGGATGCGAAAGTTGCCCTTCGGGATTCCCGGGATGAAGTGGCCCTTGTTGTCGACGATCGCAACATCCACGGTTACGATATCGACATCGCTCTTGAAGCTCGGCAGATTGCCGACGTCGATCTTGTCCTTCTTGTTGTACTGCGAAGGAATCTTGGGCAGGTCAGAATCGGCGTCCTTCTTTTCATCGGTCTTTCGGGGCTTGGCGACCGTCACACTCGGGTCCTTGAGCGGACCCTGCTGCTGGCCGACCATCAGGCCCGCGAGCGTGAGGAATGCTGCGGAGCACAAAAGCAAAACTTTCCAGGATCGCATAGGCGTGCCTCTAGCGTAACTATATCAGAAGACGCGGGACCCGGCGCCTCCGTTGCACGTAACAGTTTTGGGGATTTCGCGGCTCCGTTTCGAATGCCGCGTGCCTGACGCGCCATCGGGCATGGTTTTCCCGGCGCTTTCCGCTCCCGGCGTCTACCCGTCGCGGGCGCTCTCAGGTTTTGACTTTCTCCTGCCCGGCGCCTCGGCGTCCCGGCGGTGGGATAGACCTGTTCCGGTCTGGTTCGGGCCTGCCGGCCGCTCAGTTCACCCACGGCCCGCCGCCGCCGTGCTTGCGCATGTAGACTTGAAACTTCTTCTTGGCCCGCTGTAGTTTCCACTGCCGGTACGCCCCGCGAAGGTCGGGCATTTTCCACAGCGGGATTCTGCCCTTCAAATACACGTACGCAAATGCCGCCCCGCCCAGGTGCGCCACCGTACTCACCCCGGTGTTCGGACCGAACGTGGTGATCAGTTCCACCGCCACGTAGATCATCACCGCGTACTTCGCCTTCATCGGAAACAGGAAGAACATCAGGATGATGGAGTCCGGGAAGAGAACTCCGAAAGCCACCAGCAGCCCGAACACCGCGCCCGATGCGCCCAGCGTCGGGGTCCCCCAGTCTCCCACGATGACGTTCGCAACCAGAACGCAAATCCCCGCGGCGACTCCGCACAAAAAGTAGAACTTCAAAAACCGCCGCGTCCCCCAGCTCTGTTCAATCGCCAGGCCGAACATCCACAGCGCCAGCATGTTGAACAGCAGGTGCCATATCCCGAAATGCACGAACATGTACGTGAACACCTGCCAGATCATGAAGGTGCGCACGGCGGCTTCGGCACTCAGAGCCAGCAGGACGCTGACGTGCCGCTGCAACGGGAGTCCGCCCAGATAACAAGCCAGGAAAACCGCTGCGTTACTGATCAGGAGCCATTTGACGCCTGTCGGCAGGTATCCGGAGAAAGCAGATCTGGTGCTGTATGGCCGGGCTCGGGGCATGGCGGGTCTCTGAATTTAGAATATCAGAAGGAAGATGGATCGAGCCTTGCCGAACCGCTTCGTGATTGCTCGACCCCCGGTTCAGAAGGCAGACTCAAACTGCGGAGGGACAGCGCGGCAGACGTACCCGGTGCGGCTGCTGCGTGAACGGGACTCCGTTTCGCACCTACGCGACGGCCACGCCATTGACCGCGGCGCTGGAGGGGGTTTCTTTGTTCTTACTCCCCGGTGGACGCCCGCGCCGCTTGGCCGTCATTTCGGAAATCCAGGCGGGCGGTCTGCCGCGGCGCCGGCCGCGACCTCGAGCCAATCGTTCCAGGCTGACGATCGCTTCTTCGATCTGTTGCCGCTCTTCCCGCAATTCCGTAAGAATTTTGCTTACATCCATATCGCTTCGCTCCCCAAGCCCAACGGAAAACACTCACCGGATCGCTGCCGGAAACTCCCAACTCAGTTAGATCTGAGCCCTGGTATACAACTCGATTTTCGCGCCGATTGACACTCATTTCAAGGAGAAATCGCGAATTTGCGAGTCAGTTGCGGGTTATCGTACGATAACGTCCCCACCCCCTGGCAGTCGCCTTTTCCAGTAAAAGTAAAAGGGCAAGCCCAAAAGAATCAATGCGATTCCGAGCAGCGATTCGCGCGGCCGATCAAATGCCGTAGATAGTATTAAAACAAACGCTCCCAAAATGAAGAGTACCGGTACCAAAGGATAACCCAGAGTGCGATAAGGCCTGTCTAATTCCGGCCGCTTTTTGCGCAGTACCAGTACCGCGGCCGCCGTCATTCCATACAGAATCCAACTGGCGAAGATCACCAGGTTGAACAGGTCGTCGTACTTGCCCGACAGCACCAGCAGCGACGACCACAGGCACAGCACGAGGATCGACACTCCTGGCGTATGGTGTTGCGGATGAACGCGGCCGATCGCTGAAAAAAAGTACCCTTGCCGCGCGGCCGCATACGGCACACGCGAGCCCGTGAGAATCGAGCCGTTGAGAGCCGCGAAGATGCTGATCATGGCGGCGATCGAGACCGCGCTCGCTCCCGGGGCGCCTAAGATCTTCTGCATCATATCCGCCGCGACCCGGGTTGCCGCAGCCACCTCCTGCGGCAACAACACGTGAAAATAAGCGCTGTTGGCCAGCAAATAAATGGCGATTACCGCCAGGGTTCCGCCAATCAGCGCGCGCGGCAGGTTCTTTTGAGGATCCCGAATCTCCGAGGCCACCATGCTGACGTTGTTCCATCCGTCATACGCCCACAGCGCCGCCACCAGCGCGGCGATGAACCCCGCGAAGGTCAGCGGACGGATGGCGCCCTGCCCCGCCGCGGCAGCCGCGGGTACATGCCCGAAACCCAGCCCGGCCACAATAATAAAAGCGATGAGCGCCACTTTGATGACCGTCACCACTACCTGCACGTTTCCGCCGAGTTTGACGCCGTAGTAGTTCAACCATCCCAGCAGAAGGATCAGCACGATCCCGAGCAGTTGCCCATAGCGGATTTCGAGTGGTCCGCCGTGGGGACCAAGGGGAAGCGGCAGCACATAAAACACCGTGCTCAGAGGCGGAAAGAAATGCGCCAAATAAACAAAGAACGCGGTGGCCAGGGTCGCAATCGAACCGCTTTTTGCCACCCACATTTGCGTCCAGCTATACAGGAATCCCCACATGGGACCGTAGGCTTCGCGCAAATAGGCGTATTCTCCGCCGGCTTCCGGCAGCGCCGCCGCCAGTTCCGCATAGCTGAGCGCGCCGGCCAGCGAGAGCAACCCGCCGGCCACCCACACCACAAACACGATCTCCACTGTCCCCACCCGTTGGATCATGGTTGTAGGCACCAGGAAGATGCCGCTCCCGATCACTGTGCCGACCACGATCGACGCGGCCGCCCAGGGGCCCAAAACGCGCTTCAGTTCCGTGCGTGTGGTGGTCTTTTCCATGTTCGATTCTGCCTCCCCTATCCCTTCCTGCATTCTGCATGCCTGCCCCACCAAGGTCGCCAACGTTAATTTCCGGCAAATTCAACCGCCACCTGGACGGAAGGTTACCGGAAAGGCGCCCATGCTCACCACGGCGCTGCTCCAGATCACGCGGTGCGGTGCGGCGGGATTCGCGGCGGTCATATCGCGAGTCTAGCAGGTGGGGCAGGCCTTCAGCCTGCCGAAACCGCTATGATACGATGTCAGCGATTCGATGTTCACCCTGCTGCAGGACCTTCGTTAAGGGCTCCGCGCATTTGCCAAAAACCCGGGATTCACGCTGGCGGCGCTGCTCTCCCTGGCCATCGGGATGGGCGCCAACACGCCGGTCTTCAGCGTTGCCGGCGCGCTCCTGCTGCGCCAAGCCGTGCTGACGGCGTCGGCCGGGCTGGCCATCGGAATCCCCATCTCCATCGCCGCGGCGCGCCTGGCCGCCGGCGCGATCCCGGACCTTCCGCCCGCGGGCGTAACCACCGGCGCCTTCGGTGTTGTGTCGATGCTTGCGGCCGGCCCGCTGGCCGCCTACGTGCCCGCGCGGCGCGCAGCGCGTGGTCGATCCCATGGAAGCGCCGCTTACGAGTGACCTTGATGCTATACTGCGACGATACGCATGATGCTCAGAGTTTCGATTCCCGTGGAAGCGGGAAACGCCGCGATAGTCAACGGAACTTTGCCCGCCACGATCGGGCGGATCCTGGCTGACATGAAACCCGAAGCCGCCTACTTCGCCGAAGAAAATGGCGAGCGCACCGGGTACATCTTCTTCGACATGCAGGATTCGTCGCAGTTGCCGGCCATCGCCGAACCGTGGTTTCTGGCCTTCAAGGCCCATCTCACGGTCCGCCCGGCGATGAATCAGTCCGATCTCGCCGCCGCCGGACCCGGTATTCAAAGCGCGGTCCAGAAGTACGCGAAGTAACGCCGGCCGCCGGGCCGCGACCATGCCGCCGGGCCGCGACCATGCCGCCGAGCCGCGACCATGCCGCCGGGCCGCGACCATAGGGAGCGGTTGTTACCACCCACCACGCGCCGTTTGCCGCCGCGCCCTACTTGCGGCCCCGTCCCTTGGCCTTGGCCTTGGCCTTGGCTTTTGGCGGCGCTGCCGCCGGCGCCGGTGGAGCATCCTCCACCGGATCGGCCGTTTCCGCCACTTCGTCCAATTCCGGGATGTCCACGGGATCCACGCCGGCAACCGCCTTCGCGTCCGTCGGATCGACCGTCTTCAACACTTCGTTGAACAGCGCGGCCTTCCGTGCATCCACTTTTGGCGGAGGCGCCTGCTCGTGACGGAAATCGTGATCGCTGTGGCAGGTGCGGCAACGGACCTTGGCGGGTTCCCGGTTGAGCACCGATACCACAGAGTGATTCATGATCCGCTTGCAGCGCACGCAAAAGTCGTCGATATCGTCACCCAGGCGGGGTTCGCGCATAGGGCTCCTCCTAACTGGCGGTGGACTGGCCGGCTGGCTCCGGCTCGGAATGGGGCGGCTCGCCGTGATGTCTCGGCTCCGGTAGCACCCACTCGGCGGGCTCGAAGCCGACATACTTGCAGATGCGCAAGTTGCCTGCTTCGGTCTCAAGCAGATCGCCCACTGCGAGCGGTTCGTTCGACTCGCGCAGAAGCCGCCACGCGTGGTACTCGTGCAGCGCCTCCACTTCTCCCCGCTGCTCGTAGTCTTTCGGCTTGAGGGCGGCGCAACCGGAGACGTGCGGAGCCTGGCGGAATTGTTGCCGAGGCGAATCCTTCATGCGGTAGATCCGATAGAGCGGCATCGCTCTACATTGTAATCGATTGGGCGGCCCGGTTCCCGTCCCGTTCGCCAAGCTCGATCCATCGCCCGATGTTGGACGCGGTCCACACGGCCGCGTCCTTGAGCGAACCGAGCGGAACCGAGGGCTCGATGCGGATGACCTCCAGCGCGGCGCTGGGACCGGGCGGCCGCAGCACCTTGCGCAGCAGCCGAAACGGCAGCGTAGTGAGGGCGTTCACAGCGATCGCTCGCGTGGCCCCCATCTGCTCGGCGGCCCACAACGGCAGCGCCCCCAGCAGGCCCCCGTCCACGTATCGCACGCCTGCGATCACAACCGGCGGAAATCCGAACGGAATCGAAGCGGTCGCCGCCAGGTACTGCCAGGTGATTTCCGCACCGCGTACCAGGCGCGGCCGCAGTCGCGGAACTTCCACCACGGTCAACGCGAACGGCGTGCGCGGCCGATAGCGGGAGAACAACCCGCGAGCCTTCTGGTGAAGAGCCCCGGGGAGCAGAACGCCGAACCGGTGCAGGCCGGGCTGCATGATCTTTGCCGTGAGCGGATCCATCCATTCGCGAATCAGGTCGTCGGGAGTCGCGCCGCCCGCGATGGCCCATCCATTCCACGCCCCCGCCGAAGCCCCCACGATGAGATCCGGCTGGAAGCGCCCGCACAGCGCCTTCCAGACACCCACTTCCCAGGCGGCGTACATCCCACCGGCCGAGAGCACCAAAGCGGTGGTCACTCCTCCATGGTACGCCCGGTCGCGCTTCATACCCGTCTGGTAACCAGTTCATATCCGGCCAATCCGAGCCTGTTTTTCGAGGCAAGTCTGCAAAACCTTTTTCAGTTTGCGTCTGGTCACCTTTGAAACTGCGGAAACAGTTGGTGCTTCTCGCTCAGGGTTCCTGCCGAATTATGTCGAGCAAGCAAAGCCCCAAAGCGCTGTCATTGTTGCTCCAAAGCGATTGCCTCGGCTTTTTCTCGGCATAATCCGGAACTCGGCATAAGGCCGAATAAACGCCCTTCTCGTACAAGTGAAAAGCTCTGGAGGTGGGCCACCCGCGAGAAAGGAGACTCCCGATGCGCCCAGTCCGGCGCCAATATCGGATTTTCCACTCGCCCGCTTATCTTAACGCCTATGACGGGTACAAAGGAGTACCCCTTACCGCCGGATCGCGCTTTGATAAACTGACCTCGTCATGACTCGCCGCAACCTGCTCCAAACCGCGATGCTGGCCACTCCCGCCTCTCTTCTGGCGGACACCCCTCCCGCCGACCGGCCCGCCGCGGCCAAACCCCTCAAGATTACGAAGGTCGAAGTCCTGCACCTGGAAAAGCCCCTGAAAGATCGCTTCTGGATGGCGAACTCTCCCATTGGCGGTTTCCAGCCGAAGGCCTCGCGCCTCATCGTCACCATCCACACCGACGCCGGCATCTCGGGACACGGCGAGGGCTCGGGTGGCGGCGCCGACCTCTTCCGCAGAGGCTTCGCCGATCTGGTGATCGGTGAGGACCCATTCATGGTCGGCAAGATCTGGGAGAAGATGTTTGCCGTCACCTACGGCCGCGAGCCGTCGACGCGCGGCTGGTCTCAGGCCGGCGTAATTGCCGCGATGGCGCCCATCGACGCCGCCATCTACGACATCATGGCCAAATCCGCCGGCCTTCCCGTCTACAAATTTCTAGGCGGCTATCGCGATTCGGTCCCGGTGTACGTCACGGGCGGCTACTACCGCGAAGGCCAAGGCATACCGGATTTGGTTGCCGAGATCCGCGGCTATGTGGACCAGGGCTTCAACGCGATCAAGCTCAAGGTCGGCGGCATCAGCGGCGGCTTTTCGGTGGACGACGACTACAACCGCGTCAAGGCCGTTCGCGACGCTGTCGGGCCGAAGGTGAGGTTGATGCTGGACGCGAACCAGGGCTGGGACGTGCCGACCGCCATCCGCGCATCCAATCGTATGTACGAACTGGACATCACCTGGCTGGAGGAGCCCCTGCACTGGTACGACGATGTCGAACCCCTCAAGCAGGTCAAGCTGAACACCCGTATTCCGCTGGCTTCGGGCGAGCACGAGCTGACGCGATGGAGCGCGCGCCGGCTGATGGAGACCGGCGCCATCGACGTGATGCAGTTTGACTGCAACGCGCACGCGGGAATCACCGAGTGGCGCAAGATCGCCGGCATGGCGTCGATGTCGTACATCAAGATGGCGCCTCACCACGAACCGGTGCTCCACGGTCACTTGCTCGCATCCATCCCCAACGGCTACATTCTGGAATCGTTCGCCAACCCCGGCCGCGACCCCTTCTGGTTCGAGATCTACGATCGCAAGCCGCGCATCGAGAAGAGCGTTCTGTACCTCGATAGCACTCCGGGTTTCGGCGTCGAGTTCAATCCAAAGGCCCTCCAGCAGTACGGCACGAAGGTGCTGTAGTAGCCAGTCGCCAGCGATCCGATGATAGATCCTATGCTACTTTCGGAGTAGCTATGGCAAAGTTTTTCATCGGCTTGGTAACGGGAGTCGTGCTGGTCTTCCTGACACTTATCCTGCTCTTCTTCGCGCTCCTGCGCTTTCGCGAAAAGCCGCCGGCGATCGCCGATAACTCGGTCCTGGTGCTCCGCCTCGAGGGTGAGATTCCCGAGAAGCCGCCCGTTGAGCTGCCCTCATTTCTGGGCGGCGAAGGCCCCGGCCTCACCATCGCCAACGTCTGGATGACTTTGCGCAAGGCGGCCGCCGATTCGCACATCAAAGCCGTCGTGCTCGAGCCGGAGGGAC
This sequence comes from Bryobacteraceae bacterium, assembly GCA_041485845.1. GTDB lineage: Bacteria > Acidobacteriota > Terriglobia > Bryobacterales > Bryobacteraceae > OMOG01. Next base: position 11,804 of record JBGPKH010000189.1, read on the forward strand.
TGGTTGCCGGATGGGCCAAGCTGGAGGAGATGCGCTCCGATGTGGAGCGGTTCCGCCAATCCGGCAAGCCCGTCTATGCCTACCTGCGGGCGCCCGGAACGCGTGATTATTACGTCGCCAGCGCGGCCGGCCGCATCTACCTCGGGCCGGAAGACCCACTGATGCTCAAGGGGCTGCGCGCCGAGCTGATGTACTTCCGGAAGACGCTCGACAAGCTCGGCGTCAGCGTGGAGGTGGAGCACGCGGGCAAATACAAAGACTTCGGCGACATGTTCACCCGCAGCGGCATGAGTCCGGAAACGCGCGAGGTCATGACTGGTATCGTCGACGATTTGTACGGCAACCTGGTAGCGAAAATTGCCGCGGCGCGAAAGAAATCGCCGCAGGAGGTCCAGGCAATCATCGACCAGGGACCGTTCACCGCCACGCAGGCCCTGAAGGCCGGGCTGGTCGATGAACTGCGGTTCGAAGATCAGGTCTGGGGCGAGCTCAAGGACGCGCTGCATTCGGGCGAACCCATCAAGGTCGCGGCGGAAAAGTACATGAAAGTACCGCCGGACTCCGTCGGGCTGAAAGGCAAGAGCCGCGTGGCGCTGGTCATCGGACAGGGCGACATCGTCCGTGGCGGACCCGGCGACAACGGCGCCGACGAGAGCGCGCTGACCTCATCCGGCTTCGACAAGCTCCTGAACCAGGTTGCCCGGGACACGACCATCAAGGCGGTGGTCGTGCGGATCGATTCGCCCGGCGGCGAGGTCACCGCCTCCGACGACATCTGGCGCCAGATGAACCTGCTCAGCAAAAAGAAGCCGACCGTGATCTCGATGTCCGACGCCGCGGCCTCGGGCGGTTACTACATGGCGCTCACCGGCGACACGTTGGTGGCCTATCCGGGGACCCTGACCGGTTCCATCGGGGTGGTGTTCGGCAAGCCCAACCTGCGCGGTCTTTACGACAAGCTCGGCATCACGAAGGACGCCATCCAGCGCGGAAAGCATGCGGGCATCGATTCCGATTACACGGGCCTGACGCCGGAGGAGCGCGAGAAACTGCGGCAGGGGATCGACGAGAGCTACCAGGATTTCGTAACCAAGGTAGCCAACGCGCGGCGTCGCTCGTTTGACGACATTGAGCCGCTGGCGCAAGGACGCGTATGGCTCGGCTCGCAGGCCAAGGCGAACGGCCTGGTGGACGAACTGGGCGGCCTGGATACCGCCATCGACCTGGTGAAGAAGAAGGCCAACATTCCCGCGGGAGAGCAGGTGACCCTGGTGGTGTATCCGCCGCGGCGCAGCATTATCGATGTAATCATGAAGCGGCCGCAGGAGGAAGACCCGCTCGAGTCCAAGCTTTCCAAATTGCTTGGGCGCCTGCCCTTCCGCGCCTGGATGAAGGGCGGCTTCCTGCGCATCATGCCTTTTCAAGTGGATGTGCGATAACGAGCGCCAACCGCTTCCTCAGGAGCCGTGCAGAAAACCAAATAGGGCCGCAGAGGAACGCGGATCAACCCAGATAACACCCGTGCTTTCTTACGGATGTTCACCCTGACATTTTGAGGTAAGCAATTCTAACTGAAGCAGTTAGGTCGATTTTGGCTTGGAATGTGTAGACATGCATTAGTTCGGAATATATGCGATGTTTCCTATTGATTATTGGATTTTTTTGCTTTATA
>JBGPKH010000190.1:0-13383 GCA_041485845.1 Bryobacteraceae bacterium
CGAACGATTCCGACAGTCCGCCGACGGGACTCTTGGCGAACAACTTGAGGCCTTGCCACGCATCCAGGGATCGAGCCTTAACCTCGCTCTTGATCTGCTGGGAGAGCGGAGTTGCCGCGCCCGCTCCTCCACCGTTGACATCGGCGCCGCAGCCGTCGCAGAATCGCAGGTTCTCCGCCAGTCCCCTGCCGCAGAACTTACAGAACACGTTGGCCTCCTTATCGGAAAATCGTGTGGGCCGGTTGTGTGCCTTCGTCCCAGATACGCAGACTCGTATGCGAGCCGGAGATATCAAGAGACCAAGAGACGAGTCTACGGTATCACAAAGATACGTTTGCTATTGTGATCTGAAAGCTGTCCGAGCAGTTCAGGGTCTTTAGGGGTTCTATTATCTCAGCGTCCATGCCAACATTTTGAGATTGTCGGCCAGGCCGGCGTTGATGCCCAGTGCGGCGGACGGCTCGAAGCCGCAGTGCACCATACAGTGCTCGCAGCGCGGGTCGTTTCCGCGGCCGTAGCTTTCCCACGGCGTTTGCGTCATCAGTTCTTCAAATGTCTTGTAGTGGCCGTCGGTGATCAGGTAGCACGGACCCTTCCAGCCCTTCACGTTGTAGGTCGGATTGCCCCACGCGGTGCACGGCATGTCGTGCTCGCCCTTCAGGAAGTCCAGGTAAAGGGGAGTCTGGCGCACGGCGAATCGCTTCGCCAGGCGGTCGATGTCCTTGAACTTCTCGTGAATGTCCTCGCGCGTCATGAAGATCTCGCGGTCGTTGACGGCCGAGTAGCCGTATGCCGGCGCGATCTGGTGGCCGTCCACGCCGAACTGTTCGAGGTACGCGAACAACTCTTCGATCTCCCGCATGTCCGTCTCTTTGTAGACGGTGGTGTTGGTGCACACCTGGAATCCCGCGGCCTTGGCGAGCTTGAGTCCCTCGATGGCGTCCTTAAAGACGCCTTCGCGCTCCACCGCGATATCGTGATTCTTCTCCATGCCGTCGAGATGCACGTTGAAGTAGAAACGCTTGTCCGGATGGAACTCGTGCAGGCGCCTCTTGATGAACATGCCGTTGGTGCAGAGATAGATGTAGCGGTTACGGTCGAGAATGCCCGCCACCAACTCGCCGATCTGCGGATACATCATGGGCTCGCCCCCGCAAATCGAGACCACCGGTGCGCCACATTCATCCACGGCCATCAGGCACTCTTCGAGCGGCACTCGCTCCGTGATGGTGGACTCGTACTCGCGAATGCGCCCGCAGCCGGTGCAGGTCAAATTGCAGGCGTGCAGCGGCTCCAGCATCAGCACAATCGGAAAGCGCTTGCCGATCATGGGATGCGGCTGGCGTTTCTCGCCGGACCTTTTCTCACCGGACCTTGGCGACAGGATACGAAACGGATTGGAGGCGTCCGGCGCCGCGGCGACGGTCTTCTGCCACTCGGGACGCGGGCGCATCCTGTTCCTGATAATGTATCCAGCCAGGCCGGCGGTCATCGCGATGGGAAATTTCATAAGCTATCCATTCGAGTTTGCTCGGGCCTTCACGAACGAAGACAGCGCGAGTAGCGGGAAATAGTCCTTATAGAGATGGTAGTTGAGATAGAAAACTTTGGGGAAGCCTGTGCCGGTGGCCAATTCCTCGTCCCAGCTTCCATCGGGGCACTGGGTTTCGAGCAGGTATTCGATGCCGTGCTGCACGCTGAGGCTGTTGGGATCGCCGCCGGCGATGAGTCCCAGGATGGCCCAGGCGGTTTGTGACGGCGTGCTGGGCGCGGGAGTGAACGTGCCGTTGTCGTAGCTGGCGCAGCTTTCGCCCCATCCGCCGTCGGCGTTCTGAATCGAGCGCAGCCACTCGCCGGCGCGCAGAATGTGCGCCTCGCGATCGCTCTCACCCGACGCCGCGAGGCCTCGCAGCGCGAAACAGGTGCCGTAAATATAGGCCACTCCCCAGCGGCCGTACCAGCTTCCATCGGCCTGTTGATGGCGCACCAGCCAATCCACTCCGCGCCTTACAGCACGGTGTTCGCGATCCACTCCGTGGGCCGCCAGCGCTTCCAGCACGCGTCCGGTGATGTCCGGGCAGGTGGGGTCGAGCATGGCGTTGTGGTCGGAGAACGGCGTGTTGTTGAGAAACTCCCAATTGTTGTCGGCGTCGAACGCAGCCCATCCGCCGTCGCTCGATTGCATGGCGAGCAGCCACTCGAGACCGCGTTTATGACAGGCCTTTTGCGCCGCGGGATTGGAGCCGGCGGCTTCGCTCAGCGCCAGCATCACCATCGCGGTGTCGTCGATATCGGGGTAAGATTCGTTGCGGTAGAAGAACGCCCAGCCCGAAGGCTCGGTCGACGGCCGCTTCACCGACCAATCTCCCTTGCGGCGGACCTCGCGCGCCAGCAGCCAGTCGGCCGCGGGCCGCAGTGCCGGATGCCTGGGATCGCTCTGCGCCAGCGCGTATACCCCGATACCGGTGTCCCAGACGGGCGAGAAGCACGGCATGCAGAAGAATCGTTCGCCGTCGTCCACCGAGAGCTCGTTGAAGAGACGCAGCGCTTCGGCGCGGAGCGGATCGTCCGGCGCGTAGCCCAGCGCATCGAGCGCCATCACCGAGTACATCATCGGGGGATAGATCGCGCCCAGGCCATCGGAATAGCGCATGCGCTCGATCATCCAGTCCTTGGCCTTCTCGACCGCCCTGCGCCGTACGGACTTCAGCCCGCTACGCTCCCACCACTTCAGCAGCCGATCGGTGAGCAGGAAGAAATTATGCCACGTGAACCAGCGGACGTCATGGCGAAACGCGGGGCTCACTCCGGGAAGCCAGATCTCGTCCAGGGTGAAGCCCGCGGGCACGGGACGGCGCGGATTGGCGGCATGCACGATGGCCAGCGACACCACGATGGCGCGCGTCCAGGCGGACATCTGGTACAGAAAGTTGAGCGGCAGCAGCACCACTTCGGGCGGAATGCTCGGGCAGTATTGCCGCGGATATTGATCGAAGAGACTGAGATTGACCTTGACGTAGCTGTTGGCAGCCTGAATGCCGCCGAGTTCGAGGATGCGGCCGCGCAGCCGGACCATCCGCTGGTCGTCCACCGGCACGCCCGCCAGCTTCAGCGCGAAATACGCCTTTACCGACGCACTGACTTCCGAGGGTCCCTGCACGTAGATGTTGAAGCCGCCGTCGGGAAGCTGCCGGGCGAGAATCGAGCGCACCGCTTTGTCGATCAGCGGGCGCGTCTCGGGCGTCCACTTGCCGTCTTTCGGCGGATAGAGCCAGAGCTGGAACAGGATGTAGTCGGATTCGAGCGTGGTGTCCGCGGTCAACTCCGCGCACCAGTGCCCGTCGCGCTGCTGAAGCTCCGCCACATACGAAGCCGCGCGGCGCTTGGCCCGCTCAGCGGCGGATTCGAGCGTGTCGCGGACTTGAAAGGGCGCGCTCATCGTATCGATACGGTCAATTCCACGGGCAGCGAGAACCGCACGTCTTCATCCACCAGCTCGATCTCCTCCATCCGATGGAAGCCCAAATCGCGCAGGAACTCGATCAATTCCTGCACCAGGTGCTCCGGCGCCGAAGCTCCGGCGGTCACTCCCACATTGCGCACGCCTTCGAGCCACGCCGCGTTCACGTCGCTGCGATCGTTGACCAGGAAGGAGCGCACTTTGAAATTATCGCCCACCTCCACCAGCCGTTTCGAGTTCGAACTGTTTTGCGAGCCGACCACCAGCAGCAGGTCGATCGACTCCGACACCGCTTTGACCGCCATCTGGCGGTTCTCCGTGGCGTAGCAGATATCCTGCGCCGGCGGTCCCTGAATCAGCGGGAACCGCTCTTTCAGCCGGGCGATGATGTCCCGCGTCTCGTCGAGGCTGAGGGTGGTTTGCGTGAGATACCGGACGCGCGTGGGATCGGGAAGCTCCAGCCGGTCGGCGTCTTCCACCGTCTCCACCAGGTAGCTGCGAGCCGGCACTTCGCCCAGCGTGCCGATCACTTCATCGTGGTCCTTGTGCCCGATGAGGACGATGCTGAAACCTTCGCGCGCGAATCGCGCCGCCTCCAGGTGCACCTTGGTGACCAGCGGGCAGGTGGCGTCGATCACGTCCAGGCAGCGCTCCTTGGCCTGCCTGCGTACCGACGGCGCCACGCCGTGCGCGCTGAAAATCGCCCGTGCTCCCGCCGGCACTTCGTCCAACTCCTCGACGAAGATCGCGCCGGCATCGCGCAGCTCGTCCACGACGTGCTTGTTGTGTACGATCTCCTTGCGCACATAGACCGGCGGCCCGTACAGATCGAGCGCGATCTTCACCACATCGATGGCCCTGACGACGCCGGCGCAGAAGCCCCGCGGCTTAAGTAGAAAAATCTTCTTGTCCGCGCCGAAATTGGGTGCGAAAGGCTTTAGAGGCATAGAGGCGAATGGAATTGATTATAGCAGGGGAGGGGACCCCTAAGCAGTTATGCTCGCGGCGGGCGCGGCGGGCCCTTACCATCAGACCTCCTGATCCCGAGGAAAAAGAGTTGATCCCGATCACTGCGGGACGGCGGTGGAGGGGGCGCCGAGAGTCAGCTCACTCATCAAGCGGTGTAGGGCCACATCTGCCTCGCTTTTCTTGTGGTCTCGGAACCGGCTCCTTCGGTGCAGTGCGCTCCTTCGCGGCCGGAACAGGCATCGCAGGCCGGTCCAGCGAGGACAACATCTGGCAAATCCCGCAGCCACAGCCTCGCGAACTGCTACTGTCCATAATTGAAGCACGGTATGGAACACGCCTTGCGAGCGTATGTTCCTAATGTTTTCAATTATCTACGAAAGTCATCGAGGGTCTGAGTTTTGCCGTGTGAGAACCTGGATTCTTACACTAGCGAACACGAGCGAACACGAGCGAGCTGCGACACGCGGACAACGCGGACATCCTGTTGTTGACACCGATAGTCCCATTTTGATATTAGTCGCGGGCATTGAGAGTGCCTCGTGAATAAGAAAGATCTGGTCGGCAAGATTGCATCGGATGCGCGGCTGACGCGAACCCAGGCGACGCGCGCGCTGGACGCATTTCTGGAGGGGATTCAAACCAGCCTCGTCAGGGGCGACCGCGTGACCATCTCGGGCTTCGGGACGTTCGGCGTGTCACACCGCAAGGCGCGCAAAGTGCGCAATCCGCGAAGCGGCAGCGCCATCGAGATTGCGGCAAAACGGGTGCCGCGATTCGCGCCTGGGCAGGAATTGAAGTCGGCAATCGAGCGGAAGTAACCGCCTCGGTACTGCATCGCACATTGGCGGAAGATCGGCACGCCCTTCCCGGCGGGAGGGTTTGCGTATGCGCTGGACGGCAGTGGCAGGCTACATCGATAAAACCGGCAGGCTGGCGATCCAGCCGCAATTCGACGATGCCAAACCGTTTTCGCCGGACCTGGCGCCGGTGGAGATCGGTTTCCGCGCGGGGCTATGTGAACCGCGACGGCAAGAAACCTGCGGCCTCGATATGGCAGCCCTGAGAAAAATCAAATTCGGATGGAAGCACCGCAGGCCGTTGTGGAAATACCGCAAGTTCCTGCGGCATCGGAGGGCGATTGCGGGCTGGGCAACGGCGGCGGCGGCCATCGGGGCGGGAATCCTTAATTCGCCGCGTCGCATCGAATGGCTGAGTGCCCAACACGGATAGGGCGAAGCAGAGCTTACCGGGCAGCGTGGGGACGATCACCGTCTTCGGAGTACCGGTGCGCCTGCACTTCACTTTCGTTCTGCTGCTGGTGTTCCTGTTGTTCATCGGGGTGGGGGGACGGCAGTCGGGCGCCAGTACCGCGCTTTACATCCTGGGGCTGTTCGCTTCCGTCCTGCTGCACGAATTCGGCCACGCCCTGATGGCCAAACGCTACGGCATCCGCACTTTGGAGATTGTGATGTTCCCCATCGGCGGCGTCTCGCGCCCCGAGCGTCAGCCGAAGGCGCGCGAAGAGTTGTGGATTGCGCTGGCCGGCCCCACGGTCAACCTGCTGATCGCGATCGCCCTGCTCGCTTGGGTGGCCACGCAGCAGGGCTTCGTCGAGTTGGAAAAGCTGCGCGAGCCCACCGACGCCAACCTGGCGGAGCGCCTCGCGCTGGGCAACCTGATGCTGTGGCTGTTCAACCTGCTGCCCGCCTATCCCATGGACGGGGGCCGCATCCTGCGCGCATTCCTCGCCATGCGGCGGACCGAAGAGGAGTCCACGCGCATCGCCGCGGGAGCCGGCCAGGCACTGGCCTTTCTCATGGGCCTCGCCGGATTGCTGTGGGGCAACTTCATGCTGGTGTTCGTGGCCCTGTTCGTGTACCTGGGCGCGTTTCAGGAAAGCGTGGCGGCGCGCGGGCGCATCTTCACCGCCGGCTTTCCGGCGCACGCCGCCATGATCACGGACTTCCGCACGTTGCAGCACGGAGACACCATCCGCGACGCGGGCCAGCTTCTGCTGGCTACCTCGCAGCACGATTTTCCGGTGATGCATGGCGATTCGGTGATCGGGCTGCTAACGCGCGCGGCGCTGGTGCGCGCCATGATGGCGGAGGGGCCGGAGGCCTACGTTGCCGGAGCCATGGACCGCGAGTTCAAGCGCGTAACGCCGGGCACACCGCTCAGCGAGGCCCTGCCGCTGGTCTCCGGTCCGGGCGGTTGCGCGCTGGTGATCGACGATGAAGGGCGCCTCCAGGGCATGCTCACGCCGGAAAATGTTTCGGAGTTCATCCTGCTGCGCCAGGCGAGCTTGGCGCCGCACAAGAATCATTCGTTATGAGCGCGGTCCATCGTGTGGTCATTATCGGCGGCGGGTTCGGCGGCCTCTACGCCGCGAAATCGCTGCGGCGCGCGCCCGTCTCAGTGACCCTCATCGACCGGCGTAATTTCCACCTCTTTCAGCCCCTGCTATACCAGGTGGCCACCGGCGCGCTCTCGCCTGGCGAGATTGCCTCACCCTTGCGCCACGTGCTGCGCAAGCACCGCAATACCAAAGTGCTGCTGGCGGAGGTGGTGGATATCGGCGTGGAGGGGCGGCGCGTCATTCTGCGCGACGGCGAGACGCCCTACGACGACCTGGTCGTGGCCACGGGCGCCACACACCACTACTTCGGCCACGATCAGTGGGCGCGCGCCGCTCCCGGACTCAAGACGGTAGAGGACGCAACGGCCATCCGCGCGCGCGTACTGTCCGCCTTCGAGCGCGCCGAGCGGGAAACCGACCCGGACCAGCAGCGCGCCTGGCTGAATTTCGTGATCGTCGGCGGCGGGCCGACCGGCGTGGAACTGGCCGGCGCTCTCGGCGAGATCGCCAACGACACCTTGCGGCGCGACTTTCGCCACATCGATCCGGCGCGCTCGCAGATCCTGCTGATCGAAGGCGCAGACCGCGTGCTGCCCACGTTCCCCGCGGACCTCTCCGGGAAGGCGGAGAGGCAACTCATGGCTCTTGGGGTCCGCACCCGGACGAACGCCCACGTGACCGACATCCACGAAGGCGGCGTGACGGTGCGGGTGGGCGGCCGCGAAGAATGCATCACCGCCCGCACCGTGTTGTGGGCCGCGGGTGTGCGCGCGTCGCCGCTCGGAAAGGTGCTGGCCGAGCGCGCGGGTGCGACCCTCGACAAGGCCGGCCGCGTGCTCGTGGAACCCGACCTCAGCCTCCCCGGGCACCCGGAGATCCGCGTGATCGGCGACCTGGCCAATTTCGTTCACCAGGGAGGAAAGCCGCTGCCCGGCGTGGCGCCCGTTGCCATGCAACAGGGACACTACGTGGCGGTGGCGATTCGCAAAAAGGCTCGCGGCGAACCTTCGACGCGCCCATTTCGGTATTTCGACAAGGGCAACTTGGCGACCATCGGGCGCAACAAAGCCGTCGCGGACTTTGGCAAGTTCCACTTCGCCGGCTTCCCCGCGTGGTTTCTGTGGGTGTTCGTACATTTGATGTATCTGGTGGAATTCGAGAACCGCGTGCTGGTGCTGGTGAAGTGGGTGTTCAACTACATCACCCGTAACCGGGGCGCGCGCCTGATTACCAGCGGGCAGCCGTAGCAGCCTCCTGCAAGAAACCGACTTCCCTCACTTTCGCGGCTTGGAACCGTCCCAGTTCCCGGCCATGCGCCAGCAATCGTTCACGCACGGCGCGAGGGAACCCCTCCGGGCCGCCAAGCCTTTCCCTCACGCTCGCGCCGCTCGAAGTACTCAGCCGGCTCCACGCTGGCACAAGAAAAGGTCTGTTCCGGGCCTTCTTCGCTGCGGTACAATCAGACACCGCCCTATGCCTCTCACCCCCGGCGCGCGACTCGGTCCCTACGAGATCCTTGCGCCCATCGGAGAGGGCGGAATGGGCGAAGTGTACAAGGCGCGCGACACACGGCTCGACCGCACCGTCGCCATCAAGATCGCCCAACAGCGCTTCAGCGAGCGATTCGAGCGCGAGGCCCGCACCATCTCGGCGTTGAACCATCCGCACATCTGCCAACTGTACGACGTGGGCCCCGACTATCTGGTGATGGAGTACATCGAGGGCAAGCCCATCGCGGGTCCGCTGCCGGTGGCGGAGGCGCTTCGGCTCGCCGTCGAGATCGCCGAGGCTCTCGACGCGGCGCATGCCAAAGCCATCGTGCATCGCGATCTCAAGCCGGACAACATCCTGGTCACCAGGTCCGGCGTCAAGCTGCTGGATTTCGGATTGGCCAAAATGGCGGGCCACGCGGCCGACGCGCCGTCGGACGCCACCGTCACCCGCGCCCTCACGCAGGACGGCGCCATCGTGGGGACTTTGCAGTACATGTCGCCGGAGCAATTGCAGGGAGAGGAGGCCGACGCGCGCAGCGACATCTTCGCTTTCGGCGCGGTGCTGTACGAGATGCTCACAGGACGCCGCGCGTTTTCGGGCGCCAACCAGGCCAGCATCATCACCGCCATCATGTCGGCCGAGCCGCCCGCGATCTCGGGGCGCGCGGCCGGCTCGGAGATGACCGTCGCTCCCCCGCTCGAGCGCGTGGTGCGCCGCTGCCTGGCGAAGGACCGCGCTGTCCGCTGGCAATCGGCGCGCGATTTAGCGGAAGAGTTGAAGTGGATTGCGGAGGGCAGCGCCGCAGCGCCCGCCACCGCAGAGCCCGCCGGCAGCAGGCCATTCGCCTGGATACTGGCCGGCATCCTGGCGCTCGCGCTGGCGGCGGTGGCAGTCTTCGCGCTGGCTGGCCGGCGGGAAGAGCCGCAGGTTGTGCGGCTGGGGTTTGAGACCCTCCACCACTCGAGGAACACCGTGACGCGCATCCCGATGCTGTCTCCCGACGGTACGCGCATTGCGTTCACCGAACCGGATGAAAAGGGCGTTACCCACATTTGGGTTCGCCCCATTTCCTCCTTTGAGGCTCAAGTGCTGCCGGGAACGGAACAAGGATCCACTCCGTTCTGGTCTCCTGACGGGAAGCAAATTGGATTCGCGGCGAACGGCAGGTTGATGCGGGTCGAGGTTGCGGGCGGGACGCCACAAGTGGTTGTCGATGCGACCCAGGACTACTTTGCGGGTAATGCCGGGTCGTGGAGCCCGGCCGGTGTCATAATCTACAATACCCACGGCGAAGTGATGCAGGTCTCCGCGAATGGCGGCCAGCCGAAACCGGCGACCCGCCGCGATACCTCGCGCGGCGAGTTCGTGCATCTCTGGCCGCAGTTTTTGCCGGACGGTCGCCACTTTCTCTACTTGGCGGTGAGCCAAACCGCTGAGAACAGTGGTATCTACGTCGCATCGCTCGACTCGCCGCAGGCCACGCGAGTCATGGCCAGCGGGCTGGGGGCGATGTTTGCCGAACCAGGCTATCTCCTGTATGTGCGCAGCGGCACGCTGTTCGCCCATCCGTTCGACTGGAAATCCGCCCGCCTCACGGGAGATCCGATTTCTCTTTCCGAGCAGGTATTTGCGTGGCCTACGTCGTATTATCCGGTATCTTCGTTCTCGGTAGCGGGCAACACGCTGGCGTACCGGTCGGGGGGCCTGCCACCCATGCAACTCACCTGGTTCGACCGCCAGGGGAGGCGCCTGGGCGCCTTTGCGGAGTCCGCGCATTATACCGGCCCGGCACTGTCGCCCGATGGCCGGCGCGTGGCTGTGGGCAAGACCGATCCGCGGACCGGCCTGCGCGACCTCTGGATCCTGGATGAGCGCGGCGGCAATCTGCGGATGACGTTTGACCCGAAGGACGACTTCAATCCCCTGTGGTCTCCCGACGGAACCCGCATCGCCTTCTCCTCGGACCGAAAGGGCGCGCGCGACATCTACCTCAAGCGCGCAAATGGACTGGGGGAAGACGAGTTGCTGTTGAGTTCCGCCTCGCAGAAATCCGTGGAGGATTGGTCTCCGGATGGAAAACTGGTCTTTTACAATGCCGACGGAGCGGTGTGGGCAGTGCAGGTGGAGGGCGAACGGAAGCCATTTCGCGTGTTGGAGGGGCCGGGCCGATACGACCAGTGCAAGATTTCTCCCGATGGCAAATGGATCGCATACCGCTCGTCGGAAACCGGACGGACGGAAGTTTACGTACAGGCCTTCCCCGCTGCCGGAGCGAAGTGGCAGATCTCGACCGCGGGCGGCGGGGAACCAAGCTGGCGGAAGGATGGCAAAGAAATGTACTTCATGAACGAGAACCAGCTCATGGCCGTGGACGTCAGCGCCACGGCCGGCGGGTTCGAGCACGGCGCCCCGAAGTTGCTTTTCGAGGCGCCCTTCACAGGGGAGATTCGGCGAAATCGCTATGTGGCGGCCGCGGACGGACAAAAATTCCTGGCCGTGACGCTGGGGGAAGAAGGCGCCAGCACCGCGGTCCGGGTGGTGTTGAACTGGAAGGCCGCGCTGAAACGGTAAGCGTCAGTTGACCGTGAACTTCTCGTACATCGACGCCGCATTCTCCGCCGTCACCATCACCGACTCCAGCACGTAGTCCTTATCGGGCTTGAACCCCGGCTCGTGCAAAACACGATTCCCGATCTCCACCGCCTTGTCCACGCACAGCGGATACACGAACGTCGCGGCCAGGATGCCGTCCATCACTTTCCTGATACCGCCGGCGGCGCCGCCGAGGCCATCCACGCCCACGAAGATCATCTCTTGCTCGCGATTCAGTTCCTTGGCTGCCAGGTAGGCCCCAATCGCCATCGGGTCGTTGTGCCCGTAGACCACGTCGATCTTCGGCTGCGCGCGCAGGACTTCGGTCATGCGGTCCTTCGCCTTCGCCTGAATCCAATCGGCCAAGGATCGGCGATGATCTGGATCTCGGAGTACTTCTCGAAGACTTCCTTCGCGCCGCGGTCGCGATTGATCTCGCCTTCCACGCCCAGCAGACCCCGCATGGCGACGATCCGCCCCATCGGCTTGCCGTACTTCTTCGTAAGCTGGTCCACAATGAACTTCCCCGCCTGCCGCCCGATCGCGACGTTGTCGCTGTGGACATAGCTGGTGTAGTTGGGTTGCAGGATGTCGCGCTCCAGGCAGATCACCGGGATCTTGGCTTCCATCGCCTGCCCCATCACCGCGGTCAGCGCGGCGCGTTCGTTGGGCGCCACGATCAGCAGGCCGGGCTTCTGGCGGATGAAGGTCTCCACCTGCGCCACCTGCTTGCTGTTATCCTGCTGCGCGTCGGAAATCACCAGCTTCACGTCCGCATACTGCGCGAACAGTTTCGCCATAAGCGCGTTTTGCGCGGCGCGATACGGCTCCGCGTTGTTCGCCTGGCTGAACGCCACGACGAACTGCTTCTTCCCTCCGCCGCCGCAAGAGGCGGCCAGCAGTGCCGCGCCGAGTCCTGCCGCCAAAAAGAATGCACGAGTCATTCGTTCGAATCTCTCCCCCGCTGCACCGCTACCGCCAGCACGATAATCACCGCCTTGATCATCATTTCCACGTTGCTATCTACATTGTTGAGGCGCAGCATGTTGGTGAGCACTCCCATGATCAAGGTCCCCACGATGGTACCCGAAATCGATCCCTTGCCGCCCGAGAGCGGCGTACCCCCGATCACCACCGCCGCGATGGCATCGAGCTCGTACGCCACTCCCGCGTTGGGATTGCCCTGGTGATTCTCGGCAGCGTAGAGCACGCCCGCGAAACCCGAGAGCAGACCCGAAAGCGAATATACCCAGATCTTGGTGCGGCGGATGGGCAGTCCCGCGTACTCCGCGGCCTTCTGGTTGTCGCCGATGGCGCGCACGTGGCGCCCGAACACCGTGCGTCCCAGCAGCACCCAGAACACCGCCGCGGCGCACGCGTAGGATCCGATGACGATGGCCTTCTCGCGGAACACCGCGGCGAACTGCGCCGCCACGTCGCGGCCGAATCCGATATCGATGTTTTCGTTGCTCGATAGCCACTTGGCCAGGCCGCGAACCCCGATCATGGAAGCCAGCGTGACGATGAAGGGCTGAATCCGCATGGCCGCGATCACCGCGCCGTTCAGCGCGCCCGCCAGCGTGGACGCGGCCACCGCCGCCAGGATCGCAAGCAGAATGTGACTGGTATACGACGCGTGCGGCCAGGCGCGCGTGAGCGCCATGGCGGTGAGCGTGGTGGAGAGGGCGAGGATGCTGCCGACGCTGAGATCGATGCCGCCGGTTAGGATCACGAAGGTCATGGCCAGCGCGATGATCCCGATCAGCGAGATCTGGCGCAGAATGTCGGTGAGGTTGCCGGGCTGGAGGAAGATGCGCGAACCGCCGGACGCCGTGGGGCTGATCAGGATCGCCAGCGCCAGGATGCCCATCAGCGCCAGCGCGCTCCGGGCCCGCCGCAGCAGGACCGTCATCCGATGCTGCCCCGCGCCGCGCTCGCGAAACTGGTGGCCGCTGCCATGATCTTCTCCTGGGTCGCTTCTTTTGCATCATAAACCGCGGCGGCCCGGCCGTTGCACAGGACCAGAATCCGGTCGCAGCACCGCAGCAGCTCGGGCAGTTCTGAACTGACCAGGATGACACCCTTCCCCGCCGACGCCAGGTCGTCGATGATCCGGTAGATGTCCTGCTTGGCGGCCACGTCGATGCCGCGCGTGGGGTCGTCCAGGAAGAACACGTCGGGATCGAGCAGCAGCCAGCGCGCCAGCAGCACTTTCTGCTGGTTGCCGCCGCTGAGGGTGGCCACCGGCGAGAACGGCGACGGGCAGTTCAGAGAGACCCGGCGCGCCGCGTTACTCAGTTCGGCTCGTTCGCGGCCGCGGCGGATGAACCCCATCTTCTGCATTCGGCCGAGCACGGTGAGGGTGCCGTTCGCGAGCACGCTCATGCTCATCATGAGGCCCTGGAGACGGCGGTCTTCGGGGACGAGTCCGATGCCGCGGCCGATCGCCTCGCACGGCGACGCGGGCCGGAAAGGGGCGCCCCGCAACTGCACGCTGCCCGCGTGAATC
>JBGPKH010000191.1:0-13313 GCA_041485845.1 Bryobacteraceae bacterium
GGACGAGAAGAGATACTGATGCGGTCCGGGAGAAATACAGAGCTCCCAGGGCGTGCCGACGTTGTCGTAAATGGTTTTGAATTTCAGGTCGTTGTCGAAAACCTGAATCCGCCGGTTGCTCCGGTCCGCCACATAGGCGTTCCCCTTCGCATCCATCGCCATGGAGTGCGGAAGGTTGAGCTGGCCTTGTTCCGATCCTCTGGTCCCGGCCTGGGTGATGAACCTTCCGTTCTTGTCGTACTTCACGATCCGTGAGTTGCCATAGCCGTCGGTCACAAAGATGTTGCCGTCGGCGTCCCAGCCTACATCGGTCGGCCGATTGAAGACGTACTTTCCGGGATTGGCCGGGTCCGGGGCGGGCGGCGGGCCCGCCGATGCGTCGGCAGGCTCCGGCCTTCTTCCCATGGTCATCACCACCCGGCCTTCGGGATTGAACTTGATGACCATATTCGAGCCTTCGTCAACGGCCCAGATGTTGTCCTGCGGATCGACCCTCACGGCGTGAGCGAACACGAAGCCGTAGAGGCCCTCGCCGATCTCGCGGACGAAGGCCCCATTCTGGTCGAACTCGAACAGGCGCGTCCTCTGGCTTCGCGTGTAGACGAAGACGTGTCCCTTGGAATTGGTCGCAATACCGATGCCCTCGCCCAGGTACAGGTTCGCGGGAAGCTTCAGAAAGTTCGGGACCGATTCGTAGGGAATCTCGGGCACGTTCTGCACTTTGGCGCGAGTGGCGAGCGCGGCTGGAGACAGATTCTGGGCGCCGGCCGGGGCTTGGGCGAACACGGGTGCGGCCGACAACAGCGCCACAATCAAACAGGTCTTATCGCTTATCTTCATAGATGGCCTCCGGAGATCCTGGCGGATTCCATGATCTTTCGTCCCGGCTAGTATACTTCAATCCTCTGGGCGCAAGGTACAGTGCAGTTAGTGCATCGGGGTGTGCGTCTCAGAATCGGCAAATGTGGGCGCGCCTGTTTTGGGGCTCCTTTTCTTACGGCATAATATGCCGTGAGATGGAAGCGTCGCCGCTTCTCCTGAAATCCCACCCCGTGTCCGCCAACTCGCTACCCAATTGGCTCAACCTCAACCCCTGCGCCGCGGCTCGGTTTCCGAGCGCTCGCTCAAGTGCGGCAAGGCGGGCTGCGCTTGCGCCCGCGATCCCAATGCCCGCCACGGTCCTTGCCAGAACCTGACCCAGGCAGTGGGTGGCAAGACGCGGTCGCGGTTTCTCAGCCCTGAGCAGACCGCCGTGGCCCAGCAGCAGGTTGCCGCTGGCCGCCAGTTTCGCCCAAAGGTCGATCGCTACCGGGAGGCTTGTGAGGAGTGGGCTGGTGCCCAGATGGAGCTTCCCCCTATGCCTGGGCCTGGCGTCCCCTTTTGTTTTGGCCTCTGAAGAGGAGCCGCTATTCCACCCGGACTTCGCCGAGATCGTACCAGCCGTCCGGCTGCCGGCCTTCGATGGCGAGTTTGATGGCGGGCTGCTCCGTGCGGGAATCCAGCATGGCGACCCGTACGCGGTAGACGCCCGGCTTTAGGTGGTCGTCCACGTAGAGCGAGCCGTCATAAACTGCGTCGCCCGGCATCCATTTGCGCACGTCTACCGGCACTTTCATGACGCAGCTTCCGCCGGCGCCTTGCAGTTCCATGGCCAGCGTGTACTCGAAATACGCCGGCGCCACGCCCGCGTTCAGCCACCACATGTTCACCGGCATCATCCGGCCGGCCTTCACAGTCTGCGGGTACTCCAGCTTGCGTAGCGCGAACCGGTAACCCATCTTCTTCTGGAAATCATCGAAGGGCTTCTTCCACTCTTCAGGAATGGCTGTGGATTTGATATTCACCGTCGAAACGTGCCACCGCAGCGCCTGGTCGAAGATATATTGCAAGTCGTACTTCCCGCGAAACCACGAACCCGGAGTACCGCAGCTCTCAAGCGATACCGGCGCGCGCTGCCAGACGTCCTGCAAATTCCCCTCGGCGATGAACTGCGGATACCGGTCCAGCATATGGGCGAAGTTACGTCCGGGCCGGCCCATGTCCCCCCAACAGTCAGCGCGCCAGCCCGCGCCCCGTCCCGCGCTATAGATCAGCGTCTGGAGCACGTCGAAATTCATGAGCAGCGGGGTACGTTTGAAGGCGTCGAAATACTGATCGGTGAGCAGCTTCTGGGTGGGCCAATCCGGCGGATACGGCCCCCAGCCTTCGCCCCAATAGCCGAATGTCGAAATATCCACGGCATCCAAATAGGGATGCCCGTCATAACGCTTGCCGGCCTGGGCCACGATCGCGCCCCAGGTCTGGATGTAGAGCGGATCGGCGGAGTCCGGCGACCAGAGCTGCCCGTCCTGGTCGGTGGGCTTGTTCGCACGCCGCGCGCCCGAATTCTGATACCACTGGGGCAGCGGACTGCGCTGGTCGTACGGCATCAGGCGCATGTCGAGCTTCTGCCCATGCCGCCGCGCCTCGTCGAGCGCGGTGTCGATGATGTCCCAGCGGTACTTGCCCCGTTCCGGCTCCAGTTGCGACCAGAACCAGCGAATGTATGCCACCGAAGCGTCCGGAAAATCCACCTTGCCCGGCGCATCCTCCACTCTGGCATCCGGCCCTACCTCCGACCACTGCAGCCCCGGATAGATCGCCTGCCGGTTGTAACGCTGAAACGTCTGGATTCCCATCCCGGGATTCACCAGAACGTCATCGATCATTTTGGGACGGACCACCGTACTTTGCGCAGCGGCAGAACCGATCGCCAGGAGAAACAAACAAAACTTTCGCATCGCGAGTCCTTTTGCCCCGTTCGGGACCTGGAACCACACTTTGGATATCGTGCCGATTGTAGCTCAGCACCAGCCCAACCGCTCACTGGGAAACGACCCAAACACCCGCCGAAACGACGCGGCAGAGTCTCCACTTTCCTGGAGGAACCGATGTCTCCCCGAACGCCGGCCGCGATATTGCCGGCGACCGCGAACTGGAATCCCGAACCATCCCATCCGGGCGTCTACGCGCCGCCGGAACATGGCCGACACGCGCCGATCCGACAGCCGGGAGACGGAGCCGATCAGCAACCGCTGCGCGAAGTTTGCAGGCCCAGAACCGCTTGGAAAGACGAGAAAACGTGTTATCGGGGCGCTCAGGCCAGCAGGGCCCCGAGTTTCCTGGTGGCCGTGGGGAACTTGCCGATGCCCGCCCCCAGGATCTCGTCTGCAACCGTCAGATAGACATCGCCCACCGTGCCGGTGATGCTGGTGTGTCTGCCCTTGGCAAGACGATTCAGACCGCCGGCGACGATCATCGCCAGGCCGCTGTTTTTGTGCGGATTCGCTTCGGCGTGCTCATGCACGTACAACAGGCAGGTGTGATCGAACAAAGTGCCGTCGCCTTCGGGCACCGACTTCAGCTTGGCCACGAGGTAAGAAAACTCCTCGACGTGCCATTTGCAGATGTCGCGCAACACGCGCTGGCCCTCCACCCCGTCGGCGCCCGGCGCTTTCCCGTCGGCGTGGGTATAGTCGTGGTGCCGCGCCGAAGTGTAGCCAAGCCATGGGAATCTGGAGAGCCCCTGGCACTTGGTCAGCATATACGAGGCCACCCGCGTCTGCCGCGTAACCAGCGCCTGCGCCAGCAGATCGCTCTGCAGCTTCGCGATCCGCGGCCAGTCCTTCATATCGCCGTCGAAATCCGGCGGATCGACGCGGCGGTACTCGGGCGGCAGTCCGGCGATGGAGCGCTCGAGGTCGCGGATGCCCGAAAGGTGCTCGTCTATACGGACTTGATCGTCCTGCGGCAATTTCTTCTTCAGAAGATCGGCATCCTGCCGAATGGCGTCCAGAATACTGCGCTTGCGATTCACCCAGCCTTCTTCGCGCTCGCCGAAGAGGCGATCGAAGAGCCGGTGCGGAATCATCTCGGGAGGCAGTGCGCGCTCGTATCCGGACCAGCTCATGTTGCGCTGCATGCTCTCGCCAAACGACTCCTGCGAGACGCCGATTTGCAGCGAGCGGAATCGTGAATCGTCGCCGAGCCTGGCGGCGATCACCTGATCGATCGAGGGCCCGCTGGGTCCGCGCCCCGTGAAGGAAGTGCCGGTCATGAGCCCGCTCATGGAATTCGTGTGACCGTTGCCCATGCCCTGCGCCGCGGCGTTGTCCACGCCGCTCAACACGTGAACGTCGCGGCGGAAGGGCGCCAGTGGGGAGAGGCACGGCGTCATGGCATAGTGGGCGCCTTCCTCAGACGGGATCCAATAGCGTTCCGGAATTCCGTTCCCGTTGAACCATAGCACAAAGCGGCTCTCAATCGCCTTTTCGAGGGTGTCGGCCGGTGGTTCAGCCGCGTATGCGGTGCCGTGCGAGTTGAACATCGAGACCAGCGGCGGCAGTCCGACGACGATCCGCGACCCGGCCGCCGTCAATCCTTTCAAAATGGCCCGGCGTGAGAACCTAGCGCGGTTTGCGATCACTTGCGACATGAACAGCCCCTTCCGGGTTTGGAAATTCCCTCAAGCGAACCATGGAGACGATCACCTCTTTGAAACGAAACTGCGAATTCCGAAACTCATCCAATATCTGGCGAATCACCGGACGATCCGCGGGCGTTTCCATCCTGCCGGCAGTATATCGAAAATACTGTTTCACCATGCACTCCTGGCATTGCGCGCTCTTGGCCAAAACCGCCCCCAGTTGCGAGGGCGAAGAGAACTGCGAATCGGGAATGCCGGCAACATATCCCGCGGCGTCGATATCGAGGTTCAGCTTCTTGGCCGGCGCCCGGCGGCCGCCTCCTTCGCCGCCGCGGCCGCCAGAGAACTGAAGCTGGAATTTTTCGCGCCGGATGCCGATGGCGTCGAACCTCTCGAGACCGAAACCAATGGGATCGATCAGTTTGTGGCATGTGGCGCAACTCGGGTTGGTGGCGTGCTCGGACATGCGATCGCGATTCGTCTGCGGCCTCGCTTCGGTGATCGGCGGCAGGTTCGTATTCACCCCGGCCGGCGGTTCAGGCACGTGCTGGCAAAGAAACTGTTCGCGGACGAACAGGCCCCGCGCCGTCGGAGCCGAATCGTCGGGCTTGGCCGTGACGGCGAGGAACAGGCCCTGACCGAGGAGACCGGCCCGCTCCGATCCCGCCGGAAACGGTACCCGATCGAATTCTTTGGCCGGGGCCGTCACTCCATAGATTGCCGCCAGATCGCTGTCCGGGTAACCGTAATCGGCGGTGAACAGGTCCATGAAGTTGCGGCCATTCCAAACCAGGTCGCCGACGAACGCGCGCGCCTCTTCGGTCATAGCCACGGCCGTCTCGCGCGTAAACTGCGGGTACTTGCGCTTGTCTTTGCTGGCGGTCAGGATACGGTCGAAGCGCAGCCACTGGCTGACGAACTCATCCAGCGATTCGCGGGCGCGCGGATGATCGAGCATCCGCCGCGCGGCCTTTTCCACGCCTTGCGGAGTGGAGAGTTCGCCCCGCGCCGCCGCCGCGAACAACTCGGCATCCGGCACGCTGTCCCAGATGGAATACGAAAGCCTGCTCGCCGTGACGTACGGCTTCCACTTCGGATCTGAGGTTTCATCGATGCGGAAAAGGAAACTCGACGATTGGAGCATCGCCTCGACGACGAGCTGCGCGCCCTTGACGAAATCCTTCTCCATGTTCCACAGCGCTTCGTAACGCTTTTGCTCGCTGGCTTCCAGTGGCCGCCGGAAGGCTTTGATCCCGAACTCGCGAACGAAACGGGCGGCGCAGGCGGCCGACGGTTTGCAAGGAATCAGCCCGCGGGTGTCGCCGCCGCGGAAGGCATTGCCAGCCAGCCGCTCGGCAGCCGCGCTATAGGCTTCGATCAACAACGGCGAAAGATTCTGAGCCTGTGATTGATTACGGAAACCGTTGATGAAGTCCTCGGGCGGGAATTGGTTCGCCGGCGACGTCTGGTCGCCGAGCAAATCGCGAACTGTGTGGTTGAACTGGCTGTGCGTCAGGCGGCGAAGGTCCGTCCGCGGAGCGGCATGCCCAACGCCGGAGGCCTCTTCCTCGCGATATTTCAGCGCCCGGCTCAGCTCTACGCCGGAAAGCTGAGTCAGTCTTTCAATCCATGCCTTGAGGACTACCTCATCCTGGCTGCCCGGCTTGATTCGTTCCCCGCCGGCGTGCGGAATGCGGTTGGTCGGTTTGTTCAGGAGCAGCGAGTTGCCGGGCCGTTCCCGGTCGGCCAGGATCACCAGCGATCTTCCGAACGCTTCCACCTTATCGGGTGCGGCGTCAGGCTCTGGAAAGTGGAGCCGTGTGGGCGATGCAACGCCGTCCGGATTGTGGCAGGAACGGCAGGAGGCCTTCTCCATTACCTGGTAAAGACCCGCGCCGAAAGGTCCTTCCTGAGCGCACAAAGACGCCGCGCTCAATGCCGTGAGAAACAGGCCCAGACATGTCTTCAAGGAAGCCCCTCGGCTCATGTTAAGCCTTTCTTTTACACGTGTGCAAGGGGGCATTTCGGTATTTTGTGCCCGCAAACCCGCGGCTGGCGGTAGCCCAACGGCGGCCTGGATTGGTACCTTGGTCTTGAGTTTTGTGCATCGAATCGGCAAGTCGGCGGGGTTCGCGGCGGCAGCAAGCGTGGTGGGATGGCTCGTTTCGGCGCCGTCCGGCCCGGACCCGATCGTATTTGAGGACGTTGCGTCCCGGGCAGGCGTAGGGTTTGTCCTGCGGAACGGGGCCAAGGGCGACCGGCACCAGATCGAGACGATGGTTTCAGGCGTTGCCGTCTTCGATTACAACAACGATGGCTGGCCGGATCTGTATTTCGTGAACGGCGCCATCCAACCCGAACTCGAAAAAGCCGGCCCCTCCCACTACAACCGCCTCTACAGAAACAAAGGAGACGGCACGTTCACCGATGTGACGGAGCAGGCCGGTGTGCGGGGCCGGGGTTTTGAGATGGGAGTTGCGGCGGCGGACTATAACAATGACGGCGCGGCCGATCTGTTCATCGCGGGTGTCAATCGAAATACCCTCTACCGGAATCGTGGCGACGGTACGTTTGAAGATGTCACGGAACGGGCGGGGCTGGCCCACACGGGCACGCAGTCCAAGCCGTGGTCCGTTTCCGCGGGCTGGTTCGATTACGACGCCGATGGATGGTTGGACCTGTTTGTGGTGAACTATGTCGTCTGGTCGCCCGCCAAGGATCCGCCGTGTACCATAGGAAAAGTTCGCACCTATTGCCATCCGCGTTATTACGAGGGCTTGCCGAATCAGCTCTACCATAATAATGGCGACGGCACTTTCACGGACGTTTCGAAGTCTTCCGGCATTGCCGCCCACATCGGCAAGGGTATGGGCCTGGCGTTTCTCGACTACGATCTGGACGGGAGGCTGGACGTCTTCGTGGCCAACGATACGGTTCCCAATTTCCTGTTCCATAACGAAGGCGGAGGGCAGTTCCGCGAAGTGGGTCTGCGTGCGGGTGTGGCGTTCAACGAGGACGGCCGCGCGCTGAGCTCGATGGGCGTGGACGCGCGCGATATCGACAACGATGGCCGCGAGGACGTCTGGGTGGCGGCCAACGCCAATGAAACCTTTCCCCTGTTCCGCAATCTGGGCAAAGGACTGCTGATGGACATTACCTACCCGAGCGGGATCGGCCGCCAGGTCATGCCGGCGACCGGCTGGAGCAACGGCATTTTCGATTTCAATAACGACGGGCACAAAGACCTTTTCGCCGCGTGCAGCGCGATCGACGACAACACGGAGCAATTCTCGGATCGCAAGTCCAGGCAGTCCAACCGGGTGCTGGCGAATCTGGGGAATTTGCATTTTGCCGACGTGAGCGCCGCGGCGGGCGCCTCCTTCCAGCAGCTTGGGGCGCATCGGGGCGCGGCTTTTGGAGATTTCGATCGCGACGGCAGGGTCGATGCCGTGGTGAGCCGCATCGGCCAGCGCGCCGAATTGTTCCGGAACATTTCGCCGGTGCGCAATCACTGGCTCGCGCTGCGATTGCGCGGCCGGCGGAGCAATCGGGATGGAATCGGTGCGCTGATTCATGTCGTGACGGCTTCCGGTGAGCAGTGGAACCGTGTGACCACCACCACGGGCTACGGCAGCTCGAGCGACCGGACGGTGTTTTTCGGGACCGGAAGGGATGCCGTCGTAAAGTCGATCGAGATTATGTGGCCGAGCGGCGTGCGGCAAAAGCTGGAGAATTTGAAGGCCGACCGGTATTTGATGGTAGACGAGCCGTAGCGTCCTTGGTCGCGTGCCGCCGGCTAGCGCTTTCCGGCCCAGCCTTCCTGCCCCAGACGCATTTCCAGCTCGCCCTCCCTGGTTCTGCCCAGCCTCAGATAAGCGCGGCCCAGCAAGAGATGCGCGTCGAAATTCGCAGGCGCGAGCCGGACCGCCTTTTCGAGACACGCGGTCGCGGCATCGAGTTTGTCCAGGTGCAGCAGAACGCGGCCCAACTCCAGGTTTGCGCGCGCGGACGAGGGTACGTCCTCGACGGCCTGCTGGAGCGGGCGAAGAGCCGCTTCGGTACTGCCCTGCCGGAAGAGGAATGCGCCGAAGTCGATACGCGGGTCCTCAGCGTCGCGCAGTGGGCGCGCGGCGAGTTGGATCGCCTTGACGAAGTGCCGCTCCGCTTCCGCCGGCGAGCCTAGAGCCGCGAAGTTCAGCGCCATGGCCCGATGAACCTTTGCCGCCATCGTCCGAGGCGCCGCGCGCAAAGCTTTCTCGAACGGAGCGCGCGCCGCTTCGTAATGGCCCAGCGCATACAGGTTGCGGGCCAGATAGTAGCAGGCCTCCTCGTCCCGAGGAGCAAGCTCGCAGGCTTTGCCAAGGGACGTGGCGGCGCGATCGAGATCGCCGCTGGAGGTGGTGACCAGACCCAGCACCTTCCAGACCTGCGCGTTGGTTGGAGTGAGAGCGGCGGCACGTTCCAGGAACGGACGGGCCGCGGCCGAACGTCCCGCGCGAAAGTGCGCCAATCCCAGATAGAAATGGCACTCGGAGGAATCGGGATTGCGCTGCACTACCTCGGAGAGGATCCGCACCGCATCGTCCAGGCGTCCTGCTTCGACGGCCGCAATTCCGTCGGCGACGGTTTGTCCGTTGAGCGGTGCGGCCGCGACGCAGAATATGCACAGGAGGACCCAGCGGCTTTTCGATACGTGAGTGAAATTCTTCGGTCTCACATCGGCAACGGTGAGCGGTTCCTACCCGGAGGAACTTCACCCCCAATTGTACATACCGCGGCTAAATGGCGCCGCCATCACCGGCCTCCGCGCGTCCTTGCGCCTCGTCCCCGGCCAACCGCAGGCGCTAAACAATCTCGGCGCCGCGTTGAAACGGGGGCCGGACGGCCTCGCCCCGGTCTTCGCGCATGCGGCGTCGCAGCGCGAGCTCGCGGAATGGGTGATCCGTTGGGAGGGCCGCATCGGCTGCGGTTCCGGAAGACCGCGAAGTGCGCGAGCAACTCCTGACGGCGCCGATCGGGATTACCACCGCGGCGGAAAGCTATCGCGAACTGGTAACACTCGATCCTGGCAACGCCGATCTGCGGAACAATCCCGGGATCATGCTGGCGCGGATGGGCGATCTCGCGGGCGATCGCGGAATTTGAAGCCGCGCCGAAGATCCATCCCTCTCACGAGTCCGCGCGCGCCTTAATTTGGACTCGATGCGGCGGAGGTTGCCAAACCGCTGAAAGCCGCCGCGGAATCGTTGGGGTGCTATACTCCGATTTTGCTCGACCGCTTGCTGGCGCGCGCGGCTCCAAGAAGCCGCGCCGCGGCCGTGAAGGGGGTCGGAGCCGGCTCTGGGGGGGGGGTGTCATGTTCCGAACAATCCTTGCCTTTTCCATCGCCTCGGTCTTCGCGCATGCGGCGTCGCAGCGCGAGCTCGCGGAATGGGTGATCCGCTGGGAGGGCCGCATCGTTCTCGAAGGCAGCCGCCAGCCGATTAACGAGTTTGCGCAGCTTCCGTCCGGTGACTTCAACATCGTTAGCATCGACCTCACCGGCGCCGTCATGCTTCCCTCCGAATTGGAGAAACTCGCGGGGCTGACCACCTTGCGCGAACTCTATCTTCCGGGCCCGATCTGGAATCCGGGCGGCGGCAACGAGGACGCCAACGGGGTATTCAAATCGCTTGCCACCCTCAAGAATCTCGAGAAGTTATATTTCGGATGGCACTTCAGCGCGCAGATCAATGTCCGCGACACCGGCGCCAAGAACCTGCTCGCCCTCACGGAATTGAGGGATTTTCGCTGCGCGCAGTGCCGATTGACGAACATCAACCTCTCGCCGCTCACCAAGCTTCGCAGCCTGGACGTCGGCTATACCCCGTTCAGCGATACCGCTCTCGAAGGACTCGCGGGCATGAAGGAACTGCGGCGGCTGATCCTCCGCGACACCATGGTCACCGACGAGGGACTAAAACATCTGGCCGGCTTGACGCAGCTCCAGGAACTGGACCTCTCGGGAACGCGGACGACCGACCGAGGCATCGAGTTCATGCGCAAGATGACGGCGATGCGCAAGCTGAACCTGCTGGGCGCCCGTGCGACGGACGCCAGTATGGACGCGCTGGCCGGCATGAAACAGTTGCAAGTGGTGAATTTGTATCGCACGCAGATCACCAACGCCGGCGTGGCGCGCTTGCAGGAATTGAAGGAGCTGACCGATATCGACCTGCGCTATAGCCGCGTGACTTCCAACGGTGTCGAAGCCCTGCGAGCGGCGCTGCCGAATACCAAAGTGCAATTTGCCGGCTCTTCGCCGATTCGGCCGAAAACCGCGGGAGCGGCCCGGCCGGCGGCCAACACCGATCGGGCGATCGCCGCCTGGGTGAAGGCCATGGGCGGTATGGCGGATATTTCCGGCGAACGCCTCAAGGCGGTCGACCTCTCCTCGACGTCCATCAGCGACGCTCAGTTGTCGTATCTATCGGGGCTGGCCGGTCTGGAAAAACTCAATCTCGAAGTCACGCAAGTCGGCGACCTGGGACTGGCTTCGCTCGCCGGCCTGACCGGTCTCCAAGAGCTCAATCTCAACCATACGACGGTCTCGGACGCGGGGCTGGCGAAGCTCGCGGGATTGACCCGGATCCAGAGCCTCAAGCTTGCCGGAACGCTGGTGGAGGGGCCGGGGCTCGCTTCTCTGAGCCGCCTCACCGGATTGCGCGAGTTGGATCTCGCAGGCACGCGAGTCGTTGACGAAAGCCTGTCTTTAGTCGGCAAGATGGCCGCGCTGGAGCGCCTGAGGCTCAGTCATACGGATGTGGCGGACAACGGCATGAAGCACGTTGCTTTGCTCACGAGGCTTCAGGTTTTGGACCTTTCGGGCAGCGACGTTGGCGACGGCGGCCTCGCGCAAATTGCGGCGCTCACGAATCTGCGGGAGCTGTATCTGAATCACGCCCGCTTCACCGACAAGGGGTTGGCATCGCTCGAGCCGCTGCAAAACCTGGAACGGATCGAGATGTTCCGAACTCGCGCGACGAACACGGGTGTCGAGGCTCTCACCGCCCTGAAGAATCTCGCAGCGGTCAAGCTGGACTACACGGCGGTGGACGACAAGGCTTTAGAAGCCCTGAAGCGCCTTCCGCGACTGCGAGAGCTGAGCCTCGATTCCACCGGCGTCACCGATAGCGGCGCTGCGCTCCTCAAGTCGATGGTTGGCCTGAAATCGCTGAACCTCTACCATACCCTGGTGACGGAAAAAGGATTGCAGGAGCTTAAGAGCGCGCTGCCCTCCTGCGAGATCGTTTTCGACCGCGATTCGGCGCTGCCGAATCGAAGGAGTGCTCTGCGATGAAACGACACTGGCGCCCCGGCCTGGCAGGCATCCTTAGTTTCGCGCTGTGGTTCGCTGCATCCATTCCGGCGGCGGAAGTCATTCCCGGCGGCGATGCGCAGTGGGTCGAAGACGCCGGCGGCGCGGTCGTGCGCGATGCGGCCGGCAAAATTACCGGCGTCGATCTGCGCGCCAGTTGGGTCACCGATACCGACCTCCGCAAGCTCATGCATTTGCCGAATCTGACCCACCTGGATCTCTCCCTCACCCGCATCACCGATCAGGGAATGCAGGAGATCAAGAGCCTGCCCGGGATCGTCGATTTGAGCCTCTATTTCGCGGAGTACGTGACCGATGAAGGACTGGCCGCGATCAAAGGCTGGAAGAGGCTGAAGCGGCTCAACGTTCACGGGACCAAAATCAGCGACACGACGCTCGAGCACATTTCGGGCATCACGACGCTCGAACAGCTCAATATCGGCTCCGCCATGATCACCGACGTCGGCCTGGAACGCCTGGCTTCGCTGCCGAACCTCAAAGAGTTGACGATGGGCGGCAACGAATTAGGCGATGCCGGGTTGCAAGCTCTCCGCCAGATGCCCGGGCTTACCTATCTGGATCTGAACGGGAGGCAGGGGACCGATTCCAACGTCTGGTCCATCGCCATGTCGGACACCGGGCTCGACGCGGTTCTCTCGCTAGTGAACCTGCGCGAGCTGCGCTTCGGCTGCACTTTCGTGGGGGTCGGCGTCGAGGGGAACAGGTTTGCGACGGTGAGCGCGATGAGCGTCACCACGCGCTGGCTGGAAAGGATGAAGTCGCTGGCCAAGCTGGAAAAGCTGAAGCTGCAAGGCTGTAATAAGGTCGACGATGAGTCGCTTGCCGTACTCGCGGCCTTTCCCGCCCTGCGCGAACTGGACCTCAAGGGCGCCTCGGTCACCGGGAAAGGCCTCGCGATGTTTCGGGCGGTCAAGCCGGAAGCGGTGATCTATTCCGGCCCGTGGGACGGGAAAGCGGCGGCTTTTCGAAATAATTAGGCTGCCCCACCAGCCGATTAGCCGCCGCTAAATCGATTCGTGTATACTTGCCCTAAACTTGGAGGAGCGCGATGCAATCAACTTCTCTCACAACATTCCACCGGCTGGCCGGCTTTGCCTTCATGGCTGCCTCGCTGGTTACGCCGCTCCGCGCGGCGCAGGAAACCGAGCTTAAGGATGAGACTGGCAAAACCATCCTCAAGTACGTGATTGAAGCGCCACCTGGCATCGCGGCCGCCGGCGCCATGGACCCGGCGAAGCAGGTTGGCCTGATACTCTGCTCGCAGGAGCACGACACGCCTACCGGCAACGATCTGTTCCCGGTGCGCCAGTCTCTGCTGCGCCAGGGACTCCTCGATCGTTACGTGCTGATCGCTCCCGCTCCGCAGGGCCGGAAATTCGGCCCCGACGATCACCAACCGATTGAAAACCTTATCGCCTGGGCGAAGAAGACGTATCCCATCAATCCGCGCCGCGTGTATATGTACGGAAA
>JBGPKH010000192.1:0-13306 GCA_041485845.1 Bryobacteraceae bacterium
CCGCCCATAACCGTCGCGCGCGCTCATCCAGCCACGCCTCCAACTGGGAGAAGCGCTGCTTGATCTCACCCTCGCTGGCCACAAGAACATTCTAGACCAAAAATGGTTTAATTGCTACACTTATTTTCTTACAGTCGCTAACTACAATAGCGCGTGAGACCTACTGGGTTTAGTGCTGGCCCAGCGATGCAGAGCTACTTTGCAATGCTCGGCCAATCAGTACCTGGCCGATGAGCTCGGCTTAGCGGGCAAAAAACCGGAGCAGTCCGTTTCACGGCACCGGGATGCGGTAGAGATTCCGCTGCACCATCTCGCGCGAGAAGGCATACACCTCAGGCGTCGGGCCGGGCGCTACATCCGGCGCGTCGATTACGCGCACTCCGGGCAGTTTGGCAATCTCCGCCTCGGACCGGAAGCCCCCCGCCGGAATCTCGGGCCACGCCCGGCGCGGCGCGAGCGGCACGACGTAGGTCTTCCCAACTCTCCCGGAATACATGGTGGTCGACGCCGATAAGAACAGAAACTTACTGTCCGGGGACCACTGCGCGGGGCGGGTTCCCCTAAGACTAAAGATGCGAACCGGAGGCCCGCCACCAAGCGGGATCGCCACCGTGGCGCTTGTCCTTTCTTCGCTGGGACGTGAATGCACCACCAGCCATTGGCCGTCCGGGGAGACCGCCACCGTGCCGCCGACCGGCTGCTCGCTTACCTTCCGCAGCCCGGTTCCATCCTCGCGGACGCGGTAAGCGAATCCGTAGGTCCCTTCCCGGGCGCGGAAAAAGATTTCACCGTCCGCCCCGAACAGAGGCCGGTCGCCTTCCACATTGGGGATTTGGCGGGGTGGCGAACGCCGGTCAATAGGCGCCAACCAGAGCCGGGGTTTGCCTTCACGGTCGGGAGCTTCCACCACCACCTGCCGGCCGTCCGGGGAGATGTCGTAGAACGCTCCGACGGGAAAGCCCGGGAGCAAGGGCTCGTTGCGCCCTGAATCCAACTCCGCGAACCACAACTCGCTCCGGCTGGGCGAGTAGCTCTTCAACACCGCGTAAAACAACGTATTTCCATCGGGGCTGAATTTCGGTTGATAGGCAAAGCCTTCGAGCGAGACCTGCCGGTCACCCCTGGAGTCGTGCACCCAAACGGCGCTCTGCTTCAATCCAACGGCGGTGATGAAAGAATGGCCGTCCGGCGCCATGGCGATGCCTTCTTCCTCCGTCGGTCCCGAGGTAATCTGATCGAGCCCCGCGGCCGCCCCGCTTGGGGAGAAGCGCTGGCGCCAGATGTGAAAACCCCCGCCGGCGCTGGAGCTGAAAAACATCCACTTGCCATTAGGCGACCACGCCGCAAACCAGCACGCGGCCCCCGGCGGCCCCACCTGCCGGCCCGTCGAACTGCCGTCCATCGGGACCAGCCGGCACGGGAGCCACGCACCCCGGTCGTCCATCTCCGCCAGCAAGACCCACTTGCCGTCAGGTGACGGGTAGGACCGGTGGGCCATAGCGCCCTTCGGCGTCGGCACGTAAAGATCGCGCGCTCCCGCACGGCTCTCCTCGGCCGCCACAATCTTCATGTGGTTGCCCTCGACCCTGTCGACGATCTCGGAAAACAACACGTACTCTTTGCCGCTCCACACCAGGCCGGAAGCGTTCGGCAGCCACGGCCGCGGCTCTCCTCCCAAGACCGGCACCACCCAGGTGTCCCATGCGCCATGCTCGTCCACCGTGGTGTATGCGATCCGCGACCCGTCTGGTGAAAACACCGGGCTCATTTTCGGAACGCTATCCCGCGTGAGCGGCTTGGGCTCGCCGTCGGGCAGCATCTTGACATAGATTTGCCCGGGCGTGACTAACGAGCCCGGGCCGCGAACGAAGGTAAGCATGCGCCCGTCCGGCGACAGTGTGGGCTGGCTGACTGAATCGGGGAAGTTCGTCAACTGCACCCACGCGGCACGGCTGGCGGGCTGGCTGCCTGGACGCAGCCACAACAGGCTCGCGGCCGCTGCGGCCAGGACCAGCGCACCCGCTGCCACATAGGTCCACGCCCGGCGGCGCCGCGGCGGAGCGGCCACCGCCGTTTCTGAGCGCCCGCTGTCCGTCCGGCGCGCGAAGCGTTTCAGATCCGCCCGGAGTTCGGAAGCCGTCTGGCACCGCACCTCGCGGTCCTTCTCCAGCGCCTTCGTAATGATCCCTTCGAGCTCGATCGGCAACTTGGGGTTCAATCGCTGCGGAGGCGCCGGCGTCTGATTCAAAATCGCGTCAAACACCATCGCGCTCGTGTCGCCCTGGAAGGGCAGCATGCCGGTCGCCATCTCGTACAGCACGACACCGAACGAGAAGAGGTCCGTCCGCGCATCCAGAACTTTTCCCCGCGCCTGCTCGGGGGACATGTAGGCGATGGTCCCAACAGCCGAGCCGGGTTGGGTGATCAGCACGTCCGAAAGGGTCGATGCCTCGGGCGAGACCCGCCGCTCGGCCACGAGTTTTGCCAAACCGAAATCCAGGATCTTGGCCTGGCCGCGCTCCGTGATGAAGATATTGGCCGGCTTGATATCGCGATGCACGATGCCTTTGGAGTGCGCCGCGTCCAGCGCGTCCGCAATCTGAATGCCCCACTCCAGCAGTTCTTCGATATTCAGCGGGCGGCCGGCGATGCGATCGCGGAGTGTCTGACCCTCCAGCAGCTCCATCACGATGAATGGCCGTCCTTCGTCTTCGCCGATATCGTAAATAGTGCAGATGTTGGGGTGGTTCAGCGCCGATGCCGTGCGCGCCTCGCGCTGGAACCGCTCCAGCGCCTGACGATCGTCAAAGTACTCATCGGGCAAGAACTTCAGGGCCACATTGCGGCCGAGGCGAGTGTCTTCCGCCTGGTAGACGACCCCCATGCCGCCCCCACCGAGCTTCCTCAGAATGCGGTAATGCGCGATGGTACGGCCGGTGATGCCTTCGCCTGACCTTTCTAACATTACGGCCAGTCTACACCCTTTGCCGGTAAATGCCGCACCAGGCGAGGGCACGGTTCTCCGCCAACGCCCCATGACATCGGCTTCACGCCGCCGACTGGAAAGTTCGGCACAACACGGTGTTCCAGGGTTTGGTTTAGGCCGCCTCCACGTTCAGGCATCCCTCTTCGGTTAACCATAGAGGGAGCGATCGTGCTGAATGGACAGATCGGTTGGTACGGCTGTGCTGTCGACGGAATGCTCAGCCGGGCTTGAGAACCCAGTCCCAATCCGGCATGTGTTCTCGTACGAAATCCGGTGAAAGCCGGCGTCGTCTCTTCTTTGCTGGCGCACCTCCCCGTTCGGTCCCGCTTGTCTCGCTCCAATCCTCCAGTACATTGGCTGCTGCCTCGCCTGGAAAGTCCGGCACCCAATTCAGGATGTCGTTGTCGCCGCCGTTCCGAACACGGTAGAGGCCGAGGAGGATTCCCTGGCAGAACTGCCGCGCCTGGTCTTCAAGCTCCATTTCCAGGTAACGCTTCATATCGCTAACGAAGGGTTCCAGCGCCTCCTCCAGTAGTTCCCCTGCAGCCTCTGACGGTTCGACGTACCCCCAAGAGTGACGGCCAGCCCGGCCATTCAAGTCGTCATCGTCGAATTGGAATAAGGCATTTTCGACATCGTCCGCGACCGAAAACGGCGAGATCTCGGCCAACAGGCCCCTGGCGATTGCTTCGGCCTCGGAGCGGAGTTCGCCATGCCGGTCCAGGAGCTTCCTGAGGACCGAGGCGGCCTCCGCACTGTCCAGTTTGTCGAGGACTTTGTCGCGGACATTGGCGCCGCTCTTACCTTCACGCTTTGACTTGCGCTTTGCATCTGTTTGAGCCATCGGTCTTACCTTGGTCTCATCTGGATGATTGTAGCCGATCTCGTTGATGCCTGAAATCCACTTGCCGCGCGATCACCGCTTCCGGCGCCAGACAAGGCTGTCGGATTTCAAGAGGGCCGCCCGCGGTGACATGCGCCCGGACAGCGGCATCAATCCCCACCGCCGCGGCGAAACGCGGAACGGGGTAAACTGACTGAGAGATGGCTGACGGGAAGGCGGATCCGAATGTGCCACGATCGGGAAACGAGAGCGGCGGATGAAACGAAAGCCCCGGCGCGGTGCAGATCCGATCGAGCGCCAGATGGAACTGGTGCTCAACCCAGGGGCGTTCATTCCCGATAGGGCGTGCTTCTCGTTCGTGCATGGGCTGGATGAGGTCGCCGCCGCGCTCGGGAAGCTCGCCAGGACCGACCCGGTCCGCGCTACCGCACACTACGAAACTTTCCTCGCCGGCTGCTACGAGAAGGCCGATGAGCTCGACGATTCGAGCGGCTCCTTTGGACAGTTCGTAGGCGAGCTTGTCTGCGGATGGATCAAAGCCAGGCAGGCGTCGGGCGCCGACCCGGACGAGACGGCTGCCCGGCTGCTTGCGCGGATCGACGACGACCCCTACGGATTCTGCTACGAAATCGAAAAGGACGCCGCCAAGGAGTTCGACAAGACCGGGCTGGCCGCATTCGAGAGACAGATCAGAGCGCGCTTCGAGGCTGCGTCCACGGCCAAGCCGGCGCCGGGTAAGCCGCTGGGACATCAGCCCGAGTATCTTCGCCGGCGTTGCAGCGATGTGTTGCGCACGCTCTACCTCGCCCAGAGAAACGTCGCGGCCTACAGCGCCCTCGTCACTCAGACCGGGCTCACCACAAAGGACTGCCATGCCCTTGCCACCATGCTCGTCACACGCCGCAAGCCGGAGGAGGCGCTGGCGTGGGCCGAGCGAGGGATCGCACTCGACCGGGAGAACCCGCATGGATGCACCACAGCCGGCTACCAGCTCATCAGGATTCACCGCGAACTGTTGACCAGGCTTGGCCGTGGAAACCAAGCGATCGAGGAGGCCTGGGCCGACTTTCGAGAAGATCCCGACAAGTACAGCTACGCCGATCTCATGAAGCTCGTGCCCAAAACCGAGCGCGCGGCCTGGCACAAGAAGGCCATGGAAGCAGCCAAGGGCTCCGACCTCCACTCCCTCATCCCGTTGTTCATCGAGACCAAGGAGATCGAACGTCTCGCGGAATTGGTGAGCGGCGCCACGGACGAAGCCCTCGAACAGACGAGCCATTACGACACCGAGCCGGCGGCCAAGAAGCTGGAGAAGGCTCACCCGGGCCCCGCCGCTCGCCTCTGGCGCGCGCAAGGAATGCGCTTAGTGGACGGGGCGAAGAGCAAGTATTACGATGCGGCGCTCGAGAACTTCGAGCGCGCCCGGCGCTGCTATGAGCGGGCGGGCCTCGCCGCCGAATGGGCGGACACCGTGCGCCACCTGCGCGCCAGCCACCACCGCAAGACCGGCTTCATGTCCAGGTTTGAGGCGCTGGCCGCAGGCGCCGGCCGGGGCGGCCAGCCTTCATTTCTGGATCGCGCTAAGAAACGCTGGGGCGTGCGTCACGGGAAAGACGATTCCTGAAGAAGTCGCCCTACCCTGCGGCAGCTTCGTTGCCGCCGGTCCCGGTGGTCGAGTCCGGCTATCAAGGGAATCAGCGGCGTGGCCCGGCCGCGAAGTGCCGCGTGGATGTCCGCGAGTACGTGGTGGCGGTCTCAGAGGTGGCGCTTCCCTCCGGGCACGCTGGGGACGCGCCGCCTGGCCGCGCACCGGAAGCGGAGGTCAGGTTGCCGTTCTGCAAGGCGATCGACACTTCGAAGCACATTGGGCTGAAAGCCTCGGCACCGGGTCCTGCGGTGCGGTATTCTGAACCCAATGCCCCGCCGCAACGGGGCGCTATCGGATGCTCGGCCGGCGAATCTCACAATACGAAATCCTCGACAAGCTGGGAGCCGGCGGCATGGGCGAGGTCTACAAGGCGCGGGACACGCGCCTGAACCGTCTGGCCGCAATCAAGGTACTGGCCCCGGATAAGATGGCCGATGCCGATCGCCGCGCGCGCTTTGTGCAGGAAGCGCAGGCCGCCTCGGCGCTCAATCATCCGCACATCGTCACGATTTACGGGATCGACCGCGACGGCGACGTCGATTTCATCGCCATGGAGTACGTACCTGGCCGCACGCTCGACCAGGCGATCGGCCGGCGCGGGCTGAAGCTGCAAGACACTCTGCGGTTGGGGGTCCAGATCGCCGATGCGCTGTCGGCGGCGCACGCGGCCGGCATCGTACACCGCGATCTGAAGCCGGGGAACGTGATGGTCGCGGACAACGGCAGCGTCAAGGTGCTGGATTTCGGGCTGGCCAAGCTGGCGGAGGCCTCGGAATCGCAGGACGAAGCCACCCGCACCCTTCGGGCGGACGCGCCCCTGACCGAGAAGGGCACGATTGTGGGCACCGTCTCTTATATGTCGCCGGAGCAGGCGGAAGGCCAGACGGTGGACGCGCGCAGCGACATTTTTTCGTTCGGCAGCCTGCTCTACGAGATGGTGACCGGGAAACGCGCCTTTCAAGGCGGTTCGAGGATGTCCACCATAGCGGCGATCCTGCGCGAGGATCCGAAGCCGGCGAGCGAGGTCACCGGCGAGGCGATGCCGCGCGACCTGGAGAAGATCATCGCGCGGTGTTTACGCAAAGATGTGGCGCGGCGCTTCCAGCACATGGACGACGTGAAGGTGGCGCTCGAGGAGTTGAAGGAGGAATCGGACTCCGGGCGGCTCGCCGCCGGTCAAGTTACGCCGCGGAAGGCACGGCGCTCGCCGCTGGTGCTGGCAACGCTGGGAATCCTGCTGGCGCTGGCGGCCGCGGCGGCGTTGGTGATGCGATCGCGGCCGGCCGGATCCACGGTAGGGGCTGGCCTGAAGCTGCGCCAGCTCACGCAAGATGCGGGATTGACGTCCTACCCTGCGATCTCCCCCGACGGGAAACTGATCGCATACGCGTCGGACCGGGCCGGCGATGGGGGGCTGGACATCTGGGTGCAGCAGCTCAGCCGCGGAGCACAACCGGTCCGGCTCACGAAAGATCCCGCGGACGAAAGATTTCCCTCGTTTTCTCCCGATGGCGGGCAGATCGTGTTCACATCGCAGCGCGAAGGCGGAGGCGTCTATATTATTCCCTCGCTCGGTGGCGAAGAGCGGCTGCTGCTACGCGGCGAACTGGCGAATCCGCGCTTCTCGCCGGACGGGCAGTGGGTGGCTGCCGCCACTGCGTATCGGCCCTCGTCCAAAGTGTTTGTCGTCCCTGCTGCCGGGGGTGCTCCGCGTTTGGTGTGCGACATGTTCTATGACG
This sequence comes from Bryobacteraceae bacterium, assembly GCA_041485845.1. Taxonomy (GTDB): domain Bacteria; phylum Acidobacteriota; class Terriglobia; order Bryobacterales; family Bryobacteraceae; genus OMOG01. The sequence continues at coordinate 7,218 of JBGPKH010000192.1, forward strand.
CGGCTTTCCAGGCATGGTCGCCCGATGGAAAGAAGATCCTGGTAAGGGGCTATAAGCAGCCGGGGGAACCCTATGCCTTGTGGGTGGTTCCGCTGGATGGCGGTCCGCCGATTCCGACAGGTGCGAGGGTGAGATTATTCTCTCCTTTTTCAACGGACTGGGTTGACGACTCCGTTCTGCATTCGGACGGCAACCTATGGCGGATCCGGCTAGCCGCAGATACAGGTAGAGTGACAGGCGAGCCCGAGCGGCTCACAGCGGGATCGGATTACGAGACCTTCCCCCGCGCCATTCCGGCGGTTTCGGGCAAGGACGGCGCGTGGCGAATCGTCTTCGCCAGCGTGCAGAGTTCCGAGAATCTGTGGACTCTGCCGATCGATCTGAAGGCTGCAAAATCCTCAGGTGAGCCCCGCAAACTCATTCCGGACGCAGCCAACCGGACCAGCCCGTCCCTTTCCCGGGACGGTACGAGGCTGGCTTATGTGTCGCGTGGGCTGGAGAGCTACTCCGTGCGCACGCGAGATATGGCGACCGGGGCCGAAAAGGTGCTGCTTCAGCAGGCGGCGGAGCCGCGCGCGAGGATTTCGCCCGACGGAAGCGTCGTCGCCTATAACCAAAGCGTGAATGGTGAAAACGATACCACTATCTATCTCGTGCCAGCGTCCGGCGGAGAATCGCGGAAGTTGTGCGACGCGTGCGGTCTGATCTACAACTGGTCTCAAGACGGGAAGAAGATTCTCTTTCGCTCCGGGAACCCGATGAAGTTTTCCATGGTCGACGTGGCCAGCGGACAACAGCGGGTGATCCTGGCGCACCCGAAATACCACATTCACGCAGTTGAGTTTTCGCCGGACGACCAGTGGTTCGCGTTTCATTACGCACCGGACCCGGGAAATCCGCGGGCGATCTACCTGGCGCCTGTGCGCGATGGACAGGCGGCCGGCGAGAGCGAGTGGATCGCGATCATGGATCGGCCGGGGAGCCAAACGCGGCCGTGGTGGGCGCCGGACGGGAACGTCATTTATTTCTTGTCCACGGCTGGCGGAAAGACGGAAGTGTGGGCGCAGCGCTTGCAGCCGGCGACCAAGCATCCGCTGGCCGAGCCGTTCCGGATCTACAACCCGCCGGGCGAGCGGTATTCGATCCGCGCCGGCACCTGGTTCGGGCCGGGGATCGGCCCGCGGTTCCTGGTGTTCCCGGTGAGCGAGACGACGGGGAATATCTGGATTGCGGAGTGAAGGCCGGCGCTTGCAGCAGAGGTAGGCAGGGCCTCATCCCGAGTCTCGGCCGCTGAAACTTCACTCTCTGGCTCACGCCTCTCTCAAGCCGCCGCCGACATCAGCCCGGGTAGCTTCGCCGGCGTTGCAGCGACGCGCTACGCATGCTCTATCTCGCCCCGAGAAACGTTGCGGTCTTCGCCGCCCTCACCACTGAGGCCGGGCTCGCCATGCTCGTCATTCGGCCGCAAGCCGGATGAAGCGCTGGTGTGGGTCGAGCGCGGGATCGCACTCGACCAGGAGAATCCACATGGGTGACCAAGGCCGGCTACGATCTCACCAGGCTTCACCGCGAGAAGTGCCGCATGGATGGCCGCCAGTCCGGTACGGAGCATTCTCGAAAGACCAGGGATGGGAGCCAACTGCTATTAGTGCCACCTGGGGTCGTCGGGCAGCGGCCGGGCATCCAACTCGGCGGACCGCACCCGTCCGTTATCGAAGTTCACTGAACAAGAGAAGCCGAATCTCTCTTCGCGATTGCCGCGGTGGATATCCAGTGTTCCGGTCACCCAATCGTCCCGGCCGGGACTGTTGTCGATCGCCGTGCGCTGAAAATGAATATCGTTCGTACGGAATCGCCGTGCCGCCTGGGTGAGCACGGCTTGCTGGCAGACGCGAACGGCTTCGGCGACGCCAAATGCATGGTTGTACCGCCGATAGTAATCGCTTTCGCGGTAGTTGGGCCGGTACTCATCCTGGGAAGAATACCGGTTTCGATCGGTGCCGCCATACGCCGGCGGATTGCCGGGGCCGGGTGCCGAGTTGGAGTAGGCGCGATCGCGGTCCTGATAGTTCGGCGGATTGCCGCCAGTGACCGGTCCGGCGTTAGAGTAACCACCCGCATTGGGCCCGCGCGCGTCCCAAATGATGTCAAACGTGTACCCTTCAGCGCCTCCGTCTTTGTCCTCGATTTGCACCACAGCGCTTCCGCCGTTGCGCGGGTCGCGGATCAACTCCTGCCGTCCCCGGCCATCCACGCCCGAAAAGTGGAAGTTCGCCGGGTTAACCGGCATAGCGCCAGTGCACTCGAATCGGCGCCACTGCGCCGGCTGTCCCGAGAGTGTGCGGAGGGTGGCGGTTGTGCCACGAATCTCGACTTGTGCAACATCGTCCACCACGACTTCCATGGTGCACTTGCCGCGATCCGGGCCGCCTCCTCCGACAATCGTTGCTTGCCGTTGATTATTCTGCGCGAACATCGCCGATGCAAGTATCGCGCTCACAGCAAGAGTTCGCACTGTTTGGCTTTTCATAGAGTCTCCACAACATTAACCAGCATGTTCATGGCCACTCGCGGGCTGTCCGCGCCAGAAACACTGCGATCACAAAAACTGAGCGGAATCATACCGTGGCCATCGGCGAACTCTGGAGCTTGGCCTCAAGTGCGGCTGAACGCCCGACGCCTGGGACGGGCATCCCTGGCGGGCCTCGGGCTACCGGCGTGCGTGCTCGGCGATTGAACTTCGGCTGATCCCGCCGCCTTGGTCTGAATCTCTTTTTCCCGGCCGGGTAGCAACCGGGACGGCCTTGGATTCTTTCGTGCTGAAGGTCCTTGGTCGGCTTGCCAGGCACGCCTTTTCCGGCAGATGCCGGGCCGCGTCTTCCGGGACGGTCCGCGCGGCTCGGTTACGGTTGTGCTGATACAGCGTGAGCTACGGAGCCGCGACCGTAGGAAGCGGTCGGCGGGTGAGGATTTCCCGAATCCGTGTAAGCACGCCAGTTGCAGGACGCATTACCGGCGAATGCCCTTGCGGGGTACAATCATGGAACACCTATGCCGATAACCCCCGGAACCCGCCTGGGTCCTTACGAAACAGTGTCGCTGCTGGGCGCCGGCGGCATGGGTCAGGTCTACCAGGCTCGCGATACGCGGTTGAATCGCGACGTAGCCATCAAGGTCTTGCCCGACACCTTCGCCAACGACGCGGCCCGCGAGCGTTTCCGCCGCGAGGCCCGCGCCGCATCCGCCCTGAGCCATCCCAATATTTGCGCCATCTACGACGTGGGCGAATCCGAAGGCCGGCCCTATCTGGTGATGGAACTGCTCGAGGGACAGACGCTCCTCCAGCGAATCGGCGGCCACCCTCTGGACATGGAAACGGCCCTGACGCTCGCCATTCAGATCGCCGACGCGCTCGATGCGGCCCATTCCAAGGGCGTGATCCATCGCGACATCAAGTCGGCCAATATTTTCGTCACGGCGAGAGGCCAAGCGAAAGTACTCGATTTCGGCCTGGCCAAGCACGGCGAGTCCATCGTACCCGGCGACGATACCGCGGCCATGACGCAGGGTATTCTGACCACGCCCGGCACTACCATGGGCACCGTGGCCTACATGTCGCCGGAACAGGCGCGCGGGCAATCCGTGGATGCGCGCACTGACCTGTGGTCCTTCGGCGTGGTGCTGTACGAGATGGCTGCCGGCAAGCAGCCTTTCGAGGGTCCCACCAACGCTGTGATCTTTGAGGGCTTGCTCACCAAGGCGCCGGCGCCCGTGCGTGAGAGGAATCCCAAGGCGCCGCCGGATCTGGAACGGATCATCCACAAGGCGCTCGAAAAGGACCGCGAGATGCGCTACCAGTCGGCCGGCGATCTGCGCGCCGACCTGAAGCGCGTGGAGCGCGAGGCCAGCTCCGGCAGTCTGCCGGCGTCTAGCTCCAAGGTTGCCGCGCCGGCCATGCCGCGCCGCCTGGCGATGTACGGAATCGCGGTGGCTGCCGCGGTGGTGGCGATCGGCAGCCTCTTCTGGTGGCAGAAGAGCCGGCCCGCTCCGCTCAGCGACAAAGACGTGGTGGTGCTCGCCGATTTCGCCAACACTACCGGCGATGCGGTCTTCGACGGCGCGCTCCGGCAGGCGCTGGCCATCCAGCTCGAGCAATCGCCTTTCCTGAAGATCATGGATGACCGCGAGGTGCGCGCGGGACTGCGATTCATGGGAAAGTCTCCCGACGAACACGTCAACAGCCAGGTGGCCCGCGAGATTTGCGAGCGCGCCGGCGACAAGGCCACCATCGCCGGCTCCATCGCCGGCCTGGGGAAGTCGTACCTCATCACGCTCGAAGCCGCCACTTGCCAGACTGGTGAGACCCTGGCCCGCGAGCAGGCCGAGGCGCCCGACAAGGAGCACGTGATCAAGGCCCTGGCCGTGGCGGCAAACGGGCTGCGTGCCAAGCTGGGGGAATCGCTCAGCTCCATCCAGAAGCTCAGCCACGTTCCCGAGCAGGTTACGACGGCTTCGCTCGAAGCCTTCCAGGCTTATGCGCTGGGGGTCGCCCAGAGAGACCAGGGCAACGATCTGGAGGCGGTTCCCTTTTTTCAGCACGCCACCGAGCTGGATCCCAATTTCGCCATGGCATACGCGCGCATGGCTACCATGTATTCGAATCTCGGCGCTCGCGAGCGGAGTGTCGAGTACGCCAAGAAAGCCTATTCGCTGGTCGATCGGGTCACCGAGCACGAAAGGCTCTACATCACCAGCCAGTATTACAACTACGTCACTCGCGAGCTGGACAAGACCATTGAAGCTTACCAGTTGTACGCCCGCACGTATCCGCGGGACTTCATCGCCCATAATAACCTGGGCGTCTCGTACGGTCAGGCCGGCGAGTACGAAAAAGGAATACTGGAATTACAGGAGGCGTTGCGCCTGGATGCCGGGGCGGCCAATCAATACGCCAACCAGGTTGTCTATTACACCTATTTGGACCGGTACGACGAAGCCAAGGCCATCGCCGCCAAAGTGTTTGAGCGCAAGCTCGAGTCTCCTTCCACACATTTCTGGCTCCTGCGGCTGGCCTACATCCAGGGCGACCAGGTGGCCGTGAACCGGGAGATCCAATGGTCGGCTGGCAGGCCGGACGAATTCCGCAGCGTCAACCTGCAAGCCACCAACGCGGATTACCTGGGCCAGCGCCGAAACGGCAAGGAACTATGGAAGCGCGCCGCGGACATGGCGAAACGGCGGAACCTGGCCACGGTAGCTGCCGCGTACGCCGCGGGCGACGCGTGGAGAGAGGCCGTGCTGGGGAGTTGTGACTCGGCTCTCAGTCAGGCACGGGCCGCGGTGGCGCTGGTGGATGCGAACACCATCACGGCTGCGGGTCCGGCCGCTACTGCCTTGGGCCTTTGCGGCGCCGGCGCCGAAGCGGAGAAGATCGCCGCCGCTATCGCGAAAGAGTTTCCCACCGACACCATCTCCAACGCGGTGGGCATTCCCCTGATCCGCGCAGCCATCGAGCTGAAGCGCGACCAACCGGCCAAGGCGATCGAGTTGCTGAAGTCCGCGGTTCCCTACGAACGTTCTAACCCGAACCCGGCCTATCTGCGCGGCCTGGCCCACCTGCGCGCGCGTCAGGCGCCGGAGGCCGCCGCCGAATTCCAGAGAATCATCGACCACAAGGGCGCCTACTGGGGTCCGAACTACGCGCTGGCCCACGTCGGCCTAGCCCGCGCCGCCGCGCTAGCAGGCGACACCGCCAAGGCCAAAAAGGCCTATCAGGACTTCCTTGCACTGTGGAAGGACGCCGACCCCGATCTGCCCATTCTCGCCGAGGCCCGCAAGGAATACGCCGCGTTGAACTAAGCGGCTACGCAATAATAACTACTCAAAATCAGGCTGAAAGAGAGTAATATGGCATGCCATTCTCGCTTTCGAAACTTGAGATCTCTATATCCCCTGATAGCCGTAAATATTGTGGCTTTGCTCCGTTGTGCCCGCTAGACTGGCCGCTGTTTAATATGCTATAGTTCCGCTTGTGTTCATCTCGAAAGGCGGAACTATCGCATTATGAGAACTCCCTCCTTCTTCTCCGA
>JBGPKH010000193.1:0-13289 GCA_041485845.1 Bryobacteraceae bacterium
CTGGGTCCAATGACCGCGATAGCGGAAGCCCCAGTTGAGCGGTGGATACATCAGGCGCGCGAAGACCCACTCGGTCTTCTCGTTCCAATCCGGAGGCAGCGGGAAATTGTCGTACTCCACGCCGGGAAATTGCCGGAAGGGGCGCTGGAAGGCGCACACCGCGCTCACTAAAATCAGGGCAGTGGAAAGCAGCACCGCGGCGCGAGACATCAGTGGGTCATGGCATACGTCACGTAGTTGACGCCGATGCGAATTCCCAAGGCCGAGAACTTCTGCGGATAGTCGGGATTGTCGGCGTGCTCCCACGAATCACCCAAGTCCATGTTATGGCAGATCGCCACAAGGATGCGGCTCTTGTCGTCATAGATGCCGCGCCAATTGGCCGGGAATCCGTCATACCGCTCGTACGTCAGCCCCGTTCGAATGTACATCGCACCGGGCACCTGGTAGCGGTCGCCCAGGTCGTAAATAATGTGGAAGATCTGGTCCTGATTGTCGAGATCCACGATCTGCCGGTCCGGAAACACACGGCGCATGCTTTGCAGGAAGACGTCCCACTCCACTCCCCCATGGAAATCGTCCACCATGAGGAAGCCGCCGCGCAGGAGGTACTCGCGCAACCCCTTCGCCTGCGACTCCGTGAGATCCCAATGGCCGACCTCGACGCCGTAGAGCCACGGCCAGTCGTACTGATCGCCGTCATCCACGTTGATCGGCTGCTCCACCGAGCGCGTGTGGATGCGGGTGAGGCGCCGCAACGCCAGGGCGAAATGCCGGTCCGATCGCGGATAGTCCATCGTCCAGAAAGCGCCCCGGCCGCCTTGCCGCCAGTCCGCGGAAAAGCGCCGCCCGTAACCGCGGCCGCCGAACCCGCCGAACGCCGCATTCGGATACATTAGACGGGCGAAAACCCATTCTGTTTTTTCCTGGTAGTCCTCGGGAATCGGGAAATCGTTGTACTCGAACGCGGGAAACTCCCGCCACGGCTTCTTGAAGTTCTGGAAGGCGGATACGACACCCAAACAGGCGAGACCGCCGACGATCAACCACGATGCCATCTGCGAAAACGCCGCGCGCGAACCCATCCGATTGTGCCTGTCTTGAGGATAGCATCCCCCTACTTCGCGTCGCGCCAGTTATCGCCGACTCCCACATCCACCAGCAGCGGCACCTTCAGATGATACGCGCCTTCCATCTCGCGTTGGACCAGCCGCGAGACGTCCTGCACTTCTTCCGGCGGGCACTCGAAGACCAGCTCATCGTGGACTTGCAAAAGCATGGCGCTCCGATACCCGCCGCCCGAGAGCGCCGCATCGATCCGCACCATCGCCACCTTGATCAGGTCCGCCGCCGTGCCTTGCAACGGCGAGTTCACCGCGGTGCGTTCCGCGAATCCGCGCGCGTTGGCGTTGCGGCTGTTGATGTCGGGGATGGGGCGCTCGCGCCCGAACATCGTCCGCGTGACGCCGCTCTTGCGCACTTCGGCGATGGTCTCGTCGAGCCACCGCCGCACGCCCGCGTAGCGCGCGAAATAGTTCTTGATGTACTTCTCCGCCTCGCCGCGCGAAATCCCCAGTTGCGCCGCCAGGCCGAACGGGCTGATCCCGTAGACGATCCCGAAATTCACCGCCTTGGCGTCGCGCCGCGCTTCCGGCGTCACCATCAGCGGCGGCACGCCCAGCACCTCCGACGCCGTGCGCGTGTGGATGTCTTCGCCGTCGCGGAAGGCCGCGGTGAGCAGCGGGTCTTCCGACATGTGCGCCAGCAGCCGCAGCTCGATCTGCGAGTAGTCGGCCACCAGCAGCTTCCATCCGTCCCTCGGCACGAAGGCCGCGCGGATCTCGCGGCCCAGCGCCGTGCGGATGGGAATGTTCTGCAAATTTGGATTCGAGGATGAGAGCCGCCCGGTGGCCGCCCCCGCCTGGTTGAAGCTGGTGTGCAGGCGTCCGGTGGCCGGATCGATCAGCTCCGGCAGCGCGTCCACATAGGTGCCCTTCAGCTTGGTGAGCTGGCGGTACTCCAGCACCTTGCGCACGATCTCGTGATCCGCCGCTAGTTCCTCCAACACGTCCGCCGCGGTCGAAATGGTCTTGCCTTTTCCGTACTTCACCGGCGCCGGCAGCCTCAGGTCTTCGAACAGCACCTTCCCCAATTGCTGCGGCGAGCTGATGTTGAACGTCTTCCCGGCAAGCCCGTGGACCTCCGCGGTGAGCCGCGCGATCTCGCCTTCCATGAGCGCCGAGAGCCGCCGCAATTCCACGAGGTCGATGCGTATGCCGGTACGTTCCATGCGCGCCAGTACGCCGGTGAGCGGCAGCTCGATCGAGGTGTAGAGCTCGCGCAGGCCGCGCGACTCCATCGCCGGCGCCAGTTGATTGCAGATCTCCAACGTGATGTCGGCGTGTTGCTCGGGCGAGGGGCCCAGCTTCAGGTCGAAGCGCCGCCGCGCCTGCTCGTCCAACGGGCAGCCCGATGGGTCCGCGTCCAGCAGAAACGCGTACAGCATCACGTCGTGCTCGAAGCCGTGCGCGTCGATGCCCATGCGATCCAGCAGGAGCAGCGCCGACTTCACGTCGCAGGCGATCTTCGGCGCGCTCGCGTCTTCGAGCCACGGCTTCAGGTGCGGGAGATTCTCGGAGGTCACCGCGCGTGCCGCTCCGGGCTGCCACGCGAGGCCGATGGTGTCCAGTGCGAACTCGCCCTCGGCCGATTTGGAAATCGCCACGGCCACCGGCGCGCCTGTCGAAACGCCCGCCAGCCAGGACTGCAGCTCCTCAGGACTCTGGATCACGCGGTAATCCCGCTCGCGCGTGTCCTCGCCAGGCTCCAGTTCCTTCAACAGGCTGTGGAACTCCAGCTCCTTGTAGACGTCCTTGAGCACGGGCACGTCGGACTCCTGCGCCTTCACCGATTCCATCGAAAACTCGATGGGCACCGCGGTGTCGATGGTTGCGAGGCGCTTGCTCATGCGGATGCGCTCTACGTTGTTCTGGAGGCTCGCGCTATACGCTTTCCGCTTCACTTCGGCGGCGCGCTCCATCGCGGCCTCCACCGACCCGAACTGCTCGATCAGGTCCCTCGCGCCTTTCTCGCCGATCCCCGGGGCGCCCGGAATGTTGTCGACGGCGTCGCCCATCAACGCCAGCAGATCGGTCACCTGTTCCGGCCGCACGCCCATGAAGGCCTTGACCTTTTCCGGGTCGTACCACTCGTCGTCCTTGGCCGGATTGAGCATGGACACGCGGTCTGTCACGAGCTGCAGCATATCCTTGTCGCTCGATACGATCACCACGTCGTAGCCCGCCTGCTCGGCGCGCCGCGCCAGCGTGCCGATCACGTCGTCGGCTTCGAAGCCGGGGTATTCGAGGATGGGAATGCGCATCGCCTCGATCACCCGGCGCACGTAGGGAATCTGCTCCAGCAAGTCGGGCGGCGTCTCCGCGCGGTTGGCCTTGTATTCCGCAAACTCCTCCATGCGGTGCGTCGGCGCCCCGCTTTCGAAGATGGCGGCGATGTACGGCGGATCGTACTGCTTGGCGAGCTTGCGCAGCATGTTGTTGAAGATGTAAACCGCTTCCGTGGAAAAGCCGGTGCTGGTTCGCATGGGCGGCGCGCCGCTGCGGGCGCGGGCGTGGTACGCACGGAAGATAAAGCCGAACGTATCGATCAGGAATAATCGCTGGTTGGGCACTTGGCCCATCATACCGTCACTTCTTCAACGCTGCGGTCCAGTTCGAGATCAGCGTCAGAGGCTACGCGGACTTCTGTTCCGCGGGAACGGCCACCAGGAAACGCTGCCCATCCGCCGAAACATCGTACCGGAAATTCCCCGTTGCGTTCACGCGGCGGAACAGCGGACGAACCGCGCCGACGTCGATGGTGTCGCCCCTGGTGGTCACTTCTGCGGCCATCAGGTTCCCGTCGGCTCCCTCGAAAAAGATCTCCTTGCCGTCCGACCGCCATCGCTGGGTGCCAGAGTTGATGCCCGCGGTCGAGATCTGGCGCCTGGCGCCGAGCCTTGTGGCGGGAATGGGGAACGCTGTGACATACAGCTCGCTGCGCTGAGATTCGTTGGACACGTAGGCGATCCAACGGCCATCCGGCGAGAAATTCGGGAATATCTCATCAAACGGTGTCTGCAATAGCGGAACCGGTTTCAGCGAAGCCCCGGGCCGTTCTAGTGTAAGCGGCAAGACCCAAAGGTCCCAACCGGTCTTCGAAGCGAAGTAGGTAGTGTAATAGAGCAAAATCTTCCCATCCGGCGACCAACTGGTTGGCACCTTATCCACATTGTCCGCATGCAGCAACTCCTCGGCGCCGGTGCCATCTGCCGATTTCCGGTAGAGGTCGAGATGCCCTTTCCGATTCGAACTGAATGCGATCGTGCGCCCGTCGGGCGACCAGACGGGATTCGCGCCGCCACCAAAGGTAAGTCGCGTCCGCAGCCCGCGATCGAGGTCGTAGGTCCAAATATCGAAACTTGGGCGATCGGCGACAGTGGCCGCAACGCTCTTTCGATCGGGCGAGAATGAAAATGTGGTAATCCGTGCAGGATCACCGATCGTTAAGCCCTGTTTACCATTCCGGTCGAACCAGGCCAGCCCTGCTCCCTCTACCGCCCCGCCCTCCCGGTACGCAAGCAGGCCCGAACCGGAAACCGAAAAGGCCCCCGCCGTCCCGCTGCTGAGCACCCTTTGCACCTGCTCCGCGAGTGGAACCGCTTCCCCGGTAGTCACCAGACGATTCGGATCGAACGGTTGAGCCATGAGCGTACCTGCGCGCAGAAATAACAGGTGTCCCTGCGCATAGACGGCGTTAGTATTGGCTTGTTCTCCGACGCCCTTGCCCGGGCCGCCTTCCAGGGATCCGGCCAAAATCCTTCCTGACCGGTCGCTTGGCTCGTACAAGAAATGCCGGCCGTCAGGCAGAAACCAGGGGAATAGGCCTTCCGCCGATAAGGGACTCGCTGCGCCACCGGCCGAGGATACCCGCAGGAGGGAGGCCGAATTGCGCGGCGCGAAGACGATCGCGCCGTCCTGGTTCCAGCTTCCTCCCCGGGCCTGGGGCGTATCCGCCAGGGTGAGCGCGGGACCGCCGGATGCGTCGATCTTCTTGAGCTTGCCTTCCGCGAAGAAGCCGATGAAGCGGCTGTCCGGCGACCAGAACGGAAAGACCGCTCCGTCCGTGCCTGCCAGAGCCTGTGCGGTCAGGCCGTCGAGAGAACGGACCCACAACGGATTCTTGCCGTCGGCAGTCCGGGCGCCGAACACGATGCGCCGGCCATCGGGTGAGAGGGCCGGCAAGCTCAGGTCGTTGATGGCGTCCCACTCCGCGTTGTCCGGTGGAAGAATCGTGGAGCGGATGACGGGCGCTTCGGCTGGAGTCTCTCGAAAATGCACCACGGCCAGCGTGACGGCGCAGACCGCTGCCAGTGCCGCGACAGCCCATGCCGCTTTGCTGCGTGGGGGCCGGGCAGACGCGGTCTCCACGCTTACTGGATTCGCCAGCCAGCGCTGAATCACCACGCGCGCCTCGCCGATGTCGCGCAGCCGCGTCTGGACATCGCGGTCCAGGCAGCGCCGCAGCAACTCGCGAATGCCCTGCGGGGTCGCGGCGGGAAGCTTCGCGAAATCGATCTCCGCGCGCAGCACGTCCGCCAGCGTGTGCGACACGGTCTCGCCGCCGCCGAACAGCTTCCGGCCGCTGAGCATCTCCCAGAGCACCACGCCGAACGCCCAGATGTCCGCGCGCTTGTCCACACGCTTGCCGCTGGCCTGCTCCGGACTCATGTAGGCCGCCGTGCCCAGAATGAGCCCAACCTTCGTTGCCGCCATGCTGATGGTGGGAGAGTCCTCGGGATTCGCGCCCGCCCCAGCCTGCGCAGCGCCGGTCATCATCGCCAGCCCCAGATCCAGGACCTTCGGCCGGCCATCCACCGGAGCTTTGATGTTGGCGGGCTTCAGGTCGCGATGCACGATTCCCTGCTCGTGCGCCGCTTCGAGCGCGTCGGCGATCTGCGCCGCGATCTTCAGCGTTTCCTCGATCGGCAGCGGACCCGGCGCGAGGCGTTCGGCCAGGGTCGGCCCTTCGACCAGCTCCATGATAATGGCGCGGTCCTCGACGCCATAGATCGCGGCGATGTTGGGATGGTTCAGGGACGCCAACACCTTGGCCTCGCGCTGGAAGCGGGCCATGCGGTCTGGGTCGCCGGCGAAGGCCTGCGGCAGCACCTTCACCGCCACCTCGCGGCCGAGCTTGGTATCGGTGGCGCGGTAGACCTCGCCCATGCCGCCCGCGCCCAGCTTGGAGGTGATGCGGTAGTGCGCGATGGTTTCGGGCGCCATAGGCAGCGTGCTTCTCTGGAATGGTAGCATTTGAAAGGCCTCGACCTCATCAATGAACTATCGCAAACTCGGCAAGACGAATCTCGAAGTCAGCGACATCGGTTACGGCGCCTGGGGGATCGGCGGAAAGCAGTGGCTGGGCGGCACCGACGACGAATCGCTCCTCGCGCTGCACCGCGCCATCGAACTCGGCGTGAACCTGATCGATACCGCACTGGCCTACGGCGACGGCCACAGCGAAAAGCTGGTAGGGCAGGTGGTCCGCGATGCGGGCCGCAAGATCTACGTGGCCACCAAGGTGCCGCCCAAGAACCGCGTCTGGCCGGCACAGCGCGGCGTCGCGATCGAGCACGTCTTCCCGTACGGCTACATCATGCAGTCGGCCGAGGAGAGCCTGCGCAATCTCGGATTGGACGCCATCGACCTCTTGCAGCTTCACGTGTGGAACTCCGAGTGGGTGAAGCGCGACGAGTGGCGCCGCGCTTTCGAGGACCTCAAGCGCTCGGGCAAGGTGCGGGCTGTCGGGATTTCGCTCACCGAGCACGACCCCGATTCCGGACTCGATGCCGTCCGCACCGGCCTCATCGATGCCGTCCAGGTGATCTACAATATCTTCGACCAGACACCCGAGACGAAACTCCTGCCGCTGTGCCTCAGCGAAAACGTGGGCGTGCTGGCGCGCGTGCCGCTGGATGAGGGCGGGCTCAGCGGACACCTGAACGAGAACACGAAGTTCGCGCCTGGCGATTTCCGCGAATTCTACTTCCGCGGCGGTCGCAAGAAGCTGGTGGCCGGGCGCGTGAATGCGCTGCGTCAGGATCTAGGCGGCGAGAGCGTGCCCGACGTCGCCTTGCGATTCTGCCTCTCGCATCCCGCGGTATCGTCGGTGATCCCGGGGATGCGGACCAGGCGCCACGCGGAGGCCAATACGGCGCTGTCGGATCGGGGGCCTCTGCCGGCCGAAATGCTGAGCACGCTCAAGCGTCACGCCTGGGACCGCAACTTCTATGAGTGAGTGGGACAGGCCTCCTGGCCTGTCCACACAGCTCGTGTTACAGTTGCGGCATGCGGAAGACGCGACGCGAAGTTCTTCAGTTCGCCGGCGCGGCGCTCGCGGCACGCGGAGGCGCGGCGCAACCATCGGCCAGGCCTAGCCCGCTCACGCTCTGGTTTCGCGCTCCCGCCAAGACCTGGGTCGAGGCCCTTCCAGTGGGCAACGGGAATCTCGGCGCCATGGTCTTCGGCGGCGTGGAGCGCGAACGTTTGCAACTCAACGAGCACAGCCTCTGGTCGGGACATCCGGTCGAAGCCGACGATCCGCAGTCGCGCGAGGTGATCGCGCAGATGCGCAAGCTGCTGCTCGAGGGCAAGTACGCCGAGGCCAATGCCGCCGGGCGGGCCTGGCGTCCGGCGCAGCGGCCGGGCCCGTCAAGGCCGTCGTACCAGACTCTGGCCGACCTGCTTCTCGAATTTCCGGCAGCCGGCGCCGCCGAAGATTACCGCCGCGAGCTGGATCTCGACACCGGAATCGCGCGCACGGAGTACAGCGCCGGCGGAGCGCGCTACACGCGCGAGGTGTTCGTATCGCAGCCCGACCAGGCGATCGTCGTGCGCATCGCCGCAAGCAAACCGGCGAGCGTCTCGTTCACCGCGCAGCTCAAGCGCGAAGCAGATGCGAAGGTAGAAAGCACCGGGCCGAATCGCCTGCTGTTGCGCGGGCGCGCGGTCAATGAAGGCGTCTTATTAGAATGCCTGCTCGAGGTCCGCGCCGAGAGCGGGCAGTGCCAAGCCACTGGAGAAGGACTCAGCGTGGAACACGCCAATGCCGTCACGCTGCTGCTCACCGCGGGGACGAACTTCAGCATAGATCCCGGCGCCGTCAAGACCGCGCACCGGCGATTGTTCCGCCGCGTGGATCTCGATCTCGGCGGCCCCGACCGTTCCGCGATTCCGACGAACGAGCGCCTCACCGCTATCCAGCAGGGCGACGACGATCCGCAACTGCTGGCGATCTATTTCCAATTCGGCCGCTATCTGCTGATGTCCAGCTCACGGCCCGGCGGGCTGCCCGCCAATCTGCAAGGCCTGTGGGCCGAGGGGCTCACGCCGCCGTGGCAGGCCGACTATCACGTCAACATCAACATCCAGATGAACTACTGGCCGGCCGAAGTCTGCAACCTTTCCGAGTGCCACGAGCCGCTGTTCGACTTCATCGACATGCTCCGCGGGCCGGGGCGGCGGACCGCGCAGATCTCGTACGGCTGCCGCGGATGGGTGGCGCACTATACCACCGACCTGTGGGGCCGCACCGCGCTCGAGATGCTCACGGCATATGCCATGTGGCAGGGCGCTTCGGGCTGGCTCGCCCAACACCTGTGGGAGCACTATGCTTTCACCGGCAACCGCAAGTTCCTGCGCGATCGCGCGTGGCCGGCGATGAAGGAGGCGGCCGAGTTCTATCTCGACTACATGGTGGAGGATCCGCGCACCGGTAAGCTGGTGGCCGGCCCGTCCCAATCGCCGGAGAACCGCTATCTGGCTCCCGATGGCACCCGCTGCGATATCGATATCGCGCCCGCCATGAGCCAGGAGATCGTGTACGACCTGCTCACCAACGTGATGCGCGCCGCGGAAATTCTGGGAATCGAGCCCGAGTTCCGCGAAAAGGCGGCGAGCGCCCGCGCACGCCTGGCGCCGCTCGCCATCGGCAAGCACGGCCAGATCCAGGAATGGTCGCAGGACTTCGAAGAGCCCGACCCCGGCCACCGCCACATGTCGCAGCTCTTCGCTCTGCACCCGGGCAGGCAGGTCACGCTGCGCGGGACGCCCGATCTCGCGGCAGCGGCCAAAAAAACGCTCGATCGGCGGCTGGCCAACGGCGGCGGGCACACCGGATGGAGCCGCGCGTGGATCATCAACTTCTGGGCGCGCCTCGAAGAGGCTGAGCTGGCGCATGAAAACGTCTTGGCGCTGCTGCGCAAGTCGACGCTGTCGAATCTCTTCGACACGCACCCGCCGTTCCAGATCGATGGCAACTTCGGCGGCACGGCCGGAATCGCCGAGATGCTGCTGCAAAGTCATGCAGACGAGGTGACGCTCCTGCCCGCATTGCCGAAGGCGTGGCCCGAAGGCCGTTTCCAGGGCCTGCGCGCGCGCGGCGGGCTCGAAGTGGCGATTTCCTGGAAGAGCGGCAAGCCGGTCTCGGCGACCCTACAAGCATCGACCGCGGGCACGCATCGCATCCGCCCGCCCCGCGGTGCGCGGATTGTCGGGGCGCGCTTCGGCTCGTCCCGGCTGCCTCTAAGAATCGCCGAAGATGGCGTGGCGACGCTCGCGTTGAAGGCGGGTCAAACGTGCAGGCTCACGTTTGGGTAGGGAGATTCGCGCTAGCCAAAGAAACCCGCCCGAGACCGGAAAGCGGCGCACGCCCCGTAGCAGGGGCTTTCGCAGAGCAGCCAATGGGCCGATATCGGGTTGGGTGGAGAGCAGCTTCAGCGTGTCGTCTGCGGCCTGGAGGAATCGATCCGCCACTTCAATGTTGGCGTACCAGACCCATTGCTGAATGAGGCCGCGTTTCGCGGCATCCCGTTTCAGGACACGACCTATCAGGCCGTCTTCCGGGACCCGCGTGCTTGGAACTGTTTCAATGCCTCACGGCGAATATCGTCACAGTCCTGGCGTGTCATCTCGGACGGCCCGCTGCTTTGTATCCCTTCCATGAGCAACGCTTCGAGCTTTGCTTGTGCTTTGCGCTTCTCATCGTCACGAATCAGATCGTGCACGTATTCACTCACGCTGCTGTAAGTCCGGAACCATACGCGCTTACCTCGTCGACATCGCCCCCGCCAACAGAAACACCAGCGGCGCGTTCCAGTTGATGGCCACTTCGTTCGCCGCGTAGGCATCCTGATCGTCCAGATACGACTTCGCCGGCGGAAGATCGGCCGCCAGTTTGTTCCGCATGGCGTTGTCCTGGCGGCTGCGATTCGGACCCCCCGAAAGCAACCCGGGCCACGGTTCCGGGTTGGCGTCGGCGCCGCTCGGACGATGGTGCGGGCGCCGGAACGGATTCTCGCCCACCTGCGTCACCCACGAAAGCGAAAACGTGTTGCGCCCCAGGAGGTAATGCAGGTTGCCGGTGGCGGCCTCGACGTAGCGCGCGTCGCGCCGCATCGCGTCCGCCACCAGAAGCTGCATGCCATAGTTCGCCGCCACGCTGTTCGAACCCCACACGTAGTCGCGCGCGGTCATGCTGGTGCGGTACGGGTTGGCAGCCGATCGCTTGACGATTTCATCGGCCGCGGCCAGAGAGTCCTGGCGGATCGCACCCGCCGCCGCAGCATCTTTGCCGTTGCCCAGCACGTAAGTCCACAGCGCGAGATTCGCGACGTTCCCCCACGACTGCGGGCCGATCGCGCGAATCGACTTCCGCAGGTCGCCATAGCGATCGAGAAAGTATCGGTGATAGGACTCGTCGCCGGTAGTGCGGTAAAGCTCGGCCGCGGCCCACAAGTGCTCGTCGCTGCAATTGCCGTCGCCGTAGCCGCCGGTCGAGACTCCCTGCGGATTGTTGAACGTCACCGCCGGGTTCTTCTCTAGCCATGTCCAGGCACGGCGCGCGGCGCGCAGGCACCCGTCGGCGTACTCGGCCTGGAAGGGCCGGAACGCGCGCGCTGCAATCGCCATGACCGCCGCGAAATCGCCGGTCGCACACGAGCTCTTGAAGGGCTCCTTCCCGGTTCCGATCACATAGCTGACGAAGGTGTCCTTCTCCGGCATGACGAAGCCGCAGAAGCGCTCGCTGGTCTGCTTGTGCCACACGCCGCCGTCCTCGTCCTGCATTTCGAGCATCCAGTCGAGGTTCCAGCGGATCTCGTTGAGGATGTCGGGCGTGCCGTTCCCCGATTCGGGCAGGTTCAACTTGATGTTTCGCAGGCGCGGCCCGTACATCTCCCAGGCCCACAGCAGCGTGCCCGTGGAAATGCCCGAGTTGACCACGTAACGGCCGTAGTCGCCGGCGTCGTGCCATCCGCCGTGCGACGAATGCGGGCCGCTCTTGCCCGACGAGACGTGGTATGCGCCTTCGAGGTGGCATGCTTCATGCTTGTATCCAGGGAACTCGGGGCCGAGGTCCACCGCGATTCCGCAGCGCTGTCCATAATACGAGCGCATGGCCAGGTACCAGGGGCGGGTATAGACATCCGGCCCGATGGCGAAGCTCCAACTGCGACCGACTCCGGGAGCCTCGAGGTAGTATTTGCCGGTGCTGGTCAGTTTGGTGAAATCGGCCGCCTGCACGCGATCGCCGGAATCCGGGTCGTCAACGGGGTCCGACAGCGTACCGCGCAGCACCACCGAGTCGTTGTCCGCGCGTCGCACCGTGAACTCTTTCGCGGCGGTCTTCGATGCCAGCAGGGCTACCTTGGGAGAGGCGCTGGAGTATCCGGCCTGATCGACCTTGATCTCGGTCGTGGGCGCCGCTGAAAAAGCCGGAGCGGCCGTCAGCAGCAGGGCGAGCCATCTCATATACATTCACATTTAGCAGAATTTCAGGTGGGATTATCAACATGGCGCCCCGCTTCCTCCTTCTTGCCGCAGCCGACGGGCAAGACGGATCGTGGTGAATATAGCCGGCGGCGAAAATCTCATCCGCCAAATACGATGGCTTCCGAGATTTGCATTCCGTCAAGCCTCGCCAAATCTCCCCCCAAATCTCCCCCGTTGAAGGGCGCCGCGACAGGAACTATAGTGGAATAATTCAAGTCTCGGATATTCGGGAGGTCAGTTCATGAAATACCAGTTGGCCATGCTGGCCCTGGCCGCTTCGGTGGCGATGTTTTCGCAGGAATTCCGCGGCACGATCGGCGGCGCGGTGACCGACGCCACGGGATCGGTGATCCCGGACGCCAAGATCACCGTCCGCGAAACCAACACCGGCACAAAGGTCGAAACCGCCTCGGACAGCTCCGGTCACTACGCCGTGGCGTTCCTTTTGCCTGGCGACTATGACGTCACCGTGCGCCTCGCGGGCTTCAAGGAATTCGTGCGCAAAGGCATCCACCTGGGCGCCGGTGAGCATCCCGCGATCGATATCCCGCTCGAAGTCGGCGACGCGGCGATGTCGGTGGAAGTAACTGCCGCCGTGCCGTTGATCAACTCCGAGAACGCGTCGATCGGGCAGACCATCACCACCAGGGAAGTCGAAGACCTGCCTTCCAATGGCGGCACGCCGATGATGATGGCGTCGCTCTCCATGGGGGTCATCGCCACTGGACAGCCCTCCACCGTGCAGCCGTTCGCTTCCGGCGGCGCCGCCGCCTGGAGCATCGCGGGCTCTCCCTCGCAGACCAACGAGCTGCTGGTGGATGGCGCACCCAATACCACCTGGGACGGACGCCTGGCGTACAGCCCGCCGCAGGACGCGGTGGCGGAAGTCCGGGTGAAGGCCTTCGATACCGACGCGGGATACGGCCACACCGGCGGCGGGACGGCCAACATGATTCTGAAGAGCGGAACCAACCGGCTGACCGGCACGATCTACGAGAAGAACCAGCCGAACAACCTGATCGCCAACAATTTCTTCAACAACAAGACCGGCCTCGCGGTTCCGGTGACCCACTACAACCAGTTCAGCACCACCGTGGGCGGCCCGGTCTACGTGCCCAAAGTGTACGACGGCCGCAACCGGGTGTTCTGGTTTTTTGCGTTCGAGAACGACCAGGTGTCTTCACCGGCCCCGGCGTTCGTCACCGTTCCCACCGCCGCCGAGCGCCAGGGCGACTTCTCCGCGCTGCTGAAGATCAAGAGCCCCACCGTGCTCTACGATCCGTACAGCGCGGTTCTCAACGGCACCACCGTAGTGCGCACCGCCTATCCCAACAATCAGCTCCCCTCGAACCGACTGAATCCCATCGCGCAGAAGTATCTGCAGTTTTTCCCGCAGCC
>JBGPKH010000194.1:0-13275 GCA_041485845.1 Bryobacteraceae bacterium
AAGCAAAAAAATCCAATAATCAATAGGAAACATCGCATATATTCCGAACTAATGCATGTCTACACATTCCAAGCCAAAATCGACCTAACTGCTTCAGTTAGAATTGCTTACCTCAAAATGTCAGGGTGAACATCCGTTGTAGTGACCGAGCGAGCAGTAGAACACCCGGCCCTTCCCGTAATTGTGCTCCCAGGCAACGGCAAAATCTTTGTCTGTGCGATGAACTCCCCTGCCGGCCAGGTCCACGGTGCTGACGTCGATCTTCATCAGCTCGTGAACCTTCTCCGAAGAATAGTCCTTGAACTGATAGATCTCATCCTTAACCATGAAGCGCGCGGGGAAGTGCCGCGTCGCGGCGAAGGTTCGATCCAAGACTTCCACTCCCACGTCTTTGTTCCATGGGTGCTGGTCGAAGACCCCTCCGATCATGGCGGCGTATTCCGGGAAGTCGGGAACGGGTTCGATGGCGGAATGCGCCGCGATCAGACCTTTTCCATCGTCCTTGACGAACGAGACCAGCGCGGCCTTCTGCTCGGCATCCAATTCGATCTCACCGGTGCTGTACAGGAACACCGCATCGAAGTAGTTGAGGTTCTTCGTGTTCCGATTCATCTCGAGGTACTTGTCGTCTTTTCTCCCGCCACTGTCGAGCGATCGCTTAGTGACGAAACGCGTGTCCGTACGCAGGTACGTGTCCCATAGATCATTGTCGGCGCCCAGCTTCAGAATGGTTGCCATAGCGTACGAGATGGAATCATGCTGATAACCTTTGGCGCCGCCGATAAAGAGCAGCTTCTTACGCTGCGGGGCTTGAGCCTGTGACCAGGCACAGAGCGCCAAAACCAGCAGGATAAAGCAACGATGGAGTTTCATGTCAAATCCTTTTTCCACGGAGAATGGCTAATGGCTAGTATTCCTTGACAAATTCTTTCCACGCGCGCGTCATCTCCCCCGGGTTCAGGTCTCCGGTATAGGCGATCAGTCGATATCGGACGACGACGCTCTTACCCTTATCGACCTTCCAATCGGCCCACGCTGCGTCGGGACCAAAACCAAATTGACTGTCAACTCTCCAGAGGACAGGGAATCCGCGGTTATCCGGATGGTCGAAAATCACAAAGTGGCCCAGGTCGTCACGGCCATCAACCTGGATTCCGACATCGGTCCATATTGCGTGCTGTTGCTCCGCTTCATGATTACGCTGTCCGGCGGCATTAACCGCTTCGGCGCGGATGCCCTCACGCCAGGGAATGCGAACGAACAAACCACCGACATACGCTTTCCCAAGCGTGACATCTGTTTTCGCTTCGCCTCTCCATTCCAGGTCTAACACATACTTCCCGCCGGGCTCCCGCATCGACCAGTTCTGTGTTTCGGTCATTACGGCATTCCCCTTCTCATCAAGCATGTCGTAAACGGTCTGCCATTGGACTTGCGGTCCCCTTTGCTGAATCACGTGTGCCGACACTCTGCGATAATGGTCGCCCTGCCATTGCATAAAAAACTCACGGCCGTTCACCAATTTGAATCCCCAGAAAATTCCCGTTTGATGAGGGTGATGCGATGGACGGTATTCTGTAAGTAGTCCTTTACCATCGGGCGCAACAATCGGGTGTAGATAGGGCCGGATATCCTGTATTGCATTTTGTGTCAGGATCGGCTCCTTGCCATCATCACGATAAACGTTGATTGTGCGGGTCTGCCCGTCCTGCTCTGTGCGCAGGATCTTGCCGGCGGCCGGCCCTGCTTGAGTTGCTTTGCGCGGCGCCGCCGGAGCCTGTCCCGGAACGGGCCCCGGACACAGTGCAAAAGCCAGCAGGCAAGCCGCTGTCGCGATGTATTTCGTCATATTCATGCTCCCGAATCCACCGTATTAGCACGCTCAAAGAGAGTCGGCAGCCGATTTCCCGCGGAAATCGGGAAGCGGTACCCTCCGGCCGCCTTGCATCGCAGATTCATGCGCGCAGATACCGGCGCACGTCCAATTCACCGATTGATATACATCCGGGAACGAGGCGCGGCCTTCCACAATACTGGAAACAAACTCATGCACCAGGTGCGGGTGCGACCCACCATGGCCTCCGCCTTGAATAAAGGAAAGGTGCGCGTGCGCTTCGTCGTAGACACCCTTGGTGGTGAAGCGCTGGATCGGCTGCGGCAGCAGCCGCCCGTAATCCGGCACGGTTACGCGCTCGGGCTTCTCGCCGGTGTAAATCACCGGCTGCTCGTTCTCAATCTGCGTCCATTCAAAAGCAACCTTGTCCCCGTAGACGTCGAAGCTTTCGACGTACTGTCGCGCCGTCTCGAACAAAGAGCGAGTCACTTCGAACGCCAATTGCTGGTTGCGCACCTTGAACAGGGCGCTTTCGACCGCAAATGGCGATCCGTATTTGGCGATCAGGCGATCCTCAATCCTGCCGGAGCCAAAACAGGACACGTATTCCGCTTCACCGCGCACCAACGCGAGGCAGGGGCTGACGGCGTGGGTCGCATAGTGCATCGGCGGAAGTCCTTCCCAATATCCGGGCCAGCCTGCCATCTCCTGTTGGTGCGCGCCGCGCATGAATTGAATGCGCCCCAACCTTCCGCTGTCGCGCAGATCGCGAACAAATAAGAACTCGCGGGTGTAGATAGCGGTCTCCATCATCATGTAGTTCCTGCGAGCCGCATTCGCCGCGTTTACAATGTCACGGCAATCCTCGACTGTGGTCGCGGCGGGGACGGTGCAGGCGACGTGTTTGCCGGCTTTCAGCGCGGCGATGCTTTGCGGGGCATGCAGGTGGATCGGCGAATTGATGTGGACCGCATCCACGTCGGAATCCTGGATCAGTTCTTCGAAACTTTCGTACCGCTTGCCCACTCTATATTGCTCGCCGACCTCGTCCAGCTTCGCTCTCGTCCGCTGGCAGATCGCGTACATGTTCGTATGAGGGTGGTTCTGATAGATGGGAATGAATTCCTTACCGAACCCCAGCCCTACAATGGCGATATTTAGTCTCTCGCGACTCACAGTTTCTCCTCTCCCTTGGACAGCGTGAACTGAGCTTGAAGCTCATCGACGGGCTGCCACCGAGTTGCGTCCCTTGTCAGGCAAGGCAAAGGCGACATATTTATCCCCCGACTTAGTCCTCTGTTTGCCCCCGCCTCCGCAGGCGATCACTACGTACTGTTTACTATTTACCTGGTACACGGATGGAGTAGCAATGCCCGCAGCGGGCAGATCCGCCTCCCACAATAATTCTCCAGTCAGCTTATTGAAGCCCCGGATTTTCTCGTCCCTTGTAGCTGCGATAAACACCACACCTCCTGCCGTCACGGCGGGCGCTCCGAAGTTTTCACTGCCCGCACGTATTCCCTTTGCTTTCAATTCCGGGTAATCGCCTATTGTCTGTTTCCACACCACTTCCCCGGTATTCAGGTCAACCGCAGTCAAGTGCCCCCATGGTGGTTTTATACCAGGGTAGCCCTCTCTGGTCAGAAACTTACCTCCGCCCGATTCTCTGTACGGAATCCTATAATAGTCAGGCAGCTCCGGTTGGCTGGAACTGGCGAACATTTCTTTTTGTCTGGCCTCCAGATTAAGGACATAAGAGGCAATAGCAGTTCTTTGACCGTCACTTAAATAAGGAAAAGGCGGCATCGTACTCCTGCCTGTGGCGATCAAGCTTTTGAAAGAAGCTTCCTCGAAGCCTATTCCCGGACCGGATAATGGCGGATTACTTGCTAATGAAGGATTACTTTGTCCAGCCATCCTGTCCATGCCATGACAACTGGAGCAATTCCTTTCGTACAAGGCCTTGCCGGCTTCCAGATTGGTTTGCCTGGACTGAGCACTCGCGCCCCGCTCATTAACTTCCGTCCGAGGCCCCAGTACCCAGGGCGAATCATTCGCATTAATATACAGCATTCCCGTAGTTGGATCAAAAGCCGGGCCACCCCATTCTCCACCTCCGTTCCAGCCAGGATTCTCTATAACTCCCCTTGCAGAAGGAGGATTCCACATATTATCGTTTTCCAAGGCTCTAAACCTTGTCAGGAGATCCTCATAAGAATCCGCCGATATTCCATCCTTGAAGAGATCCGCCTCAGTGAATACCGTGCGGATAAACGGCCTAAAGAATGTCGGGACGGGTTGTGTGGGAGACGTGTACTCTCCTTTCAGCTTGGATTGCGGCACGGGTATTTCATCAATCGGATGAATAGGCTTGCCTGTTACCCGGTCAAACATGAAAATGAAGCCCTGTTTGGTAATCTGAACGGCCACATCCACTTTTTTTCCGTTTTGTGTAATGGCCGCCAATATGGGGGGGCAAGGGTGGTCCCGGTCCCAAAGGTCGTGATGGACTGTTTGGAAATACCATATCAGCTTGCCGGTTGACGCATCCAGCGCCAAAGTAGAGTCTCCAAAAAGGTTATCTCCTTTCCGGTGACCGCCCCAAAAGTCGGGAGTTGGAGAGCCGGTTCCGGTAAATACTATGCCTCTTTTTTCATCCAAGGTGAGGCCTCCCCATGCATTGGCCCCTCCGACATACTTATAGGCATCCTTATTTTCGTACGTTTCATATCCCGGCTCGCCTGGATGAGGAATAGTATGAAAGGTCCAGCGAACTCTTCCAGTATGCACATCATAAGCTCTGATATGCCCGGGCGGCGTCTGCGCTCCTTCGGACAGGCGCGATCCTACAATAATGGTATCTTTGTAGATTATGCCGGGACTGGTCATGGATATGTGCAAATCATGCGGACGCTCCAAAACCTCGTCCAAATTGTCATGCATGTCGACTATCCCGTTGTCCCCGAATGAGGTAATCAGTTTGCCGGTAAGTGCATCTACGCAATATAACGCGTGCCCCCCTCCCGGCGCATATATGATGCGTTGATCGGTTGCCGAACCCTTGTAAAAGGCGAGGCCCCGTGAAATCTTCGTGGAATTCGCGAAATCTCCCCTGCCTGTATTTTTGCCCTTCACCGGAACACTCACAGGGTCGTACACCCAGTTTTCCCGCCCGGTAGCTGCATCCAGAGCGAACAGCCTGAGCTGCGGATTCAAGCCGTACAGTATACCATTCACTATAAGAGGATTGGTTTTCATGTCGGTTCTGTTCGTAGCAGAGGCTTCGCCCGAAGAATACGTCCAGGCCACCTGAAGAGTTTTGATATTGGCCGGAGTAATTTGATCCAGGGCGGAATATTTTATGTTATCGCTGCCGCCTCCGTACACTCTCCAATCTTTATAAGGTTGCTGCTCGGTCTTGGAAAGAGGATTCCGGACATTTCTCGTTTGAGCAAAAGAGACTGCGAGCAAAAGCGAAGCACCGAGTGCAACTGCGGTAACCGGGACAGTTCCGAAAAACGAACTGCGCGATACGGACATGGCTTCTTCTCCTTGTGAGTCTTTATGCAGCAAGGGGGGCAGACGGCCCCCCTCCGCCATCGACATTTCTTTACCACACGAACCGCAAGGTCAATTGGATCACACGGGGCCAGTTGGCCTGGGCCGTGACTTTGCCGAACGCGCTCAAGGTAGGGCTCAGAGACGGAGTGCTGAACTGCGTGTGGTTCAGAGCATTGAACGCCTCGGCGCGGAACTGCACCCGCAAGCGCTCCACCACCCCGATATTCTTGATCAGGGCCGCGTCGAGGTTGGTGATGCGCTCCGCGCGCAGGTTGGAGAACCGCTGGGGAAACGTGCGAATATTGGACGCAAGCTGCTGGCTTGAGACGGTGTTGAACCGGGTCAGGTCGAATGCCTTGTCAATGTTCCGCGGATTATAGTTCAGGTCGCCGCCATAGTAGATGACGTTGCCCCAACTCAGTGCGGCGCCACCCTGCACTGTATAGATCTCGCTTATCGCCCATCCGCCGATCAACCGGTTCAGCCAGGGGCCCGCATCGTGCGCCAGCGCCTTACCCCTGCCGAAAGGCAACTCGTATGTACCGCTGAAGACGAGCCGGTACGGGCGATCGTCGTCCGAGATTTGACGGTACACGGAGGGGTCCGAGGAGTTGAGCCGGCCGGTCGCCTCCATCATCTTGGACCAGTTGAAACTGGCCAAAAACTGGAAGCCGGCCGAGACTCGCTTTTCCAGCCGCACATCGAGCGCATGATAATCGGCGTACCCGTCGTTGACCCCAGCGACTGTCAGCCCGCTCAACTGGGGGTAGGGCAGCAGAAGTTGCTGGACCGTAGTGGTGCTGCCGTTCAGGTTCGTGCCGGGCAAGAGGCCCTGGAAAGGGTTGGGCACGTTAGCCGTCAGCCGGTTGATGACCGCACTGTCCCGCGCCGGTGAAGTGCTCAGGAACTGGGCGGGCGCATAGTTCAGGTCGACGCTTATCGGCAGATGCAGGGTGCGGGTGCCCATGTATGCAGCCTCGAGCACGAGGTTGTGTTGCAACTGGCGCTGAATGCTTACCGTCCAGCGCATCGCGTACGGCCATCCCTCATCCGTCGGCTTGAAGGTAATACTCTGTCCAATATACGTGTCAATTCCACCGGACGCGCCAGGCGGCGCGACAATACCGTCCGGAAACGGATTGCTCAGCGCCGCGTAGGCAGTCAGGTAGCCATCCTGCGTTACCACCATGGGTGTCGACTGGCTGAATCCCGGTTGGTACACGGTGCCGGCGCCGTAGGGCTGAAAGAAAACGCCGAAGCCCCCGCGGACGACGGTCTTGCCGAGCAGGGCCGGCTTCCACGCGAAGCCAAAGCGCGGACTAAGGCCGTTGCTCGCGGTGCTGTAGGTGTTGCGGTGTTGCGGAGTGGCGTAGACCGGCCCGCCGGCCGGATTGAACTGGGCTGCCGGCGCCTCGGGAATGGGGCTCGCGGCATAAGCGGCCTTCGCCGCCTTAGTCACACTGTTGGCCGAGGTAAAGTCGAAGCCCGCCAGCGCGCGGTTGAAGCGCTCGACAACGCCGGTCTCCTTTTCGTACCGAAGCCCGATGTTGAGGCTCAGCGCGTTGCTTATCCGCCAGTCATCTTGCAGGAAGACGGAAAAGTATTTGCACTGATTGGTGCGCGCGCCGTTGAGATCGAACTGGCCACTAGCCGGCAACCCCAGCAGGAACGACGCGAACGACTGGCCGATCGGTGCGCCTGTTGAGTTATCCAGCGGCCCGCGAGTCCAGTTGTTGCCGAACGTGTACGTCCCGGTCGAATACCCGTAGCTGATGGAACTCTCCCGCTGCATCCGGGCGTCGATCCCCACCTTCAGGCTGTGCGAACCCAAAGCCTTGTTCAGCGTCGAAAACAACTGGTAACTGTCGAAGGGCGTCTTGCTGGCGCCATTAAAGCCCAGAGTCTGGATCCCATCGCTGAAGGTGACTCGCGGCATTACGGGATACGGCGAGCGCGCCGCCAAACTGGCCGGATAACCGAGGCTGGTCATGTCGTATCCGGCACTTTGCGGCCGGAACATGTCGACAAACCTGCTCCAGTTCAACCGTGTGTTTAGCAGCAGAGTGGGTTTCAACGTGTAAACGTCGTCGAGGATCGCTCCATTGGTGTCGCGTGGGTTAAACTCACCCGTAGACTCGTTGTTGAAATACTGCCGGATGTGCTCCGTGCGGTAGAAAGCATGGTAACTGGTGAATAACCTGTGCTTATCCGAGATGTTGAAGTCCATCCGCTCGAGAACCGTGAAATAATCGTCGTGCCGAATCGTGTTGGCCAGGTAGTTGTTCGTGCCGTCGGTCTGCCCGGCCTGGTTCGGTGACGGAAAGAACTTCAGGTAATTCACGGCGATCGAGTTGAAACGCGCCGGCGAAATAAGGTTGCCTGGGAAGGGCTGGCGTCTCCGCCGGCCGCCCGATTCGGCTACCGCATTCGAAGGATCGTAGATCTGGTAACTGCTGTTGACCGCAAGCAGAGCGGAAAAATCGCCCTTCATTTCGGCTGGCGTGGGCACTGACAGGGTGTACGGCTGCAGGACGCTGTGCTTGATGCCATCGTAGGCGAAAAACCAGAAGATCCGCCCTTTCCCGTTGTAGACCTTAGGCACAATCAACGGGCCGCCCGCGGTGAAGCCCCACTGGTTGTAAACCGTGAACGCTTTCTTCCCGCCCACGCTGTTGGTGAAGAACGGCGTGGCTGCCAGGTTCGACACCTGGTTGAACCAACCAGCCGTGCCATGGAGCTGGTTGGTGCCGCCCTTGGTGACCATGTTGATCGTCCCGCCCGCGGTATCCCCGTACGCCGCATCCGGCTGAAAGACTTCAACCTTCACCTCCGCGACGCTGTCCAGGGGCGGGTTGTAACCGGTGCGGCGGTTGTTCGCCATGCTTGGCCCGCCGTCCAGTAGAATCTCGCTTGCCTTGTTCTGGCTGCCGCCCACCGACATCGATGACGTCCCGTCGTTGTCGAAGGGACGGCTGTTCGCCTGCGGGTTCGTTGCCGATGCGATGCCGATGGATAGCTGCGCCAGCATCATCGGCGCGCGCCCGCTCATCGGCATGTTGTCCACTTGCCCCACGGTGATCGGCTGCCCAATCGAACCCGTGGACGTGGTAAGAATGGGCGCGTCCGCGGTGACCGTGACCGACTCGGCGATGGCGCCGACCTCCAGCTTGATGTCCAGCGTGACGTGCTCGTTCGTGCTGAGCAGCACGCCCTCTCTCACATATCGCTTGAACCCTGGATTCTTCACGGCAACCGTGTATGTACCAGGAGGCAGCAATGGCATTGTGTATTGTCCAGCGGCCGTGGACACGGTGCTGAACCTGGTGCCGGTTGCGGTTTGAACTAATTCGATCGACGCTCCAGGGATTCTCGCCTCCTGGGCGTCACTGACAGTCCCATTCAGGGTGGCTCGATATTCTTGCGCCCACCCGTTAGCCACTAACAAGGCGAAACCAGCGAACAAGCAGAGACCCCAAGCTCGCATGACTCTTTCCTCCTCGCCACTTGAGGGGCGCAAACTGCCCCATGCAACAAGGGGCGCAAACGGCCCCCCGCCGCCATCGATATTCCGTTTACCACACGATCCGCGAGCCCGTCTGGCTTGTCCGTGGATCGTTCGCTTGGGCCGTAATCTTGCCAAACGAGGAAGTAGTCGGGCTCAACGACGGGCCACTGAATTGAGGGCGGTTCAGCGCGTTGAATGCTTCGAACCGCACCTGCATAGCCAAGTGCTCCTTCGCCGTAATGTCCTTTGATAGCGCCGCATCGAGGTTCTTTAAGGCATCTGGCCGAAGGTTCGAGAAAGCCGATGGGAATGTGCGGATGTTGCTGGCCAGTTGTTGCGAGGAGATCGTGTTGAAGCGAGTAGTATCGAAAGCGCGGTCGATATTCCGCGGATCGTAGGCCAGATCGCCACCATAGTAGATTACGTTCCCCCAACTTAGCGGACCCTGACCTTCAATAGTCATCGTGCCAGCTACCTTCCATCCACCCACCAGACGATTCATCCATGGACCCACGCCGACCCTCGGTCGGAACGTGCCCACACCTACCACAGCTTAAAGTGGGTTGTCAAGGGACCCTCGGCTCACATCACCTCCAGGATCAGGCACTTCAAATAATGCGTCTCCGGAACGGTGAGCAGGATCGGGTGGTCCTGCGACTGCGTGCGGCGCTCCAACACGCGCAAGGTGCGGTTGGCGTCGAGCGCGGCCTCGGCGACGAGCGAGAGGAACATCGCTTCGCTCAGGTGGTGCGAGCAGGAACAGGTGACCAGGATGCCTCCGGGGCCGAGCAGGCGCAGGGCGCGCAGGTTGATCTCCTTGTAGCCGCGGGCCGCGGCCTCGAGGTTCTGGCGCGACTTGGCGAAGGCCGGCGGATCGAGCACGACCTGCGAAAAGTGGCGGCGCGCGGAGGCGTATCCGGCCAGGATCTCGAAGACGTCGGCTTCGCGAAACTCCACGTTCGAGATTCCATTCACCGCGGCATTCGCGCGTGCCGTGGCGAGCGCGAGCGCGGAACTGTCCACAGCTTCGATATTCTCGCACTGCGCGGCCAGGTGCAGGGCGAAGCCACCGGTGGAGGTGAAGCAATCGAGCGCTTTGCCGCCGCGCGCGTAGTGGGCGGCCGCCAGGTAGTTCTCGCGCTGGTCGAGAAAGATGCCGGTCTTCTGGCCGCGCAGCAGGTCGGCGGTGAGCGTGAGGCCGTTCATCCGGACGGCGACCGATTCCGGAATCTCGCCCGCCAGCACCGCCGACTCGAGCGGTAGCTGCTCCTTGGCGCGCACCGCCACGTCGTTGCGGGCCACGATGCCGCGCGGTTGGAAGATCTCCGCGAGGCACGAGGCGATGTCCTGCTTCGCCGCGTCCATGCCCTGGTCGAGTGTCTGCACTACGAGGTAGTCGGCGTAACAGTCGACGATCAGGGCAGGCAGCAGGTCGGCCTCGCCGTGCACCACGCGGTAGGCATCGCTGTTGCGTACGACGTGGCGGCGGTGCCCTTCGGCCGCGCGCAGGCGCTCGAAATAGAAATCGCGGCCGATCTCTTCGACCTGCCGCGAAAGCATCCGCACGGCGATCTGCGAGGCGGAGCTGTAGTGCGCGGTGCCGAGTGGGCGGCCGCGCGGGTCGGTGACTTTAATGGCGGCGCCGGGTTGGGCGCCGTTTCGATCCGTGATGTCGCTGGTGAAGATCCACGGATGGCCGGAGGCGACCCGGCCGGCCGCCTTCCGGTTGACGCGGACTTCGTTCATCGCATTTCCTGCAATCGGCGAATGCGCTCTTCCGTGGAGGGGTGAGTCGAAAAGAGACGGCCGATTCCCCCGCCAATGAACGGCTTGATAATGAACAGGTGCGCGGTCGAGGGCGTGGCTTCCATGGGGATGCGCTTCGACCAGCTTTCGAGCGCCTGCAATCCGTTGACCAGCGGGTATGGGGAACCGACGTACTTGGCGGATGCGGCGTCGGCATCGTATTCGCGGGAGCGCGAGATGGCGAGTTGGATCAGCATGGCGGCGATAGGCGCCAGGATCAGCATGACGATGCCGGCCCATCCGCCGCCGCGGTCTTCCTCGTCGCGAGAGCCGCCGAACCAGAAGGCCATGCGGGCCAGCATGGTGATGGCGGCCGCGAGCGTCGCGGCGACGGAACTGATCAGGATGTCGCGGTGCAGCACGTGGCCGAGCTCGTGGGCGATGACGCCTTCGAGCTCGTTATCGTTCATGATTTGCAGGATGCCGGTGGTGAAGGCCACCGACGCGTGCGTCGGATTGCGGCCGGTGGCGAACGCGTTGGGCGATTCTTCCGCGATGACGTACAGCTTGGGCATGGGCAGCTCCATGCGCTGGCAGAGGTTGCGCACGATGGGTGCCACGCGGCGGTAGATGTCCGGGTTCCCGGTTTCCGACACCGGCTGTGCGCTGTACATCGACAGCGCGATCTTGTCGGAAAAGAAGTAGCTGAAAAAGTTCATGGCGGCCGCGAAGGCCAGGCCGATATAGAGCCCGTTGCGGCCTCCCAGCGCGCCGCCGCCAAGGACGAGCAGCGCGCTGAGCAGGCCGAGGAGAAGGGCGGTCTTCAGAGTGTTGGTAGTCATACGGTTTCGCCTCGGACCGCTCCCTCACGGTCGCGGCTCTGAAAGGCGGGCGTGGTCTTCAGAGTATTGGTAGTCATTTGAGTGCCGGGATGGGCAGGGTTTGCCCGACGGGGACTAGTTTCGTGAACTGGAGCTCGCCGCCTTGCGGGCCGGCGTCGGCCAGGATGGTGTCGCCTTCCACAAACTCGGCGTTGATGAGTTTGAGGGCCAGCGGATCCTGAATGAGGCGCTGAATGGCCCGCTTCATGGGACGGGCGCCGTACTGCGCATCGTAGCCTTCCTCGATGATCTGGTCCTTGGCCGCGGCGGTGACTTCGAGGCGGACCTTGCGGTCCTTGAGAAGCTTGCCGACGTTGGCCAACTGGATATCCACGATCAGGCTCAGGTGCTCGCGCGTGAGGGCGTTAAATACGATGATATCGTCAACGCGGTTCAGGAACTCGGGACGGAACTGCTGGCGCAAGGTGTCGAGCAGACGTTTGCGCGTTTCGTCGTTCTTCTTGTCTTTGGCGTGGACCGAAAAACCGATGGAGTTGCGCTCCACCATTCCGGTTCCCACGTTGGAGGTCATGACGATCACGACATTCTTGAAGCTCACGGTGCGGCCCTGGCCGTCGGTCAGGCGGCCATCGTCCAGGATCTGGAGCAGGATATTGAACACTTCCGGGTGGGCCTTCTCGATTTCATCGAAGAGCACCACGGAGTAGGGCCGGCGTCGCACCTGCTCGGTGAGCTGGCCGCCTTCGTCGTAGCCCACGTATCCGGGAGGCGAGCCGACCATGCGGGCCACGGCGTGCTTCTCCATGTACTCGGACATGTCGACGCGGATCATGGCCTTGTCGTCGTCGAACAGGTATTGGGCGAGGGCGCGGACGAGCTCGGTCTTGCCGACGCCGGTGGGCCCGAGGAAGATGAAGCTGCCGATGGGCCGGCTGGGATCGCCTAATCCGGCGCGGTTGCGCAGGATGGCAGCGGAGACCAGGCGTACGGCCTCTTCCTGCCCGACGACGCGGTCCTTCAGACGCTCGGGCATCTGCACCAGCTTCTGGATTTCGCCTTCCATCATGCGGGTGACCGGGATGCCGGTCCACTTGGCCACGATGCGCGCGATATCGTCTTCGCCGATCTCTTCCTTGAGCAGGGCGTTTTCCTTGACGGCCTCGAGCTCCTGCTCGGCCTTCTGGATATCCTTCTCGATCTGGGCGAGGCGGCCGTAACGCAACTGTGCGGCCTTTTCCCAATCGCCGGCGCGGGTAGCCTTTTCCTCTTCCTGGCGCAGCGTGTCCTGTTCCTCCTTGAGCTGGCGTACGCGGGTGATGGCGCCCTTTTCGCGGTTCCACCGCTCCTTCAAGGTGGCGGCTTCACCGCGCAGGCGTTCGAGCTGGTTCTCGATGTGGCGCAGCCGTTCGTGCGAGGCGGCGTCTTTCTCCTTGCTCAGGGCCTGGCGCTCGATCTCGAGGTGCGAGATGCCGCGGTCGAGGTCGTCGATCTCGATGGGCATGGAGCCGATTTGCAGGCGCAGCGCGGAGCCGGCTTCGTCGATGAGGTCGAGGGCCTTGTCCGGGAGAAATCGGTCGGCGATGTAGCGGTGCGAGAGCACGGCGGCTGCGAGAATGGCGGAATCCTTGATGCGCACGCCGTGATGAATTTCGAACTTCTCCTTGAGGCCGCGCAGGATGGCGATGGTGTCGTCCACCGAAGGCTCGCCGACCATCACGGTACGGAAACGGCGCGCCAGCGCGGCGTCCTTCTCCACGTATTTCTTGTACTCGTTGAGCGTGGTGGCG
>JBGPKH010000195.1:0-13272 GCA_041485845.1 Bryobacteraceae bacterium
ACGGCCTTGTTGCCGCGGTTCTCGCCCATCAGGGCTTCAATACGGGCGATAACCGAAGTCTTGAAAGCCGTGGTAGACTGGAAGGGTTCAGACAGGACCGGAGCGAATGCCTTGAGGCTGTACTTGTACCATTGCTCCGTTGCCGGCGACACCCCTTTGAGAAATCGCCGCTCCTTGACGAACCGTTCGGTGTATTGGGCAAGCGAACTGATTGAGTCGTTTTGCTCGTAAGTCATTGATAAATCGGGCCGTGGCGCAGCCTGGCTAGCGCGCTTGCTTGGGGTGCAAGAGGTCCCGAGTTCAAATCTCGGCGGCCCGACCAAAGAACTCAAAGACTTACAGACCTCCAACCTCGCCCCACCTCCTCAACTGGGTCCAAACTGGGTCCAAAACCAAACTCAGTCGCCATGGTAGCCGTGGTATCCATGGGAACCGTGCCTCGTTGTTCTCTGTCTCGCGAGACGGAGACAACATCGTTTTTCCCTATACATGCAGAATGGCGCCATCGCCCCCACGGTACCCATTTGCCGTCGACCTCTCCCCGAATTGCTGGCGCGAATCGACTTGGTAGGCATGGTATCGATGGGAGCGCTTGAAAGCCGGTCTTGCGTGTCGCGAGACGGAGACAATCTGATTCACCATCCCCCCAAACGGCCCATGACTCCCATGCGATTGAAACACCACGGCGGCGATTTGTTTTTTTCTTGACGCCCCCACCACGCCGTGCTAGAGATTGAGTAGAACGCCTTCACGGCGTTCTCCCAGAGGCGCCGCGGGGCCTCTCGCAAATCCCGCATCCCCAACCACTGAGAGACGGGACTCTCGCAAAACTCCTTCCCTTCCGTACCGTACCCGAAGTGTGCCCCGGATGAAGACTGCCGAACAAATCCCCTACTATGCGCCTGACGGGACGTCGATGGGCTTTCGCTCCGCCGATGCCGCGAAGCGCCTGATCGAAGGCGGGCACGTGAAACCTTCCCACGGGCGCAAGGGACACCTGAAGGCAATCTGGCTGCTCCAGCAGGGCGGCGGCAACCCCATTCAATCCTCTGTACGACCTGGCACCCGATATAGCTTCGTCGAGAATCTGGAGCATGGTCGCTGCTGGAAACTACGGCGCCTGGATCGCTGCGATGAGGATAGCGTGCCGTTCACCACGCGCGGCGTCTTCGTGCAAGTCGTGACGGATTGCCTTGTCGCATGAAAGTTCGACGACAGATCGGTGGGCGGTATCTTGCTCGCGTTCGCGGTGCGTTCCGTGGCGGCCAGGCGCGCCCGAGGCAGCCGGTGGACCAACCGGACAACCCGGAGACAGACGGCGCGACACGGGCCACCCGGGTGCGACCGGGGGTCAATCTACCGCACCCAGACGTCGCGCGGAGCAAATTCCGGGACCTGGCTTTCCACTCTTAGCGGCGGGTGGAATGGTCCCACAAAGTCTTTAGTTACTTGCATTTATTCAGGTGGTCAGGGTGGGTGGTCACCCTGGCCCGCCAGTGTTCGCCGCGGTTGGCCGAAGGGTTTTCCCCAGTCGGGCGCGGCCCCGCGCTCGGTCCAGAGTTCCGCCAGCACCGTGTTCAGGATCACCTGGTAATCAACCGACCAGGATTCCTTGCCACGCCCGTATGCCTTGATCTCCACCTCGAGCCGGTCGTCCTGCACGTTCACGCTCTCCCTGACTTAAGTCTGACAGACGGTCAAGCGGCTGAAGGCCGTTTGGAGAGGAAAAGAGCTGAAAACAAACGCAAAATAAAGTTCGGAAATCGGAACTGGTTAACCGGCCAATAAGCAGGAAGCACGTCTCAGATGGGGAAGTTCTTTTTCTTCAGCCGGTTTGGTATATGAAGGTGCGAAGGTTCCGAGCCAGCAATCCTTGAGCGG
The DNA here is from genome assembly GCA_041485845.1 of Bryobacteraceae bacterium. Classification (GTDB taxonomy): domain Bacteria; phylum Acidobacteriota; class Terriglobia; order Bryobacterales; family Bryobacteraceae; genus OMOG01. The sequence goes on from JBGPKH010000195.1 coordinate 1,882, forward strand.
GTAACTCTCCCGGGCCTGCGCGCCCCGATGATTGTAGTTTCTGTGCGCCTCACCGGATGGCGCTTATGTCCCCGGTGCGTGGAACCGGCAAAGGGGCGACCCGATGCTCGTGGAAAACCTTCAATAGCCAAGTTCGCCCCGGTGGTATGATTCACTAACGGCCCGCCATGGTTGGCAAAACCATCGCCCATTACAAGATCGAAGAACCGCTTGGCGAAGGCGGTATGGGCGTAGTCTACAAAGCCCGCGACACACGCCTCGATCGCGTGATCGCGATCAAGTTTCTGCACGCCGGTAAAGTCGCCGACGCGGAGCGCAAGCGCCGCTTCGTACAGGAGGCCAAAGCGGCGTCTGCATTGAATCACCCCAACATCATCACCATCTACGACATCAACCAGGCGGACGGCGCCGATTTCATCGCCATGGAGTACGTGGAGGGCGCGACGCTCGACCGCCTGATCCCCAAGAACGGGATGCGCCTGGGCGAGGTGCTGAAGTACGCCATCCAGATCGCCGCCGCGCTGGCGCGCGCCCACGCCGCCGGAATCGTCCACCGCGATATCAAACCGGCCAACATCATGGCCAGGCCGGACGGTCAGGTGAAGGTCCTCGATTTCGGCCTGGCCAAGCTGGCGGAAGTCATGGAGGCCCCCCCGCAAGCTGCTACTGCCACGATGCGAGCGGAAGCGCCGCAAACCGAAGAAGGCGCCATTCTCGGCACGGTAGCGTATATGTCTCCGGAACAGACGGAGGGAAAGAAAGTCGATGCACGATCCGACATTTTTTCCTTCGGTTCCGTGTTGTATGAGATGGTTACCGGCCGCAGGGCATTCGAGGGTCAGACGAAGATTTCGACCCTGGCCGCGATCCTGCACAAGGAACCGTCTGCCATCCGCGACATCGCAGCCGATGCGCCCCGCGAACTGGAAAGAATCATCACCCGCTGCCTGCGCAAAGACCCCGACCGCCGCTTCCAGCATATGGACGACGTGAAGGTGGCGCTGGAGGAGCTGAAAGAGGAATCCGAGTCCGGCAAGCTCGATGCGATGCCTTCCCCGCGTCCGCGCGCCTTGGTGTCCGCGCGTCTGGCGGTTCTCGCGTTCGCGGCCGTTGTCGTCGCGGCGGGCGCCGCGTGGTGGCTGAAACGCCCGCCCACCACGGCGCCCGGCGGCGCGCCCACGCTCACGCGTCTTACTTCCGATTCCGGTCTCACCACCGACCCCACCCTCTCACCCGACGGCATGCTGCTGGCCTACGCTTCCGATCGCGGGGAGGCGTCCGGGCCTGAGAGCGGTCTCGATATCTGGGTGCAGCAGGTGGCCACCGGGGAACGACGGCGCCTGACCGGCAACCACGCCGACGAGCGGGAGCCTGCATTCTCCGCCGACGGATCGCGAATTGCATACCGCTCCGAACAGGAGGGCGGCGGGGTCTACGTGATTTCGACTCTGGGCGGCGAGCCTCGGCGGTTTGCCAGAGAAGGCCGCACGCCGCGATTCTCGCCAGGCGGCGAATCCATCGCCTACTGGACCGGCGGCATCATACAACAAGCGCTGGTTCAGGGCAAAATATACGTCGCGCCTATCTCCGGAGGCCAGCCCCGGCAGATCCAGCCGGAGTTCCACTCGGCAGCGTTTCCGATGTGGTCGCCGGACGGTAAGCGCCTGCTGTTCCTGGGCGTGCGCGATTCCGCAAATCCCGCGACGCTGGCCCAGGAAATGGACTGGTGGATCGCGCCGCTCGAAGGCGGCCGGAACTCGGCCGTCAAGACCGGGGTGCTTCCGGCCCTGCGGCGCCTGAAGTTTACGTTTGGGGGGTTCGCCGGCGACTGGGTTACCGCCGCTGCCTGGCTTCCGGAGCGCAACGGAAGGAGCCGTATCGTGTTCTCGGCGCGCTCCGGCGACGCACACAACATCTGGCAGATTCCCCTATCGCACGAGACCTGGCAGACGGCAGGCGAGCCCGAGCGCCTCACGTTCGGCGCCGGCTCGGAACGGCTGCCCTCGGTAGTGTCGCTGCCTGGCGGCGGCGTCCGGCTGGTACTGGCCAGCCTCAACGAGAGTCTCGACATCTGGGACCTGCCTCTCGATGCCAATCGCGGTATCGTCAAAGGAACTCCCCAGCGAGTCACGCAGGAAGGCGCCGCAACCCGGCCTTCGGTGTCGCTCGACGGAAAGAAGATTGTCTATAGGAAGCCGGCCGCCAGCAAGCAGACTGCCTGGTTGAGAGACCTGGCGAGCGGCAAGGAGGCGCTCCTGGCGGACGACACCGGGAACGCGCGAATCAGCTCGGACGGTGGCAAGGTGGCATACACTTCCCCCGCCGGTGGAGACCATCTCTACATGGTTTCCTCCGCCGGCGGCGACCCGGAGCTGATCTGCGACGACTGCTTTCTTCCAACCTCCTGGAACCGCGATGGGACCAGGCTTCTCGACGAGCAGGTGGCAGGAAAGCCTGTGGGCCTGGTGGCGCCGGGCCGCCGGAAGCGGATTCCGATCATCCAGCATTCCAGTTACGCTCTCTCCGCGGCGCGATTCTCGCCCGACGACCGCTGGATCGCTTTCCACGCTATTCCGGGCCCGACGATTCGTCAGGTGTTCGTCGTCCCGTTCCGCGACCCTTCGCAACCCGGTGTGGGGCCCATCGAGGAAAAAGACTGGGTCCCCATCACCGACGGCGCGGGGATGGAGCGCTACGCCGCCTGGTCCCCCGACGGGAATCTGCTTTACTTTCTTTCCGAGCGCGACGGCTTCCGGTGCCTGCGCGCGCAGCGTCTGGACCCCGCTACGAAGCGGCCCGCCGGTTCGCCGATCGAGGTGTACCATTTCCATAACGCGCGCCGGTCCCTGCTCGGCGCCGGCGATCCCGTCGCTGTCAGTCCAGCGATCGCCGTGGATAAAGTAGTGTTTGGGATGCTGGAGACAACCGGCAATATTTGGATGACGACGCTGCCATGACAGGCCGGCCAGTGCGCTCGTTCCGGCAGGAAAGGGCGACCCCAATCGGAGCGCGGGGTACGACGTGGCGTGTCAAGCTTCTCGAGTTGGCCCGGTTTGGCCCCGTCATCGCCCGCAAGCGGACGAGGCAGGCGAACGCGCCTGCCCCGCCAAAACCCTGTCAACCCCGCGATCTCAGCGATTTTCCCGGCTTCTGACAGCGATGAGCAGCAACCGCACGGGCCGGACCGCGGCCAGAATCGCTTCGGCGACCGGTTGCTGCATTTGGTCGAGCGCCTGGTTCTGTTGCGCCACCCAATCCGCGGGCGCGGTTTGATCAGTTTCCCAATACTGGAGCGCCTCGAATCCGATCTCCCCCACCGTCTTCAAGTTTTGCGAGAGCGCAACGAGCTCGGCGAGCAGGGCCGCGCCGCTCACCATCGGTTGGAAGCCCGCGTCGTTTTCGGCCCATTCGCGCAACGCCGCGCGGATGCGCGGGAGCTCGGTGGAGTCTCCTGCGAGGAGGCGCGTGACCGCCTGTTCGAGGCAACGCACCGGCTCGCTTTCGGGGCGAGCCGCGTCGACGAACCGGTCGAGCGGTGTGAGGCTGGTGTAGGGCCGCGGGCGGCGGCCGGCGATTCCCGTGGCCTCGGATGCGTCCGCCAGGATGCGCAGGGGCTCCACCGGTTGCCCCGCGGCGAGGCGTTCGAGCATGGGCACATAATTCGCGCGGTGCCGCACGCCGGCCCATTCGAGCCATCGGCTCACAGGCTCCAGCCGCTGGTACATGGAGTCCACGTCGATCGCTTCCCTGGGCGACCAGAAGCGCTCGGCGATGGCCGCCATGCGCGGCCAGATGCGCGAATCCACGGTCTCCGCGCTCACGTACTCAGCCCACATACAGGCTTCGCCGCCAAGAATGCCGGCGGTTTGCCCCGGATCGACGGAGTAGTGGTAGCCGGCCGGTTGCAGGTTGTCGAGGTAGTAGCCATAAGAGAGGATGGCGGGATGGCCGTCACGGGCCGCATCCGCCAGCGCGTTCGTCCCGCGCCACGCCTGGATGACGGCGTCGGCGGTGAGGCCGGGGGCGAGCACTTCCTCCCAGCCGGCCACGATCTTGCCGTGCTGCCTGAGCAGGGCCTGCACCCACAGGTTGAACTGTCCCTGTAGACTGCGCGCCTGCGGATCTTCCACCTCATCGCCGCCGATGTGGAAGTACGGGTCGGGGAAAAGGGCGGCCATCTCGCCGAAGAACGCGTCGAGGAAGGCATACGTGCCGTCGCTCGCGGTGTTCATCACCGCCGGGAAGACGCCCCAATTGCGTGCGATTTGATAAGGACCGGGCGCGGCGGCCAGTTCGGGCATCCCGACAAACCAACTGGTGGTGTGGCCCGGCACGTCGAATTCGGGGACGACGCGAATGCCGCGGTCGCGGGCGTAGGCGACGACTTCGCGAATCTGGTCCTGGGTGTAGAAGTTGCCGTCGGAGCCGAGCTGGTGGAGCCGGGGATAGAGCCTGCTCTCGACGCGGAAGCCCTGGTCGTCGGACAGGTGCCAGTGGAACACGTTGAGCTTCACCGCCGCCATGGCGTCGAGATTGCGCTCGACCGCTTCGACGGGCATCCAATGGCGGGAGACGTCCATCATGAGGCCGCGCCAGGGAAAGCGCGGGCGGTCCTCGATGTGGACCGCGGGGACTTCGAAGCCCCCGGCGGCGGGGGCGATCAACTGGGAGAAGGTGACCATCCCGCGCAACGCTCCCGTGGCGGTGGGGGCGTCGAGGCGCGCGCCATCCGGAGTGACCTCGAGCGTGTAGGACTCGTCTTCGCCGAGGGTGGGCCAAGCGGGCGACGGCCGGCCGCAGCGGATCGTGAGTCCCGGCCCGGCGCCGGCGAACGCGATGCGGGTCTGGCGCGCGATGAGCGATTGGAAGCGGGCGATGGCGGAGTCCGGGCACCCGCTGTTGACCACGTGGAAGCCGCTATCGATGGGCAGCCGGCCGATGCCGCGGGTCATCTTCCAGGGGAGGGGCATCAGGGCGCCGCGAGCCGACGTGGCGAGCACGATCAGCAGCATGGCACGGGACATATTCAGATTGTTGCGCAGGTTGGGGAGGGTTGGGGGAGCAGGACTTGGGTTCTGACGCGGAGGCGCGGAGGGGATTAGGTTTACCGCCGAGGCGCCCAGACGCCGAGGATAAACCACGGGCTGGTGGGGGGTTGGGGTTTTGGTGTCGTTGGCGTAGTTCGAGCGCCGAGGGAGCCGAGAAGCGTGTAGCCGAGGGGTTTCTTTGGCGTGCGGCCGCGACTGGTTGGAGACCGCGGCCTAACTGCATCAGACCCGCGACCCGATCTTGGATGCCGCCCGCATAGTGGATTAGTGCCGGTATTCCGCCGACCGTTACACTCACCAAAAACGCCGGATGCGTAGCTGTCGAGCCTGGGAGCCTGCCATCCACGCCTCTGGGAGCGTTTGGCTTTCGAGTGTCGCGTAGAGCGAGATGTAGTCGCCGATCTTGACCGGATTCGCCGCCTGCTGGGGCCGGCGCGAGAGCGATCAGAGCGAGCGGTTTCATTTTCTTCCTGTACGCATTCGCTGGGCTTCGAAGGTAATCGCAAACACCCCGCCATCCGTTCCGGCGTAGACAGTGCTGGTGTCTCGCGGGTCAATCGCCAGACTGCGAACCGAGAGGGTAGTCAGGCCGGAGTTGACCGCGAGCCAGCTTGTGCCCCCGTCCGTGCTCCTGAAAACCCCGCCGGAAGTCCCCGCGTATAATGTGCTGGTGTGGCGCGGGTCAATGGCCACGGCGCGAACCGGGTAAGTCTGCCGCCCGTTCAGGATGGTCATTGGCAGACCGGAGTTCACCCCATTCCAGGTCGCTCCTCCATCCGAACTCCTGGACAGTCCACTTGAGGTGACTGCGTATAGCGTGCCCGGATGGCGCGGGTCAATCGCGAGTGAGTCCACGTAGCCGGCGCTCAACGTGTTCCAGCTTGCGCCTCCGTCTGTGGTTTTGAACAATCCGTTGCCATTCCACGCGTAAAGCGTGCTGGAGTCTTGGGGGTCCATTGCCATGCCGTGTACGCCGCCACCCTTCGGCTGCGAGTCCAATCTGGCCCAACTCGTTCCCCCATCCCCGCTCTTCCACACGCCGCCGCCGGGGGCACCCGAGCAGGGGGCCACCGAAATCCCGGCATAGAGCGTGCCGGCATTTGGAGAAATCGACAGCGCACTGACTCCGTGACAACCGTCCTTCGGCCACCCGATGTTTACCGCAACCCAGGTTATGCCCCGATCCGTGCTCTTCATCAACCCGCCGGGACCGTTCCCGTATAGCGTGGCTGGGTTCTGAGGATCGAGGGCCAGCAGCACGACGGGGTTCGCCCGATTCCAACTCGCGCCGCGATCCGTGCTCTTGAATAACGCGAGCTGAGCATTGGCATACAGCGTGGCCGGGTTCAACGGGTCAATCCGGATAGAGCCGATCGGGATGGCTCTTATGCCGGAGCCGCTGGCACTCCAGTGCGCTGCCCCATCCGTGCTCTTGAAGACTGCGGCGAGGGAGGCGTAGTCGCCAACGCCGGCGTAAACGGTGCCGGAGTGTTGGGGGTCAACCGCCACGGCACTCAGGGGGATGGTCCTCAGGTCGGAGTTGGCCTCAACCCAGGTGGCCGCCCCATCCGAGCTCTTGAATAATCCGTGGTAGGTGGCCGCGTAAACCCTGCTGGGGCTTTGCGGGTCAATGGCCAGGGATTGGGGAGCTTCCGGCAACCCGGAGCTCGCCCGGTCCCAGCTTGTTCCCCCATCCCTGCTCTTGAACAGTCCGTTGCAATCCGAGTACAGCAGCGTGGCCGGGGTTTGTGGGTCAACCGCAATTTGCAGGATCCCCAAACAGGTTGGCGGCAGCCCGGACGTCGCCGGATTCCAGCTTGCGCCTCCATCCGTGCTCTTGAATGGGCCGATCCCGGTCGTCGCGTAGAGCGTGCTGGGGGTCCGCGGGTCGATCGCCAGATTCACGATGAGCATCGCCAACGGGTCGGGGGATGGTAGGGGGAGCGGAGGCATCGGAAACCCGGAATTCGCAGCACGCCAGCTTGCGCCGCCATCCGTGCTCTTGAATACGCCGCTATATAATGCAGCGGCGTAGACCGTGCGCGGGTTTTGCGGATCCACTACCAGGTCGGAGACCCCGCCCCCCGGGGGAAACGTCAACCCGGAATTCACCGCCTTCCAGGTTGCCCCGCCATCCGTGCTCTTAAAGGCGCCATCCCCAATAGTGCCTGCGTACAGCGTGCTCGGGGTCAGCGGGTCAATGGCCAGAACCCCGAAGCCACCGGTACCGAATATCGTGGGAATAGGGCCCGTGGCGCCCCAGCTTGCGCCCCCATCCCTGCTCTTGAATATTCCCCCGGCAGTGGCGGCGTATACGGTGCTCGGGTTCTGCGGATCGATTACCAGGACGTGGCCGAAGCCAAACGGCCCAAACACGCCTCCTCCATCCGGCCCGAGTCCGGTCCACAGATTGCTTCCGGCCCACACCGTTCCAAGGCTTCCGAGTACAGCCAGCAAGATCGCCCCCGTTTTCATTTTTTGGCCTCCTACTGACTGACCGCGATCCATACTTCCGAGCTGCTGGCGCGATCCCCTACCTGCAGCACCACGGGCACATATCCTCCCGGCTGCACTCCTCCCGGAATCTGCACGTTCACCTGCAGCAAACCCGCTACCTGGCCAGGCGCGCCGCCCACAAACTGAACCGTCGCGGGGATTCCGCCGACGGATACAGTCACGGGAAACACTGGATGCGTAGGGGTGGCACCGCCCAGCTTTCCATCCACCCCACCCGGGGCCGTCTGGCCTTCGCCCGTCGCGTAGAGCGAAACATAGTCGCCGATCTTCACTGGATTCGCCGCCGAATTCGCCGCACCATCGATCGCATTGATCGCCAGCGCCTGGCCGGCGCCGGTGTGATTCACCGTAAACAGGCTCGGCGCGGATGAGGCCACGGGCGCGGTGAACGTCTGGGAAGCATTGCCCCGATACGTCGCGGTCACCTGAGTCTTTGCGCCGGTGATCGCATACGGAACCACCGCTGTGATCTCGGCCGCCGATACCGCAAGGATCGGCGCCGCGATTCCGTCAAATGAGACCGTCGTTCCCGCCAGCTCCGTACCGAACCGGCCGGCAACGGGCTGGTTCTGGAGCAACTCTGCCGGTCCAAGTTCCGCGCCACGAATTACCACGATCTTGCCCGGAGTCACGGGGTCGGCGTTCAGGCTTGCGGCATCGAGCACGGCGCCGATCAGAAGGGAGCGGCCGGTCGGCTGCAGCATACGAATCGCGTTGTTGGCGGCATCGGCGACGTAGACATTGCCCGCGCCGTCTGCCGCCACGCTCACCGGTCCATTCAGTGCCGCGGTGGCAGCGGGCCCGCCATCGCCGTAGAATCCGGCCACGCCGTTGCCCGCCACAGTGGTGATCGTCCCGTCGGGAGAGACTTTGCGGATGCGGTGATCGCAGCAGGATTGATAGGCACCGTCGCCCGTGTAAAAATTCCAGCCGGGATCGGCAATGAACAGGTTGCCGGCGCTGTCGACAACTACTCCCGATGGAGCCGACAGGCGCGCGTTAGCTGCGGGCCCGCCATCGCCCGATGGGCCCGTAAAAGCGCCCGTGCCCGCCACGGTGGTAATCGTGCCATCCGGAGAGACCCGGCGTATATAGCCCGCGCCATCGGCGATGAACAGATTACCGGCGCGATCGGCTGTGACGCTGGTGGGAACCCAGAACCGGGCGTCCGTGGCGCGCCCTCCGTCACCCGAAAAACCAGGCGTCCCATTGCCTGCCACGGTGGTGATGATCCCATCGGGCGAGATCTTGCGGACCCGATTGTTGCTGGAATCCGCGATCAGCAGATTACCCGCGGCGTCCACCGCCAGACCGCCGCAAAGCGTGTTGCACCACGAGAAGTCGCCCAGCATCGCGCTCGTAGCCGGGCCGCCATCTCCGGCGAAGCCCGACTTGCCGGTGCCCGCGATCGTGTGGATCGTCCCGTCCGGGGATATCTTGCGGATGCGGTAATTGTTCGCGTCGATGAAGTACAGGTTGCCCGCGCCATCTGCGGCCAGACCGAAGGGGGCGTTCAATCGTGCATTGATCGCCGGACCGCCGTCACCGGACAAGCCCGCGGTGCCCGTACCCGCGACGGTGCTGACGATCCCGTCCGGCGAGACCTGGCGGATGCGGTGATCGAAGGTGTCGGCGATGAGGAGGTTGCCCTTGGAATCGGCCGCAACGCCAAACGGAGAAGTGAGTCGCGCGCTGTTGGCCGGCCCGCCGTCACCGGTCGGCCCTTGATACGCGGCGAAACCGCCCCCGCCGTTACCGGCCACGGTGGCGATCGTCCCGTTCTGCGAGATCTTTCGGATGCGATAGTTCGCGGTGTCGGCAATGTACAGGTTGCCCGCGGCATCGAGCGCCATGGCAAACGGATTCGCCAGCCCCGCACTCGTGGCAGGCCCTCCATCACCGGAGAGTCCGAACGTGCCACCGCCTGCCACAGTGCGTATGGTGCCATCCGCGGAGACCACGCGGACGCGGCCGCCGTACGCGAGCTGAAGCACAAGGAGGTTGCCGGCGCCATCCACGGCTACGCCAATCGGACCGGATATTTGGGCGGCCACGGCCGGCCCGCCATCACCGGAGAAACCGCTTGCGGTTCCGTTGCCGGCGACCGTGGTGATGATTCCATCCGGAGAGACCTTGCGAACGCGGTTATTGTACAAATCCGCGATGAACAGGTTCCCGTTGCCATCCGCCGCCAACCCGGCGGGACCTACCAGGTCAGCGCTCGTCGCAGGTCCGCCGTCCCCCGGGCCAGGCCCGGCAACTGGTGGGTAGACGCCTTTCCCGGTTCCCGCGACAGTCGTGATGATCCCGCCGGCGGAGACCCGCCGGACGCGATTGTTGCCGCGCTCCGCGATAAACAGGTTCCCCGCGCTGTCGAGTGTGATGCCGGCAGGCCAGTCCAGCTCGGCGGCGATCGCCGGCCCGCCGTCTCCAGAGAAACCGGACTTACCCGTTCCGGCCACGGTCGTGATAACGCCCCCCGGGGACACTCTGCGGATCCGGTGGTTGCCGGTATCGGCGATGAACAGGTAGCCTGCACGGTCCACAGCCAGCCCGCCCGGGGTGGCCAACCCCACGGCCACGCGCAAATTAAGCTCGGCGCTCGTGGCTTGGCCCCCGTCTCCCGCGTATCCCGCTATGGTATTTCCGGCGACTCGCGTGACCGTCCCATTGGCATCCAGTTTGAAAACCGAGTTGAGATCGGCGCTGGTGAAGTAAACGTTACCCGTTGCGTCCGCGGTCACGGCGATTGCGAAGCCGATCGTCAAATCCAGCGCCGGCTGCGCGGCCGGCGCCGGCGGACCGCCCGCTACCGTCGAAATCGCGTACTGCTGCGCCGCCGCGGCGGAACTCACTAGCACGACTGCCGCGAGAGCCGTCCTGGTCGATCTCATGCTTCCCTCTTCCTTTGTCCTGGATCGTTGCGGCATCCGGAGGCTCCCGCAAGTCGATTTGCGGCCGTGGCGCTCAGGAGGACGAGACTGAAGGCTGCGCTAGCGGATCTCATCACTCACCTCCAAATCAATTTCCGGACAGAGCAATCCAAACCGCGCCCGGCGTCGTGGACGCCTCTCCCACTTGGAGGACAACGGGCACATATCCTCCCGGCTGCACTCCTGTTGGAATCTGCACGTTCACCTGCATCAGCCCGGCGACCTGGCCTTGTGCACCGCCCGCATACTGAACTAGTGCGGGTATGCCGCCGACCGTTACGCTCACGGGAAGGATAGGCGTGGAGCCTCCCAGCCTGCCATCCACGCCGTCCAGCGCGGTTTGGCCTTCGCCGGTCGCATAGAGCGAAATGTATCCGCCGGTCTTTACAGGATTCACCGCGGTGTTGACTGTTCCATCGGCCACGTTCACGGCCGAGGCCTGCCCGGCGCCAGTTTGATTGGACGCAAAAAAGCTCGGAGCCGAGAGCGCCACCGGGACGGTGAAAGCGGCGGAGTCCTCTCCCCCGTACGCAACTGTCACTTGTGCCCTTGTGCCGCTGATCGCGAAGGGCACGATGGCCGCAACCTGCATCGCCGACGTGTAGAGGACCGGCGCGGCGATTCCGTTGAAGGAAACAACTGTTCCGGCCAGCTCCGTACCGAACTGGCCGTTGCGTGCCTGATTCTGAATCAGTTGCGCAGGACCGAGGCCGTCGCCGTAGATGACCACGATCTTGCCCGGAGAAACCGGGTCCGCGCGCTGGCTGGCGGCATCCACCACCGCGCCAATCAAAACGGTCCGGTCCGTCGGTCGCAGAATACGGACAGCGTTGTTGACAGCGTCAGCTACGTAAATGTCACCCGCTCCGTCTACCGCCACCGCAGTTGCATAG
>JBGPKH010000196.1:0-13226 GCA_041485845.1 Bryobacteraceae bacterium
CTAGAGTGCTGCGGCCGGATCCGCAGGATGGGCCGCGTCAACTCGACGGCACCAACTCTTGTAAAACAGCCAGTATCCGCTGACACATATCGTTCCAAACGCCCGCTCACGACCGTTTTCAGACGAGTGCGATAGCCGCCGTGCATCTTCTCAGCCTCAAAGACAACCTTCGCCGTTGCTAGTCAGATGCACCTTCCCGAGCGCGTAGGAATCGAATCGGACGGATTGAAAAGCGAGCTGCGCGCCTCTGTGGTTACGAACTCAAATGCCACGCAGTCCGGCCACGTACTGCAATACCAAGGCGAGTCTTCCTCACCAACTTGGACCAGGACCGAAAACGGACCTCCCGGTTCGTAACAACACCCGTTCCCGGAAGCCAACGCCGTGAGTTCGGAGGTAATCCTTAACCTCCTTTCGGGTCACACCAAGCTTGAGATTGTTGGAATATTCCAGAAGGGCGGCTTGAATGGTGACGGTGTTCGCAGCGGCGCGTTTTTTCTTGTAGACGTAACGAACTGCAATGGCCGACGATAATGCAACGATCACCACGGACAGCCACAACCGCCGCCGGTTCATCACGTGCAGTTTAACTCGGTATTGCGAGGTTTTTCTCCGCCAGTCACGTCCACATCGCGGACGGTAAAACGGGTATAGCGGAAGCTGACCATTCCACTTGGCCCTGTTGTCAAGCCGGAGAAGTGGCGGGGCTGATACCTGGCAATCGCTAAAGGCTCCGTTCCCGAAACTTGCCGGGTTGGACCCCTGGCTCATGCTACAAACGTTTCCCCCCCACCATCACTCCGCGCCCGTGCCACAATCGCTACTTGAGCCCCATTTCCTTCGAAATCGTCGCCGAGTGCTCCCACACGCGCGCCCGCGCCGGCCTCCTGCACACCGCCCACGGCGCCATCGAGACCCCGGTCTTCATGCCCGTCGGCACGCAGGCCACCGTCAAAGGACTCACCCAGCGGGACCTCGCCGAAGATCTCGGCGTGCAAATCCTCCTGGCCAACACCTACCACCTTTTCCTGCGTCCCGGGCACGAGCTCATCCGCAAGCTGGGCGGACTGCACCGCTTCATGTCGTGGTCCAACGCCATCCTCACCGATTCGGGAGGCTACCAGGTCTTCAGCCTCAGCCGCCTGCGCAAAATCACCGAGCACGGAGTGGTCTTCCAGTCGCACCTCGATGGCGACCTCCACACCTTCACGCCGGAATCCACGGTGGACGCGCAGCTCGCCTTCGGCAGCGACATTCTGATGGTTCTCGATGAATGCCCCGAGTATCCCGTCAGCCATGAGCAGGCGCGCGCGAGCATGCACCGCACGCTACGGTGGGCGCGCCTGGCCAACCAACACTACCGCGGGAGAATGGCTGAAAACCCGGCGCCCCAGGCGCTGTTCCCCATCGTGCAGGGCTCCATGTTTCCGGACCTGCGCAGGGAATGCGCCGCGGCCCTGCTGGATCTGGATAGCGCGGGCTATGCCATCGGCGGCCTTTCGGTGGGCGAGCCGCGCCCTCTCAGCATGGAGATGGTGGAGGCCACCGAGGACCTCCTGCCGCGCGACAAACCCCGATACGCTATGGGCGTGGGCATGCCGGCCGAGCTGCCCGAGTACGTGGCGCGCGGCGTGGACATGATGGATTGCGTGCTGCCCTCGCGCAACGCGCGCAACGGCTACCTGTTCACCTCCGAGGGACGCGTGATCATCAAGCACGCCCGCTACAAGGACGACGACCGCCCGCTCGACGAAAAGTGCCAGTGCTATACTTGTAGCAGATATTCCCGAGCTTACCTTCGCCATTTGTTCCAGTCCGGGGAGATTCTATACGCGGTACTGGCTACCAGGCACAACCTCCGGCGGTACCTTGACATCATGGGTGAGATCAGGCACGCTATAATATCGGATTCATTCCCGGAATACTTGAGGTGTGTACGCTCGGCGTCGAATAACGCCGCGTGATCCTTATTGGTCGCAACGTGGTCCTAAATCTGTTTCTGCAAACGGCGCCGTCCAATTCCCTCTTGGGACTCCTGCCCATCCTTCTCATCTTCGGTATTTTTTATTTTCTGTTGTTCCTCCCCATGCAGCGCCAGAAGAAGAAGCAGCAAAAAATGCTGTCGAGTCTCCAGAACGGCCAGGGGGTGGTCACCAGCGGGGGGATTGTCGGCACCATCGTGGCCATCGAGGGCGACGATACCCTGGTGTTGCGCGTGAAACCGGACAACGTCAAAATCCAGGTCACGCGCGCCTCGGTTTCGAGCCTCGTCTCAAGCGAAGGAAAGAAGTAAGCAACAATCGTTTTAACAGGCTCTAAACTCCATGAAGAAGAACTTGAACGCGCGGTCCATTACCATTGTCGTGACGATCCTGCTGTGCGTTTACGGCATCGTCGGTTTCCCCACATCGAAGGCGCAAGTGGTCCGGAATTTCAAGGACAACATCCGGCTGGGGCTGGATCTCAAGGGCGGCAGCCATCTGGTGCTCCAGGTTCAGGTGCAGGACGCCGTCAGGGCGGATGCCAACCAGAGCATGGAACGCCTCAAGGAAGATCTCAAAAAACAGAACGTCACCTGGGCCGGCATGGACGTTAACGAAGCGCAGGACGTCAAGGACGCCGACAAGGTCGAAATCTCCATCAAGGGCGTGCCTTCAACCATGTCCAGCGCATTCCGCACCCTGGCGAGCGAGCGCTATCCCACCTACATTCTCACAGCCGTCAACTCCACCGACTACACCATAAAGCTCAAGCCCTCCGATCTGATCAACCTGGAGAGGGACACGGTCACCCGCGCCATCGATACCATCGGCAATCGCATTGACCAGCTCGGGCTGGCGGAAAAAGCCGTTCAACAGTACGGAGCCTCCGGCGCGGATTTCGAAATCCTCGTGCAATTGCCGGGCGTGGACGATCCCGCGCGGGTGAAGGAACTGATCGGGACCGCCGCGGTGCTGGAGATCGTGGATGTCAAGGACGGTCCGTTTCCCAGCCGCGATGCCGGCCTGGCGCAGCACGGCGGCGTGCTGCCCCTGAATACCAGGCTGGTCAGGATGCAGCCGCGGGCCGGGGCCGAGGGCGAGCAGTGGCACCTGGTGGCCAAGAGTCCCGTGATCAGCGGCGCGGAGATGCGCAACGCGCGTTCGGGGCAGGACGAATACCGCAAGTGGGAGACCAACTTCAATCTCTCTCCGGATGGCGGCAAGCGCTTCGGCCGGTACACCGAAGCCAACATCGGCAATCGCCTGGCGGTGGTGCTGGACAACAAGATTGTCAGCGTAGCCACCATTCAGTCCAAGATCGAGGACTCCGGCCGCATCACCGGGTTGAGCAGCGAGGAGGAGGCCGTCGATCTGTCGCGCTACCTGCGGTCCGGCTCGCTTCCCGCCGGCGTCAAGTACCTCGAGGAACGGTCCATCGGGCCGTCCCTGGGGGCCGACTCCATCAAGGCGGGGATGTATGCCGGAATTGCCGGGTTGATCGCGGTGGTGGCCGTGATGCTGGCTTACTACAAACGTAGCGGCGTCAACGCGGTGTTGGCGTTGCTGTTGAATACGGTCATTCTCCTGGCGGCGATCTCCTACTTCCATGCGGTGCTGACCTTGCCGGGAATTGCCGGCGTCATCCTGACCATCGGTATGGCGGTGGATTCCAATGTGCTGATTTTCGAACGTATCCGCGAGGAGTTGCGATCCGGAAAAGGGGTCATCGCGGCCGTGGATACGGGCTTCGCCAAGGCATGGTGGACGATCGTCGACACCCACGTTACAACGGTGGTGTCCTGCGCCTTCCTTTTCCTGTTTGGCGAAGGTCCGGTGAAGGGCTTTGCCGTGACGCTGGTGATCGGTCTGGTGGCCAATGTCTTCACCGCGGTTTTCGTCTCCAAGACGATTTTCGGTTATGAGCTGTCGGGGCGCCGGCAGATGGAGGCGTTAAGTATTTGAGCCCCCCAAGGCCGGTATTCCGGCGGGAGCGCGTTTTTGTGTAATGGGAACAAAATCTAAAAGGCTGGTGTCCAAAGTATGAAGAACACCAGCATGGCAAGGTTCGATGGAATTATTTAAGAACACGAATTTTGACTTTCTGGGCAAGAAGTGGCCCTTTATCATTGCCTCGCTGGTTCTGACGGTAGCTGGATTTGCCAGTATCGCCATGAAGGGTGGGCTCAAATACGGCATCGATTTCAAGGGTGGCGCCCTGATGACGGTAAAGTTCGCCACCGAACCGCCGGTCGAAAAGATCCGCGCGGCCATGAAAAGCTCCCGGCAGATCCAGGGCGAGGTCAGCGTACAGAGCTTTACCGGCGCCACGGCGCAGAACGAAATCGAGATCGGGACCGAGCTCCAGCAGGAAGCCCAGTTGAACATCAACCGCCAGGCCATGGAAGAGGTGCTGAGCACCGCCTTCGGGCAGCCTGGGAGCGGAAAGCTGGATTTCAACAATACCAGCCAGCAGCAGTTGGTGGACCGGTTGCGCGAACCCATGGCGCGCGCCGGGGTCGCGCTCAGCGAACAGCAATTGCAGAAGCTGGCGGCCGACCTGCGGGATTATGCCAACAGCCGCTACTCCGGCCTGATCGCGGATTTCAACCAATTGTCATCCGTGCCGGGTATGAACTCTGTTATTATGAACACTCTTCGTCAGGAGTGTTATCTGGCTCCGTATCACGTTTTGAAGGTGGAAATGGTGGGACCCAAGGTGGGGGCGGAGTTGCGCAACAAGGCCGTGCTGGCCACCCTCTACGCGCTGGCCGGGATGTTGGCCTATATCGCCTTCCGCTTCGAGTGGATTTACGGGTTGGGCGCGGTGATTGCGTGCTTCCACGACACCATCATCACCATCGGCCTGTTCTCGATATTTAACGAAGAGATCTCGATGACGGTGATCGCCGCCCTGTTGACCCTGGTCGGCTATTCGATGAACGACACCATCGTGATCTTCGACCGCATTCGCGAGAACCTGAAGATCTCGCGCCGCGAGCCGCTGGAGCAAGTCATGAATCGCGCCGTCAACCAGACGTTGAGCCGGACGGTCATGACCTCGGGTTTGACTTTCCTCACCGTAATCGCGCTTTTCCTCTTCGGCGGCCCGGTGCTCCATGCGTTCTCGTTTGCGCTGGTTTGCGGGATCATCGTGGGAACATATTCATCCGTCTTTGTAGCGAGTCCCATCGTTTTGTTCTGGCACAATTATACGGATAAGGGTAAGAGGAAGCCGGCTCCCGTTCTGGCGGCTCCGCCGCGGACGGAATCGGTGAAGAGTCCGAGTAGGGCGAGGTAATACCGGCGGTCTTTGCCGCCGGTCAAAGTCGAGCGGGGGCAGTTGCCCGCTGAGGGGAAAGGAAGAAGCTTCTATGTTTGAGCAGGTATTCGTAGAAACCGGAAAGACCAGGAAGACATGGACGATATTTGCCTCCTTCTTGGCGCAGATCGCCTTTGTCGGGGTGTTGATCATCTTGCCGATGATCTTCTTCGAGCAGCTTCCGGGGGCCAGTTTGATCAGCTCGCTGGTGGCGCCTCCGCCGCCACCACCTCCGCCTCCCCCGCCGGCCGCCGCGCCTCCCGTCAAAGTCGTAAAAGTAATCCCCCGGCAGTTCGACGCCGGCAAGCTGATGGCGCCCAAAAGCATCCCCAAAGAAATCGCCACGATTAGGGAAGAAGAGCTTCCGCCTCCCACCACCGGCGTGGGCGTTGTGGGCGGCGTGCCCGGCGGGGTAGCCGGCGGCACCCCAGGCGGCGTGCTGGGCGGCATCATCGGTTCGGTTCCGTCCGCCGCTCCTCCACCTCCTCCGCCTCCGAAGAAGGTCGAAGAGAAGGCCGCCACGCCGCAACGCATCAAGATCGGCGGCAGCGTCCAGCAGGCCAAGCTGGTACGGCAACCCCATCCGATCTATCCGCCGCTGGCCAAGCAGGCCCGCATTCAGGGGACCGTCAAGCTCACCGCCATCATTTCCAAGGATGGCACCATTCAAAAGCTCGAGGTGATCAGCGGCCATCCGCTGCTGGTCCCGAACGCCATCGAGGCGGTGAAACAGTGGATCTACCAGCCGACCCTCCTCAACGGGGAGCCGGTCGAGGTCATCACTCAGATCGACGTGAACTTCACGTTGAGTCAGTAACCCGGGTGTCCCCCTGGGACGCCGGTAAGAAGTAAATTATTTCAACTCGCAGGAGAGAGAAACAACGATGCACATCCCACAACTATGGGCGTTTTATTTACTCCAGGAGAGCACTGGAGTTCAATGGGATCCGATCCACCTCTGGGGTCAAATGGGTACGCTGGCCAAGTGCGTGGTCGTCGGCCTGTTCATCATGTCGGCCTATTCGATTGGCGTCATGATCGACCGGTTCATGGCCTATAGCGCCGCCCGCAAACAGTCGCGGCAGTTCGCTCCGGCAGTGGCCGGCGCGCTGCGCGAAGGCAAATTGGACGAGGCCGTGAAGATTGCGGACCGTTACAAGAAGAGCCATCTGGCGAAGGTTGTCGTCGCTGGTCTTCAGGAGTTCCAGGCGCACCAGATCAGCAACGAAATCTCCGGTGAAGAGATCGAAGCGTCCAAACGCGCTCTGGAACGCGCTGAGGCCATCGTTCACGCCGAACTGAAACGCGGCGTCGTCGGCTTGGCGACCATTGGCTCGACGGCCCCGTTCGTCGGTCTGTTCGGAACGGTGGTCGGCATCATCAACGCGTTCAGCAGCATTTCGACCGAGAAGTCCACCGGTCTGGGCGCCGTGGCGGGCGGCATTTCCGAAGCCCTCGTGACCACGGCTATCGGACTTTTCGTGGCCATCCCCGCGGTCTGGATGTTCAACTTCTTCACCAACAAGATTGAAGCCTTCGACGTGGAGATGGGGAATTCCAGCTCGGAGTTGATCGACTACTTCCTGAAGCGCTCCCAGCGGGGCGCCGGCGCCCGCAAGTAGCGGGATCCAGGCCCGTCCAACGTTGCAGCACTAGGATCCCGGCGAGTTGATTTCCGTGGGGAGGTTCGGTTACCGGACTCCCCGCCTCCTGCCGAGCTCCGTGGAGACAGACGATGCCAAAGAAAAAGGAATCCGTTACCAAGCACCATGCGCCGCCTCCGGTGAACGACATCAACGTCACCCCCATGGTGGACGTGATGCTCGTCATGCTGATCATCTTCATGGTCATCACCCCCATGTTGTCCAAGGGCCGCACGGTGGAGCTGGTCCCGACGCACAACCCCATTCCCATGCAAGCGGCCGATAAGAGCGATGCGATTGTCATCGCCGTCGAGCGTGACGGGAAGGTCTACCTGGGCACCACCCAGACACAGCCCGAAGATTTGCCGCCGAAGGTGAAGGATCTACTGGTCAACCGCGTCGACAAAACCGTCTTCATCAAGGCGGATTCGCGGGCCAAGTATGAGCGCGTGGTGGACGTGGTCGACAATTTGCGCGCCTCCGGCGTGGACAACGTCGGCCTTCTGACCGAGCAGATCCAACAGAAGACCGCTCCTGTGCCGGGCGGCGCGCCGCCGGCCGGGAATTGACACACAGAAAAAAGGAATACTAAGGGAGCAATCTTATGGCAATGGCAGTCGGGGCCTCAAGCGGTCCGAAATCCGACATCAACATGACGCCCATGATCGACGTACTGCTGGTGCTCATCATCATCTTCATGGTGATCACGCCGTTGACGCCGAAAGGACTGGAGGCTCTTGTGCCACAACCGCCTCCACCCAACCAGCCGCCCAACACCTCCGACCAGAGGACCGTGGTGATCGTCATCGACAAGGACCACAAGATGTTTATCAACCAGGACCCGGTCCAAGAAAACGTCCTGGGGACCAGGCTTACCGACATCTTCAAGACTCGTGCCGAGCGTGTGGTCTTCGTGAAGGGCGATCCGGACCTGGAATTCCAGTGGGTCGCGAAGGCGATCGATATCGCGCACGGCGCCGGGATCGACAAGGTCGGCCTGATGACCGCGAAGGTGGAGGCTGGACAATGATGCGCAAACTCACGTTAGTTGTGTCCGTGGCCGGGTTGGCGCTCCTGGCCGCGGGCTGCATGCAACTGAAATCGCGCGATCAGCTCAATAAGGGCGTGCAGGCGTTCAAGAGCGCGCAGTATCCGGAGGCCGTCGAGCACTTCAAGACTGCGGTGGAACTGGATCCCAGCTTCCCGGTGGCCCGCCTGTACCTGGCCACCGCTTACATGCAGCAGTACATCCCGGGGGCCGACTCCCCCGAGAACAACCAGATGGCCCAGGCGGCGCACGATCAGTTCATGAAGGTTCTGGAGCAGACGCCGAAGGACAAGGTGGCGATTGCCTCGATCGCTTCTCTTTATCTGAACCAGAAGAAGTGGGACGATGCGCAACAGTGGTATGAGAAGCTCATCGCCGTCGATCCGAACAACGCCGAGGCCTATTACAGCCTGGGATTCGTCGCCTGGTCCAAGTGGTATCCGGCGTACGGGACGGCGCGCGCCAACCTGGGCATGAAACAGGAAGATCCCGGTCCTATCAAGGACAAGAAGGTCAAGGAGGAGTTGAAGGCCAAGTTCGGGCCGGTGATCGATGCCGGTCTGGCCGCGCTGGACAAGTCCCTGCAAATCAATCCCGAATATGACGATGCGATGGCGTACGAGAACCTGCTGATCCGAGAGCGCGCCGACCTCATGGACACCAAGGACGAGTACGAGAAGCAGATCAAGATCGCCGAGGATTGGGTCCAGAAGACGCTGGCCACCAAGAAGATCAAGGCCGAAAAGAAGAGCAAGACCGGCGGCGGCATCACCGTCGATACCAAGTAGGTTATCCGGCCGCTCCCTTGCTCGCCTAAGCGCGAGGGTGGTCGCGGCTCCGTAACGCTCCGCTCCGCGACCAGAGGGAGCGGAGTTCACCACGATCTGCTAGACCCGCGTCAACGCTCCCAGCATCGCCAGCATCGCCTGTCCGCGATGGCTCACCGAGAATTTCAGCTCTTCGCCGGCCTCGCCGAACGTGCACCCGAACGGCGGGTAATAAAACAACGGATCGTACCCGAACCCGCCGGCGCCGCGCGGCGCTTCCAGAATCACGCCCTCCACCGCGCCGCGATACACGCCGCGCACCCGGTCCCCCTCCACCAGCGCGATCGCACAGACGAACCGCGCCGCGCGATTCTCCGCGCCCCGCAGCTTTTCAAGCAGCAGGCGGTTGTTCGCCTCGTCCGTGGCGTGCGCTCCCGAGAAGCGCGCGGAATGGACCCCGGGGGCGCCGCCCAGCGCGTCTACCTCCAGACCGGAATCGTCCGCGAACAGCACGCCCGGCGCGTGACGGCTGTAGTGCCGCGCCTTAATGCCGGCGTTCTCTTCGAACGTGGCGCCATCTTCCACGCACGGCGGAATCTCCCGGTAACCGGGCAGCAAATCGATTTCCACCGGCGCATGGCCGGCAGCCAGGCGGAATTCCCGCAGCTTGCCCGCATTGCCGGTCGCGCAGTAGAGACGCGTCAAATCTGCGTGACCTTCTTCTGAATTTCGATGAGCTCCGCGATGCCGGTGCGCGCCAGCGACATCAGCCTCGCCATCTGCTCGTCGTCGAAGGGAGTGTGCTCGGCGGTTGCCTGCACCTCCACGAATCGGCCCGCGCCGGTCATCACGACGTTCATATCCACGTCGGCCCGCGAATCCTCTTCGTAGCACAGGTCCAGCATGGGGACCCCGGCCACCAGTCCCACGCTGGTCGCGGCCACGAAATCCCGCAGCGGCATCCCCTTGAGTGCGCCGTACCGCACCAGTTGCCGCAGCGCCAGCGCCAGCGCCACGTATGCTCCGGTGATCGACGCGGTGCGCGTTCCGCCATCCGCCTGGAGAACATCGCAATCGACGACTACGGTGCGCTCTCCCAGCACCGCCGCATCCACCACCGACCGCAACGAACGGCCGATCAGCCGCTGGATCTCGTGGGTCCGCCCCGAAGGCCGGCCCTTGGTCACTTCGCGCGGCGTGCGCTTGGCCGTGGCGCGCGGCAGCATCGAGTACTCGGCCGTTACCCAGCCCTTTCCCGAGTTCCGCAGGAACTGCGGCACCGTGTCCTCGATCGTCGCGGCGCACAGCACGTGGGTATTCCCCACCTTGATCAACGCGGAACCTTCCGCGGTCATGAGATAGTCGGTGACAATCTCGACGGGCCGCATCTGGCAAGGCTTCCGATTATCGTTCCGCATGTCTTATCCGGAAGTTCTCATCACGAAGTAGAGAAAGAGCATGACCAGCAACATGCCGGCTATCACCATGATGACGCAGGGGATGCCACCCTGCGGAACCCGCGATCCCTTGGCCTTCGCTCTCACCGGCTTGTACTTCGCCATAACTGCGATGGTATCACCGCGCTCCGCCCGCCCATGCAAGAATCGAATCGGATGACCCGCCGCCACTGGCTGTGGACCGCAGTCGCGCTCTCCGCCTGCCGCCAAAGCGCGCCGCCGTTCGACCCCTTCCCCGATACCGTGGCCGGCGTCTGGCGCCGCACCTCGATGCTGGACCCACCGGTTTCCGAAGCGCCCGATCCCGTTCCCCGCACCAGCGTGACGCGCTTGCGGGCCGCCGTATATGAAGGTCCGGGAAAGCTCGAAGCACGTGTGTACGCGCTGACTTCCTCCGCCGCCGGGCTCGACATGGTGCAGCGCTGGCGGCCCTCCGCCGACACCGTGTTCTTCAACCCCGGGCAGTACTTTGTCGTCATCAAATGGCAGCAGGCCGACCGCAAAGCGCTCCAGGATTTCGTGCGCGAGATCGAGAAGCGGCTCGGGGCGCCGCCCGTTCGCCAATGATCGTGCTATGCTCGCGGCACGATCCATCGGGAGATCGATCTCGACGAAGAAAGCGACCGGATACTGTCTGCACTCGCCGACGATTATCAAGGTGACTTGGGAAAGGCCCTGGCCGACCTCTTGCACGCTCACGAAAGCGTAGAAGCGTTTGTGGAAGAGTGCGAAGACGCACACCGGGATTCCCCGCTCGCCCAAAAGAAGCGCGCCGAGCGCGGTTTCCGCGAAGGGCGCTTTACGACTTGCGATGAGGTCAAGCGCCGCAACGATCTGTGATGGGCTGCGGTCCGATAGCCCAGTATAATAAAAAGACACCATGTCCTCTTCCGCCATCGATATGGCGACGCCCGAAGCCATCTCGCGCTACGAGCCGGTCATTGGCCTCGAAGTCCACGTCCAGCTCGCCACCGCGACCAAGATCTTCTGCGGCTGTCCCACCAGTTTCGGCGCGCCGCCCAACACCAACGTCTGCCCGGTCTGCCTCGGGATGCCGGGCGCGCTCCCGGTGTTGAGCCGCACCGCGGTGGAACTGGCCATCAAAGGCGCCCTCGCGCTGAGCTGTCGCATCCGCCCGCAATCGCGCTTCGCCCGCAAGAACTACTTCTATCCCGACCTGCCCAAGGGCTACCAGATCTCGCAGTACGACGAGCCCCTGGCCGAGCACGGTTCGGTCGAGATCGTCGTGGCGGGCGTCCCGCGGCGCATCGGCGTCACCCGCGTCCACATGGAGGACGACGCCGGCAAGAGCATCCACGACGGCTTCAAAGATTCCGACCGCTACTCCTACGTGGATCTCAACCGCTCGGGCACCCCGCTCATCGAAATCGTCAGCGAGCCCGACCTGCGCAGCTCCGGCGAAGCCTATGCCTACCTCACCGAAGTGAAGCAGGTGCTGCAATTCGTGGAAGTCTCCACCTGCGACATGGAGAAGGGCCACCTGCGCTGCGACGCCAACGTCTCGGTGCGTCTCAAGGGCGCGGAGAAGTTCGGCACCAAGGCCGAGGTCAAGAACCTGAATTCGTTCCGCTTCCTCAAGCAGGCCCTGGACCATGAAATCGCGCGCCAGGTCGCGCTGATCGAAAGCGGCGGCCGCGTGGCGCAGGAGACCCGGCTCTACAATCCCGATCTCGGCGAGACCTTCTCCATGCGCAGCAAAGAAGACGCGCACGACTACCGCTACTTTCCGGAGCCCGACCTGACGCCCCTGCGCATCGGCGAAAAGTGGCTGGCCGGCGTGCGGGCCTCCATGCCCGAACTGCCGGCGCGCAAGCGAAAGAGGTTCATCGAAGAATTCGGCCTCCGCGAATATGACGCGGAAGTGCTCACCGCCACACGGCCCGCGAGCGAATACTACGAAACCGTAGCAAGAGTTTCCGGCGATCCGAAAACCGCGGCCAACTGGGTGATGGGCGACCTCATGGGCCTGCTCAAAGCCGAGGGTAAGGACATCGCCGAATCGCCGATCGGCCCCGAAAATCTGGGCGATCTGGTGAAACGAATCGCCTCCGGGGAGCTTTCCGGCAAACTGGCGAAAGAGATCTTTCCCAAGATGTTTTCCACCGGCGAGCCCGCTGGAGTCATCATGCAACGCGAGGGCCTGAAACAGGTGAGCGACGCGGGCGCTTTGGAGAAGATCATCATCGAGGTGATCGCTAACAACCCCAAGCAGGTCGAGCAGTACAAAGGCGGCAAGACCACCGTGATCAACTTCCTGGTGGGCCAGGCCATGCGCGCCACGCGCGGCCAGGCCAACGTCGGCATGGTGACCGGGCTGCTGAAGAAGATGATGGGAGGAGGGGAAGCATGCTGAAGGAAGGCGACCAGGCCCCGGATATCCAACTCCGCACGGACACGGGCGGGCCATTTCGCCTTGCGGACCTGAAGGGCAAGCGCGTGGTGCTCTACTTCTATCCCAAGGCCGACACGCCCGGATGCACCATCGAAGCCTGCGAGTTCCGCGACGGCATCCAGGCGTTCGCGAAGAAACATGCCGCCGTCGTGGGCGTCTCACCAGACAAGCCCGCCGCGCAGGCGAAGTTCAAGACCAAATACGATCTTCCGTTCACCCTCCTGGCCGACGAAGAGAAGTCCGCGGCCCAGGCCTACGGCGTGTGGAAAGAGAAAAACATGTACGGCAAGAAGGTGATGGGCATCGAGCGCACCACTTTCGTCATCGGGCCGGACGGCAGAATCGAAAAGATCTACGGCAAGGTCAAGGCCCAAGGCCACGCCGCGGAAGTGCTCGCTGCGCTATGAACCGCCAGATCCCGCCGGCTGCTGCTGGGTCATGCAGTGCAGCGCCCCGAGGCCCCAGATCAGCTCCGTGCAATTGATGCCCACCACTTCGCGATCCGGGAAGACACGCGCCAGCGTCGCCAGCGCCTCGCGGTCGCTCACATCGTTGAACGTGGGCGCCAGCACCAGCTTGTTGGCGATGTAGAAGTTC
>JBGPKH010000197.1:0-13192 GCA_041485845.1 Bryobacteraceae bacterium
CTCTAACCTCGTACACCGGTCCACGGTTTTTGTATTTCAATCTTAACCCCAACTCCGTTTTGAGTTCTTTGAGTCCTTGCGGCTTGGCGAGAGAGATCTACGGCCGCCGCCTTGCGCGATACCTCGTCGGTTTGAGGTCGAAGACCTCGCTAGATCATCGCCAGCGGACGGTCGGTTTTCGGAGCGGGGAAGGCGCGGTCAATGGCGGCGATATCTTCGGGCGCGAGCGTCCAGCCCATACCGCCGGCATTCTCGCGGGTGTGTTCCGTACGGCCGGACTTCGGAATGGTCAAGACGTTCGGCAGGCGCGTGAGGAAGTTGAGGATCACCTGGCGCACGGTCCGTCCGCTGCGCCTGGCGACTTCGGCCAGCACTTTTCCGGCGGGCGATTCGAGGCGAGGGAACGCTTCGCGGCCGAATGGAGTGTAGCCCACGACGGCGATCTGGTGCTCCGCGCAGTAGGGGATGATCTGGCGCTCGATGCCGCGCTCGCGCAGATGATAGAGCACCTGGTTCGCAGCAAGCGGGTGGTGGCGTAACGCGGCCTGGGCGGCTTGCAGGTCCGGGACGTCGAAGTTGCTGACGCCGGCGAAGCGGATTTTGCGCTCGTCGATCAGGCGCTCCAAGGCGCGCATGGTGTCTGCGATCGGGTAGCGGCCCTTCCAGTGGAGCATGTAGAAGTCCAGGTGATCCGTGCCGAGCCGCTTGAGGCTGCGCTCGCAGGCGCGCAGCGCGCCTTCGAAACTGGCGTTCGAAGGCAGGACCTTGCTGGCCAGGAAGACTTCCTCGCGACGTCCCGCAATGGCCTCGCCGACGAGTTCTTCGGAGCGGCCGTTGCCGTACATCTCGGCGGTGTCGATGTGGGTGAGGCCGAGATCGATGCCGGTGCGCAGGGCCTCGACGGCCCGCCGTTCAGCCTCGCGGGAGCCTTCGATCATCCAGGTTCCCTGGCCGACGATGGAGAGTTTAGCGTCCAACATGTGCCCATTCCTCCAGGCTCAGGCGGCCGGTGTAGATCGCCATGCCGGGCGCGGCGGCCGTATGCGGTGCGGTGGCTACGCGCGGCGCGGTGGCCGCGTGCGACGCAGTGGCCGCGTGCGGCGCGGTGGCCGCGTGCGGCGCAGTGGCCGCGTGCGGCGCGGTGGCCGCGTGCGGCGCGGCTGTGGTGGGCTCCTTGCGGGTCATGAGGTCATTCGCGCGCGGCATGTGCCAATTCCTCCAGGCTCAGGCGGCCGGTATAGATCGCCATCCCGAGCGCGGCGTGGACGTTCATGGCGAGCAGGGCGCGCACATCGTCGAGTGTGGTGATGCCTCCGGCGGCGGTGAGCTCCAGGGACGTACCCGCGCGCAGGCGGCGGAACCAGTCGAGGTCGGTGCCTTCGAGCATTCCTTCCTTGTCCACGTAGGTACAGAGGAAGCCGGAACAGTAGGGCTCGAGGGACTGGAGCACCTGCTCGGCGGTGAAGGCGGTGGACTCCTGCCAGCCCTTGACGACGATGCGGCCGCCTTTGGAATCGAGGGCGATGAGGACGCGGTCGCGTCCGATGACGTCGCGCAGTGCGGAGAGGAACGGTTCGTTGGCCCCTGACTTGTCGAACGCCGCGGTGCCCACTATCACTTTGCGCGCTCCCTGTTCGACAAGCGACTGCGCTCGCTCCACGCTGCGGACGCCGCCACCCACGCGACAGGCCGCGCGCGACGCCAGCATGCGCACGAGCGCGTCGTTCGATCCACGCCCCATGGCGGCATCCAGATCGATCACCTGGATTTCGGGAAAGGCGGCGAACTTGTGGAGCATCTCTTCGGGGGAGTCGCCTTCGAGCGCCTTCTCGCGGCCCTGGACCAACTGCACCACCTTGCCATCCATGAGGTCGATGCAAGGAAAGATCATGCCGTGAGCCTCACGGGAATGCCGCGGCCCTGGACCAACTGCACCGCTCCCTTTGGCCGCGGCTCCGAAGCGCTTACTGAGCCGCGACCGAAAGGAGCGGTCTTCACCTTGCCATCCTTGAAAATCATGCCGTCAGCCTCACCGGAATGCCGCGCTTGTCCAACTCCTCCTTCAACTGGTTCACGGTGTAGGTTCCGTAATGGAAGATGGATGCGGCGAGCGCCGCGTCGGCGCAGCCGTCGGTGAGTACGCGCACGAAGTGCTCGGGCTTTCCGGCGCCGCCGCTGGCGATCACCGGGATGCGTGTGGCGCGCGACACCGCCTGGGTGAGCGCGCAATCGAAGCCGTCCTGGACGCCGTCGGTGTCCATGGACGTGAGCAGGATTTCGCCGGCGCCGAGCTCTTCGCCGCGGGCGGCCCACCGGACGGCATCGATGCCTTCGTCGTCGCGGCCTCCGCGCGTGTAGACGTGCCACCCGTCCGCGCCGTGGCGCCGCGCGTCGATGGCCAGCACGACCGCTTGCGCTCCGAACTCCAGCGACAATTCCGTGATGAGCTCGGGGCGGCGCACGGCGGCGGTGTTCACCGACACTTTGTCCGCGCCCGAGAGCAGAATCCGCCGCGCGTCGGACACCGCGCGGATGCCGCCCCCCACGGCCAACGGGATGAAGACCTTGCGGGCGGTGCGCGCGACGACGTCCGCCATGATCTCGCGGGCGTCGCTGGAAGCGGTGATGTCGAGGAAGACCAGCTCATCGGCGCCGTCGCGGTTGTAGCGGCCGGCGAGCTCGACGGGATCGCCCGCATCGCGAAGCTCGACGAAGTGGACGCCTTTGACGACTCGTCCGCCGGTGACGTCGAGGCACGGGATGATGCGTTTGGCTAGCATGCTACAAAGTTCTTCACGATTCGAAGCCCGACTGGTCCGGACTTCTCGGGATGGAACTGCACGCCGAAGACATTCCCCGATTCCAGGACCGCGGTGTACGGCAGCCCGTAGGTACAAGTGGCCGAAGCGCGCTGGTCCACGGGGACGTAGTAACTGTGCGCGAAGTAGACGTACGGGCGGCCGGGAAGATCGCGCAGCAGCGTCGAATGGGCCGGGATGTCGAGCTCGTTCCAGCCCATGTGGGGAACGCGCGCGTCCGCCGGGAAGCGGCGCACGGTGCCTGGATAGATGCCCAGGCCGCGAACTTCTGGGGCTTCTTCGCTGTTCTCGAAGAGCGCTTGCAGACCGAGGCAGATGCCTAGGAACGGCACGCCGGATGCGATGCGTTCGACCAGGGTTTCGCGGACGCCGAGGGTGTCCAGGGCGCGCATCATCTGGCCGAAATGGCCCACGCCGGGAAGCAGGATCTTCGATGCATTGCGGAGGCCGGCGGCGTCGCGCACGAGGGCGTATGGGCAGTCGAGTTCGGCGAGGGTGTTTTGGACGGAGCGAAGGTTGCCGGCGCCGTAGTCGAAGACAGTGACCGCAAAGCAGGGGTTGGGGATTGGGGATTGGGGATTGGGGTTGTGTGGCCCTTCGGGCCGGTGGGCTTTCATAGGAGACCTTTCGTGGAGGGGAGTTGGTCTTTCAGGCGCGCGTCTTTCGAGCAGGCGTACTTCATGGCTCGCGCGAAGCACTTGAAGATCGCTTCGATCTTGTGGTGGTTCGAGCGGCCGTAGAGGACTTTGGCGTGCAGGTTGGCGCCGGCGTGATTCACGAAGCCGCCGAAGAAATCTTCGACGAGCTCGGTTTGCAGGTCGCCCACCAGCCGCACCTTTACCAAGTCCTTGTACACCAGGGCGGGCCGGCCGCCGAGATCGAGCGCGACCACCGCCAGGGTCTCGTCCATGGGCAACACGAAGTACCCCGCGCGGTTGATGCCCTTGCGATCGCCCAGCGCCCTGGCGAACAACTGGCCCAGGACGATGCCCACGTCTTCGACGGTATGATGCTGGTCCACGTCGAGGTCGCCATCGGCGTGCAGTTGGAGGTCGAACCCGCCGTGTTTCGTAAACAGCTCGAGCATGTGGTCGAAGAAGCGGATGCCGGTCGCGATCTCGTACTTGCCGCGGCCTTCGATCTTGAGCGCGCCCAGAATGCCGGTCTCTTTGGTAATACGCTCAATGGACGCGATCCTCATGATGCGAACACCTCGCTGAGGTAATTGATGTCGTCCACGATGGCGTAAGCCCTTTCCTGTTGGAACAGAAACACCAGGTCGATGTAGGTGGGATTCGAGGGCGCCGCGATGCCGATGAACGGCACCTTGGCCGCGCGGGCCGCGCGCGCGTCGTCTACCGTATCGCCGACGTAGAACGCCGCGCCGGCAATCTTCAACAAGCCGTCCGGAGCGGGCTTGTGATTCTCCACGTCTTCCAGGGCGACGATCGGGTCGAACACCAGGCCCGGTGCGAAGCGGCGCAGTGTCAGCCCGGCCTCTTCCTTGGGGCGCCCGGTGAAAAGCGCGAGGCGGAAATCTTCGTTGAACTTTTCCAGAACTCCGGGCCGCGCCACCCACCGCTCGCGCAGCATCAGGCCGTCGTTGCCGTTGCCGCGAAACAGCCGCTGGAATTGCGCGACCACAACGTGGAGCGGCACCTCGATGCCCGCGGCGGCGATGATGTGCCGGGTGAGCCGCCAGTCGTCGTTCCAGCCGCCCTGGTTCTTGTATTCCTGGATCTGCCGGCGAGTGACTGGGACACCGGTAAAATGCTCGGCGGTGCGCGCGATGGTTTCGCGGTACGATTCCGAAACGTCCACCAGGACGCCATCCATGTCGAATACGAGAATAGGTTTCATCGCTTCCAGATCTCTTCCAGCGCCACGAGGAGCTTGCCGGTCTGCTCGCGCGTGCCCACGGTGATGCGCACGCAGCCGGGCGCTTCGTAGCTGCGGTCGCGGACCAGGATGCCCTGGCCGCGCAGCGCGTCGCGCACTTCGATGGCGCGTTTGCCGAAATCGCCGAGGACGAAATTCGCGGAGCTGGGGACGTAGCGGATGTTCAACTGTTCGAGGCCGAGGCACAGCAGCTCGCGCGCGGCGAGCACCTCCGCCACATAGTTCTCGAGGTAGGCCGTATCCTCGACGGCCGCCTGCGCCGCCAGCACCGCGAGCGAATTCACGCTGTAGGGCGATTGCGCCTTGTGCAGCAGCGCCACGTTGGCTTCGTGCGAAAACATGCAGCCCAGCCGCATTCCGGCCATGCCGAATACTTTCGAAAACGTGCGGCACACGAAGAGGTTGGGCACGCGCTCGATCTCGTTAAGCGCGGTGACGCCGGAGAATTCGTAGTAGGCCTCGTCCACCAGCACCGCGGCCTTGCGCGCGCGGTGGAGAATGCGTTCGATTCCCAGCAACGAAACGCCGGTCCCGGTGGGATTGTTGGGATTGGCCAAGAGGACCGCGCGCGTCTCCGGCGTGATGGCGTCGAGCACGTCCTGGAGCGGGAATTCCATGCCCGGCTGCGGGTACGGCACCTCTTTGATCTTCGCGCCGGCCACCTCGGCGTAGAAACGGTACATGGCGTAGGCCGGTTTGAGGACCAGCACTTCCTGGCCGTCATCCACGTAGGTGTTGACGAAGACCTGGATGGCTTCGTCGGTGCCGTTGGTGAAGACGAACTGTTCCGGGCGGACGCGGAAATACCGCGCGATGGTTTCTTTGGCCCCGCCGTATTCGGGATACACCGCGAGGCTGCCGGCGGCGAGTCCGTCCTTCAGGGCGGCGACTACGCGGGGGGAGCAGCCGACGGTGTTTTCGTTGAAGTCGAGACGGAGTTTGTCGGCGCGGCCGGCGGTGGGCGGCGAGTAGGGGGCCATGGCGAGCACGGCGGGCCGGGGTTTGATCGCGCCTTTGGGGAGCTTGAGAGCGGGGGTTAGGGGTTGGGGGTTGGGGGTTAGGGTTGTGTGGCCCTGCGGGCCGGCGGCGCTCAGCCAAGGCGCACCTCCACGGAGCGGGCGTGGGCTTCGAGGCCTTCGGCGCGGGCCAGCGTCGTAATGGCGGGCGCGAGGCGCTGGAGCGCGGCGGCGCTCAGCTCCTGCACGGAAATCACTTTCACGAAATCGGTGACGGCCAGTCCGCCGCGGATGCGCGCGGCGCCTCCGGTGGGCAGCACGTGGTTCGGGCCGGAGGCGTAATCGCCCGCGGCCTCGGGACTGAATGGGCCGACGAACACGCTGCCCGCGTGCTTCACTCTCGCCAGCAGCGTGGTGTCCGGAATGCTCAGGTGCTCCGGGGCGAAGCGGTTGGAGATTTCCACGCCCTCCTCGAGCGAGTCCACCAGCACGATCGCCGAGTTCCTGGCGATCGACTTGCGGGCCACCGCGGCGGTGGGAAGTACGGCGAGTTGCCGGTCCACTTCTTTCGCGACGGCCGCGGCCAGGCGTTTCGAGGTGGTGAGCAGCACCGCGGACGCGTCCACGTCGTGCTCGGCCTGGGCCAGCAGGTCGGCCGCGAGATGGCGCGGATCGCCATGGGCCGCGATGATGAGGATCTCGGTGGGACCCGCGACGAAGTCGATTCCCACCTCACCGGCCAGCAGCTTTTTGGCGGCCGCGACGTAAATGTTGCCGGGGCCCACGATGCGGTCGGCCTTGGGGACGGTGCGGGTGCCGAAGGCGAAGGCCGCGATGGCCTGCGCGCCGCCCATTTCGAAGACGTGGTGGACGCCGAGCAGCGCGGCGGCGCCGAACACCTCCTTCACGGGCTTCGGCGAGGCCACGCAGATGTTGGGGACTCCGGCCACCTGGGCCGGGACTACGGTCATCAGGATGGTGGAAGGCAGCGGGTAGCGGCCCGCGGGAATGTACGCCGCGACGGTGTCGAGCGGCCGCACCACCTGGCCGAGTTTCATGCCGTGAGACATCTCGCGGGTCCATTCGCGCGGCAGTTGGCGTTCGGCAAACGCGCGGATGTTGGCCACCGCAATGGTCACCGCCCGGCGAAATTCGGGCGTCAGTTGTTGGCGCGCGGCGTCGAGCGTCGCGGCGGGCACGCGCACGGTCTTGCGCGCGAGGCCGTCGAATTGCCGCGCGTACTCCAGGAGCGCGCGATCGCCGCGCTTGCGGACGGCGTCCAGAATGGGGCGGACGGTGGCTTCCGCTTGCGCGAGGCGCGCGCCGCGGCGGGCGAGCAGGCGTCCGATTTCGTGACTTTCGAGTATGCGAATCACAGTACGATCTTGTTCAGCGGATATTCCACGATGCCCTCGCCGCCCGCCTGCTTTAGCCGCGGGATGATGTCGCGCACGGTGGTCTCATCGAGGATGGTGTTCACCGCCAGCCATTCCTCGTCGCTCAAGTGCGAAATGGTCGGCCGCTTGAGCGCCGGCAACACGGCCAGCACTCCCGTGAGATTGTCCTTGTGGACGTTGAGCATGAGCCCCACTTTGCCCAGCGCGTTGATGGCGCCTTCGAGCAGCATGCGAATATCTTCGAGCTTGCGGCGCTTCTGCGGGTCGTCCCAGGATTGCCGGTTGGCGATCAATTGCGTGTTCGACTCGAGCACGGTATCGATGATGACGAGCTTGTTGGCGCGCAGCGACGAGCCCGTCTCGGTGACTTCCACGATGGCGTCGGCCAGCACCGGCGGCTTCACCTCGGTGGCGCCCCAACTGAATTCCACTTTCGCCGTGACGCCGTGGGCGGCGAGGTAGCGCTTCGTAGTGGCCACCAGCTCGGTGGCGATGATCTTACCTTCGAGGTCGCGCACGGCGCGGAAGGGCGACGACTCGGGCACCGCGAGCACCCAGCGCACCTTGCCGAAACTCTGCTTGGCGTAGATCAGGTCGGCGATCGCTATGACGTCCGATTCGTTCTCCTCGATCCAGTCGCGGCCCGTGAGGCCGGCGTCGAGGATGCCGTCCTCGACGTAGCGCGCCATTTCCTGGGCGCGGATCAGCATGCATTCGATCTCGGGATCGTCGATGCCCGGGAAGTACGACCGGCTGCTGGTGGTGATGATGAAGCCCGCGCGGCGAAAGAGGTCGATGGTGGCGTTCTCCAGGCTGCCCTTGGGAATGCCGAGCTTGAGCTTCACGGCTTGCCTCCATAGACCTTACTTCCATAGACCTGGGCCGGATCGAAGGTGCGCTGGTCGGCGACGCGCCACTCACCATCTTCGAGCTTGCGGAAGAAGCAGCTCTGGTAGCCTTCGTGGCACACGCCGGGGCCGAGCGCCTGGACCTTGACGAGGACCGCGTCGCGGTCGCAATCGGTCGCGATCTCCTTGACCACGAGGCGGTGGCCGGAGCTTTCGCCCTTGAGCCAGAGCTTCTGGCGTGAGCGGCTGTAGAACGTGGCGTAGCCGGACGCGACGGTCCTGCGGAACGCCTCTTCGTTCATGTATCCGACCATGAGGACCCGGCCGGAGGAATGGTCCTGAATGACGGCCGTCACCAGGCCACCGGACTTTGCGAAATCCAGATTCATCGTGAGCGCAATAAAAAAGCCCGCCACTGACTTCGGCGGGCGTCCTTTCCAATTACGGTCTGAATGCGAATCAGAACACCGCCCGTCGCGGATGGGCATGAAGATGGTCAAGATGCCGGGCGACGGTGGCTTCCATAAAATTCGATGATACCACGCCGGGTAGGTGCGTTTCGGCGCCGGAAGCTTTTTGAGGGTCCCGATGGCACGGCCGTTTCCGTGCGACTGGCGCGTCCGGGGTTTCGGGTGACGCATCTGACGCATTTTTGCCGGGATGTGTGAGTATTATTTTCACTCGACTTAAGATGCTTTTTTTCTGTTGGTTGCGTAGAAGGCCTGAAATTGGGAGACGCATGGGGCAGGTTTTTTTCACGCGATGCGTCTCCCGGTCTTTGGCGCGGCGGGCATCCTCCCGGCGGGCGGGTTGGTTGCGAAATTCGAGCGGTGCATGTGAGACTCCATTTTCCCAGGGCGGCGGCGCAATTCTGCGTCGCGGGTCCGGTTCCCCTGCAAGGAGCACGACTTCTGCCCCGCGGGAGGCGTGTGGGCGGAAATCCTCTCCTGATTTCAATCTAGCAGACGAATTTGCTTTGGGTGGGGTGGGCGGGGAGGATCGGGATCAAGTAAGGGCTTTGAAATCAATTGGAAAGTGGCTGAGAAATAAAGTTCCCGATCACGTGACTCGGTTTTCGAGGGAATTCGGTTGGTTTGTGGGTCGCCGGACAAGTGGTTTAGAATGCATGGGATGGGGGCTTTTGGGGCGTGTTGGGAATTCATGGCCTGCATCCACAAAACTGGTCTGACGTCCCCAACGACGCCGTGGCCTGACCTGACGAGGAGGCGTGGTTCTCTTCACCGCGAGGGGGGGCCCACGACCATCACGCTAAACCGGACGCTTGCCATTTGAAACTTAAGGCATGGCAACTGAAATTTCGGCGCGGCTTAGTAGAAGGGAATCTCCACCTCGGCATAGCTGCCAGACGCGGCGGCGCTCACGGTGGCGGCAATGATGTCGAGGTGCAACCGCACAATCGGCCATTGCGAGTTGCCGAGCACCACAATGGAAATCTTGCGGCCCTTCAGATTCTGCTGATGCCGGATTTTCTTATCCGTGGTAAGCAGCCCATCGAACCCGGCGGCCTCCGCGGCGTTCAGCAAATCACCGTTGGAAATCTTGTCCCAGCCGAGCCTCTCTCGCCTCTGTGACACTATGGCCGGCAAGCCGCCGGGCAATACCGCTTGGAGTACACGTGGTCAAAGAGAAAGCGCATCCGTCGATGTTGACACAGGAACGGAAGCCGGCGGCGCATCGAGGCTGCGAGCCGCAAATTCGAGTACGGCTTTGATCTGTTCCGGCGTCACATGAAACTGGTCCACGATTTCATCGATGCTGGCGCCCGCTTCCAGATTTTCAAAAATCGTCGCAACGGGCATCCGGGTGTCACGAAATACCCATGCGCCGCTACGCCTCCCCGGCACGCTTTCCACGGCAGGGCATTGCGACCAATCGAGACTCGCCATATTCGCCTCGCTCTCCTGGTATTGTTCTCCCGCTTTCAGGGTACGGAAAAAGCTGCTCCGAAGCAACTACGTGCCAATTACCCTTTACATCGCGGCAAGTTTCCAGTTTCCAGGTGCCTGTACATCAACCTCCGGCGTGAGCCGCGCGGCCCGGTGCGGGTCCCGAAGGGGAAAGCCGCGATGGCCTGCGCGCCGACCATTTCGAAGACGTGCTGCACGCCGAGCAGCGCCGCGGTTCCGAACACTTCCTTCACCGGTCTCGGCGAGGCCACGCAGATGTTCGCCACTCCGGCCACCTGGGCCGGAACCACGGTCATCAGAATGGTGGAAGGCAGCGGGTAGCGGCCCGCGGGAATGTACGCGGCGACGGTGTCGAGCAGCCGCACCACCTGGGCGAGCTTCATCCCGGGGGACGTCTCGCGCGTCCACTCGCGCGGCAGTCTAGTCGCACTGGTCGAGCCAGTGGCGTACCATCTTCAGTTAATTTGGGCAGTTTTCATGGCCCCGCCGAAAGCCACGCGTTAAACGCATCGGCGCTTCGGCCGGGATTCGTTCAGAGCGCGAGAGCCATGGTGCGATGCTCTTCTATCCAGCGCGGTGATGCAACGTTCTTCGGGTTTGTCGGGATGCCCCGTGGTTTACCTGGGAAACCGCCTGGCAAAATCGGGGCGCATCACACTATACTGGTGGACTTGATTACCAAAGGAGAAAGAAACATGCTGCGCAACACTTCGCTGATTGTATGCCTGGCGCTCGCCGCACTGACCGCCGGCTGCTCGAATGCCCCCGCTCCACCTCCTGACACGCGCGCCGCCGATCTGCAAGCGGTCAAGGACGTCGAGGCGGCCTGGCTCAAAGACGCTTCTACAAAGGACGCCGACAAGTGGGCCAGCTACTTTGCAGAGGATGGCAGCGGGCTATACCCCGGGGGCGGGATACTGAATGGGAAGGCGGCCATCAAAGCGGCGATGGCGCCGTATTTTGCCGATCCCAATTTTTCGCTGACTTTTCAGTCCACGCGGGCGATGGCTTCCAAGGGTGGTGACATGGTTTATTCGCAGGGCGCCTACACCATGACCATGACCGACCCAAAGACCAAGAAGCCCATGACGGACAGGGGAAAGTTTCTGACGGTCTACACCAAGCAGGCGGACGGAAGCTGGAAGGCCGCCGCCGATACATTCAATTCCGATTCGCCTATGTAGCCCGTGGCGCAACGCAACGGGAGCCTCTTCCGCGCCAAGAGCATGGATGACCGGATCGCCGCCTCCGAAGAGCCGGAGAAAAACTCCGGCGCCGGCTGGATCCCTGGAGCCTGACGGCCTTCGGGAGCTCGTCACTCGGGGCGAGGGTTCACCAAGAGGACTTTGCCTTCTCCCCTCCGTTTGAATCCCGGCGCGCATATCTCTTATACTGTGTGGTCGGTCTGTTGTCGTCTCTAAAGCCTAGGTCCGTTCGGAAGAGGCTAAACTCGTTGAGCGACCGGGCCCAATCCTTAGGAGGATCTCCATCCATGATCTTCGTTACGGACACGATTCGTGTCGGGCGGCTTACCGGCCGTCGAAAAGCCGCGGCAAGCGCGTGTACCGCCTCGCTTCCGCGCATTCTACCCGCATTTCTCTCCCTGCTTCTTCTGTCCGCCCCGCTGGCGGCGCAGGAGCCGGGAGGGGGCGAAGCCAACCTCAAGCTGCCCGACTTGAATTCGGCTTCCTTTCTGGGCGGCATCAGCGGCGGCACGCTGCTCATGTTCGGCCTGGCCGTCAGCGCTCTCGGCCTGGTTTTCGGCCTGATCATCTTCACGCGTCTGCGCAACATGCCGGTCCACTCGTCGATGCGCGAAGTCTCGGAGCTGATCTACGAAACCTGCAAGACCTACCTCGCCACCCAGGGCAAGTTCCTGCTGCTCCTGGAGGGCTTCATTGCGGTCATCATCGTCTTCTACTTCGGGTTACTGCAGGGAATGGGGTTTTATAAGGTTCTGATTATCCTGCTTTTCAGCGTGGTCGGCATCTCCGGCAGTTTCGGCGTGGCGGCTTTCGGCATGCGCGTAAATACTTTCGCCAACTCCCGCACCGCCTTCGCCGCGCTCACCGGCAAAGCTTATCCCTGTTACGACATTCCGCTCCAGGCGGGCATGAGCATCGGGATGCTGCTGGTCTCGGTCGAATTGCTGATCATGCTCTTCATTCTGCTGTTCGTCCCCGGCGGCCTCGCGGGCGCCTGCTTCATCGGCTTCGCCATCGGCGAATCGCTGGGCGCGGCGGCCTTGCGCGTAGCCGGCGGCATCTTCACCAAGATCGCCGATATCGGCTCCGACCTCATGAAGATCGTCTTCAAGATCAAGGAAGACGACGCCCGCAACCCCGGCGTCATCGCCGATTGCACCGGCGACAACGCGGGCGATTCGGTGGGCCCCTCCGCCGATGGGTTTGAGACGTACGGCGTCACGGGCGTCGCGCTCATCACCTTTATTCTGCTGGCCGTCCATGACCCCATCGTCCAGGTGCAGCTTCTGGTCTGGATCTTCAGCATGCGCGTCATGATGGTGATTTCCTCGGCCGTGGGGTACTTCATCAACGGCGCCATTGCCAAGGCGCGTTACGGCCATGCCGCGAAGTTCAACTTTGAAGCGCCGCTCACCACGCTGGTGTGGCTCACCTCGATTCTTTCCATCGTTCTCACCTACATCGTCAGCTCGCTGATGATCCCCAGCCTGGGCGATTCCAGCATGTGGTGGAAGCTGGCCACGGTGATCAGTTGCGGCACCCTGGCCGGCGCGCTGATTCCCGAGTTCGTGAAGGTCTTCACCTCCACCAGCTCCCGCCACGTGCGCGAGATCGTCACCAGCTCGCGCGAGGGCGGGGCTTCGCTCAACATCCTTTCCGGCTTCGTCGCCGGCAACTTCAGCGCGTTCTGGCTGGGCATGACCATGCTGTTTCTCATGGGCCTCGGATACTTCATCAGCACGCTGTTTGTGAGTGGCCTGATGCTGGCCCCCGCGGTCTTTGCCTTCGGCCTGGTGGCTTTTGGCTTCCTCGGAATGGGGCCGGTGACCATCGCCGTCGACAGCTACGGACCGGTCACCGATAACGCGCAATCCATCTACGAGCTTTCCACCATCGAGACGCTGCCCAACATCGCCGAGGACATCCGCAAGAACTTCGGCTTCACGCCCGAATTCGAACGAGCCAAGGAGAACCTGGAAGAGAACGACGGCGCGGGCAACACCTTCAAGGCGACCTCCAAGCCGGTGTTGATCGGAACGGCCGTGGTGGGCGCCACCACCATGATCTTCTCCACCATCGTGGCCCTCACTCACGGACTCCAGGACCAGTACATGCGGCTGATCTCCCTGATGCACGCGCC
>JBGPKH010000198.1:0-13152 GCA_041485845.1 Bryobacteraceae bacterium
CGCGACGTCGACAGCGTGGGCGCGTGCGTGGGCATGAAGGGCATGCGCGTGCAGTCCATCATCCGCGAGCTGCGCGGCGAGAAGATCGATATCATCGAGTTCTCCGACGATCCCGTGGTCTTCGCCACCCACGCGTTGAGCCCGGCGAAAGTGAGCCGCATCACCATCCTCGACCCGCTCGAAAAGCACATGGAAGTAATCGTGGACGATTCGCAGCTTTCCCTCGCCATCGGCAAGAAGGGGCAGAACGTGCGCCTTGCCGCCAAGCTGCTCGGCTGGAAGATCGATATCAAGAGCGAGGAAGAGAAGCGGCAGGAAGTGGAGTCGGCCATGGCGGCGCTGGTGGCGCCGGGCGCGCCGGTATCCGTGCTCATCGAATACGGGCTTGCCGAAAAGCTCGTCGAGCAGTTGCTCGATACGGGCGTGGGCACCATCGAGAAGCTGGGCGGCATGACCCCCGAACAGCTCGAAGAGATCCAGGGCATCGGGCCGCAAATGGTGGAGCAGATCCAGGAGGCGGTGAACGCCTATTACAGCCAGTTCGAGGATTCCCCGGTTACCGACCCGGAGCAGGCGGACGCGGATGAACAGCCGGCCGCCGGGATTGAGGCGCCGGCGGCAGACGCGGCTGAAGCGCAGGGGCCGGATGCGGGTTCCCTCGAACTGGATGCGGTTTCCCTCGAAAAAGGTGCGGGTGCGCTCGAAGAGAGCAGCCCGGGCGTCTCTGCCGGCGCCGGAACCCAAGATGCCGCGAAACAGTTTGGTACGATAGAAGACGCGGGTTCTCCCTCTCACAATCAGCCGGAAGGAACGGGCCCGGAGGGCGCGGGTCCGGAGGGTGCGGAGCACGGAGCGGGTAGCCCGGAGCGCGGCCAATAGGTGGCGCCGCAGTAGAAGCAGATTGCTTTCTCTATGAAGAAGATTCGGATCAACGAGCTGGCGCGGGAGTTGGAAGTCAAAGCTCACGAGATTTTGGACCGGCTCCCCGAACTGGGCGTGCAGGAGAAGAAGACGCACTCCAGCTCTATCGATGAAGACGTAGCCATCAAGCTGCGCCGCTTGTACGGATTCGATGTCCCGGACCTCGAACCCGGCGCGGAGGCGAGTTCTTCCGCCGAAGAAAACGCGGAGCCGGCGGAAGCGCACGAAGAGCCCCCGTACTGGCCAGTGGAAGAAGACGGCTTGGCCGGCCACGCCGTCGCCCAACCGCAGCCCCGTCCCGACAGGCCGCAGGCGGAGGCGGGACAGGCGCCTGCTCCCGACCGGGCGGAGACCGAAACTTCCGCTGCCGGTCCCCTAGCTCCTCCCAGCGCTCCGGCCATGCCGATCCGTCCCCCGCTGGCGGGACGGCCCGTTCATCCGCCGATCGGCGCGCAGCCTTCACGCGCTCCGGAGCCTCCGCGTGCGTCGGAAGCGCCCCGCCCGCAGCCTCCCGCCGCGCCCCCGCAGCCCCAGATTCCGACAACCATGGTGCTGGCGCCGGGCCGGCCGGTTCCGCCGGCTCCGAAACCTCTGCCGGGTCCGGCCGCTCCCGGGCCGAAGCCCGGCCAGGTACTCTCGGGTCCGCGCGCGCCTTTCCCGGCAGCCGAGGGCCCGCGGCCGGCTCCGGGCAGCCAGCCGATCCAACGTCCGAATCTCGTTCAGCGGCGTCCCGACGCTCCGCGGGAAGCTCAGCGGCCGGGACCCGGCAGCGCCGCTCCGGCTGCGGCGCAATCTCAGCCGCAGGCCCGCACGCTGGCGGGTCAACCGGCGGCTCGACCGGTAGTGCCGCCTCGCCCCGACCTGGTGGCCAAACTCTCCGCTCCCCGGCCGGCGATGCCGGCCCAGCCGGCGTCGCCGCGCCCCGGAATTCCGCGGCCCGCGGCCGCCACTCCGGTCCCTGGCCAGCCGATCTATCGCGGCCCCGTTCGTCCCGGCCAACCGCTGGTAGCGCGGACCGGTGCGCCGGCCGGCCGGCCCGGAGCGTCGCCCCTCGGCCGTCCCGGTGGACCGCGCCCGCAACATCCCACATCCCGCGGACGCATGGAACCCGGTCTGGCCCCGCCTCTCGTGGAGCCGGCACGCGGACGTCCGGGCGACAAACGCCCCACCCGCCCCCAACCCCGCGAGCGCGTCGAGGAAGAAAAGATCCTGCGCCCCACGCGCCGCCATGTGGAATCCGGCCCGCCGCCCATCAACCGCGAGATCACCATCTCGGAAGGCATCACCGTCAAGGAGCTTTCCGAAAAGCTCGACGTGAAGGCCGCTCTGCTGATGAAGAAACTGATGGACCGCGGCATCTACGTGGCCATCAACCAGACGCTCGATTCCAAGCTCGCCACCGACATGGCGCGCGAATTCGGCGCGTCCACCGCCACCGTCACCTATGAAGAAGAGGCCATGCAGGCGGTGGAAGAGGCCGAAGAGACCAAAGACCTCGAAAAACGCGCGCCCGTGGTGACCATTATGGGCCACGTGGACCACGGCAAGACCTCGCTCCTCGACGCCATTCGCGAGGCCAACGTGGCCGGCCGCGAGGCGGGTGGCATCACCCAGCACATCGGCGCCTACCACGTGGAGATGAAGGGGCGCAAGATCGTCTTCATCGATACCCCCGGCCACGAAGCCTTCACCCGCATGCGCGCCCGCGGCGCTAAAGTCACCGATATCGTGGTGCTGGTGGTGGCGGCGGACGACGGCGTGATGCCCCAGACGCTCGAGGCCATCGACCACGCGCGTGCGGCCAAGGTGCCGATCGTCGTCGCTATTAACAAGATCGACAAGGTCGAGGCGCAGCCCGAGCGCATCAAGCAACAGCTCTCCGATCGCGGCCTGCTTCCCGAAGATTGGGGCGGCGATACGGTCATGGTGCCGGTCTCCGCCAGGACGCAACAGAATCTCGACCTGCTGCTCGAAATGATTCTGCTGGTTGCCGACATGCAGGATCTGAAGGCCAATCCCGGCCGTCCCGCGATGGGTACGGTCATTGAAGCCCAGCTCGACCGCGGGCGCGGCCCCGTGGCCACCGTGCTGGTTCGCAACGGAACGCTCAGCGTGGGCGATTTCTTCATCTGCGGCGCGGTGTTCGGCAAGGTGCGCGCCATGCAGAACGACCGCGGCGCGCAGGTGCGCAAGGCGGGTCCCTCCATGCCGGTCGAGGTCCTGGGTCTCGAATCGCTGCCCGAAGCCGGCGACGATTTCCAGGTCGTGACCGACACCGCCAAGGCCAAACAGATCGTCAACTTCCGCGACCAGAGGCAGCGCGAAGCCGCCCTGGCGAAATCCAGCCGCATTACCCTCGAGCAACTCCACCAGCAGATGAAGGCGGGCGAGGTCAAGGAACTGCCCGTCATTATCAAGACCGACGTGGGCGGCTCGGCCGAGGTGCTCACCGAGACGCTGCAAAAGCTTTCCAACGACAAGGTCAAGATCCGCGTGATTCACTCGGGCGTGGGCGCCATCAACGAGTCCGACGTCTTGCTGGCCTCGGCGTCGAACGCCATCATCATCGGGTTCAACGTGCGGCCGGAGCGCAACGCGGCGGCGCTGGCGGAGCAGGAGAAGGTGGATGTCCGGCTCCACACCATCATCTACAACCTGACCGACGAGATCAAGAGCGCCATGAGCGGACTGCTGGCGCCGGTGTTCAAGGAAATCTACAAGGGCAAGGCCGAAGTGCGCGAGACCTTCCGCATCACCAAGGTGGGGAGCGTGGCCGGCTGCCAGGTGCTGGACGGCTCCATCGGCAGCAAGTCCGAGGTGCGGCTGCTGCGCGACAACGTGGTGGTGTACACCGGCAAGATCGGATCGCTGCGGCGGTTCAAGGACGACGTCAGCGAGGTCAAGAGCGGCATGGAGTGCGGCATCACGCTGGAGAACTTCTCCGATGTCAAGCAGAACGACATCATCGAGGCGTTCGCCACCGAGCGTGTCGCGAGCGAAGTCTTCGCGTGATCCGATGGCGGCCATCGGCGTCCTGACTTTGGAGCTTCGCCTCGAAAACTCGCACTCGCTGAAAGACAAACGTCACGTAGTGCAGAGTCTGAAGGACCGCCTGCGCGCCAAGTTCAATGTGGCCGTGGCGGAAATCGATTACCAGGATCTCTGGCAGCGCGCCGCGGTAGCTGCCGTGACCGTATCGTCCGATCGCGTGCACGCGGAGAAGGTCCTGCGCTCGGTGGAAGACGAAGCCGCCGCCATGCTGGGCGGCGAGCTGGCGGAGGCGACGCTGGAGTGGTTGGCGTGAGACAGGGGCCGGGGGTCGGGGGCCAGGGGTCAGGGCTCCGGCTGTGTCACCGTTCTGAGAATGGGCTGCGCCTTGAATCCAGGCTCTCGGTTCGGCCCCTCCTTCTCGAGCCCCGGGCCCCGGCCCTCGGCCCCCAACCCCCGCTCTATGGATGAACGCCGCACACTACGAGTGTCCGAAGCCGTCCGCGAGGAGCTTTCCGAGATCATCGGCTTTGAAACGGCCGACCCCCGGCTGTTGGCGGTAGAGGTGGCCGAGGCGCACGTGAGTCCCGACGGGCGGCACGCCAACATCCGGGTAGTGATTCGCGGAAACGAGCGCGAACAGAAGCTGTCGCTCGACGCCCTCGAGCACGCCCGGCATTATCTGCGTCACGAGCTGGCCAGCCGGCTCAGCCTGCGCCATGTCCCGGAATTGCATTTCGCGCACGACCGCAATTCGGACGTCGAAAACCGCATCGACTTCCTGCTGAAACGGGCGAAGAAGTCCCGCGGCCGCAGCCAAGGCTAGCCGCCACCGGTGGGTCAGGGTGATCACGGGGCTATACCGGCCGCGAAGTCAGCGCGATCTTTTTTGGGGGCACGCACACGTTGTTGCAGCAGGTGGTCCTCGGTAGAATTCTGATCCGAATGCTACGCGACCGGACGGCTGAAACCCATTATTCAGCAGGCAGCGGCCCCATCGCCTTTCGAAGCACGATCTGACTCGGATAGAATGGTGAACATATGCTGCTGTCGCCGGGCACGAGGCTGGGGCCATACGAAGTGGTGGCTTGCATCGGCGCCGGGGGTATGGGCGAAGTTTGGAAGGCCCGTGACACGCGGCTGGATCGCGCCGTGGCAATTAAGGTCCTGCACGAAGAATTCGCAGGCGCCGCCGCGCGCGATCGTTTCCAAAGAGAGGCGCGTGCCGCCTCAGCGCTGAGTCACCCGCACATCTGCGCCATCTACGACGTGGGCGAGGTAGAAGGCCGGCCCTTCCTGGTGATGGAGTTACTGGAAGGCAAGTCGCTGCGCGCGCACATTACAGGGCAGCCGCTCGAAAACGAGACGATCCTCTCGTTGGGCATCCAACTGGCGGACGCACTCGATGCTGCCCATTCGAAGGCTATCGTCCATCGCGACATCAAGCCGGAGAACATCTTCGTAACTGACAGAGGTCACGCCAAAGTCCTCGATTTTGGCCTGGCGAAGCATCCGGAGCAGGCTACAGCCGTGGGACCCGAAGAGGCGACGAAGGAGATGCTCACCGCGCCAGGTTCTGCCGTGGGCACCGTCGCGTATATGTCCCCCGAGCAGGCGCGCGGGCACGCAGTGGATGGCCGCAGCGACCTCTGGTCGCTGGGAGTGGTTCTGTACGAGATGGCTACTGGAACGAGGCCCTTCAAAGGCGCCACCACGGCGGTAGTCTTCGACGCTCTTCTGAATCATCAGCCTCCTCCCGCGCACGACCGCAGCCCGAACATTCCGGCGGAGCTGGAGCGCATTATCTCCCGGCTCCTCGAGAAAGCTCCGGAAATGCGTTATCAGTCGGCCATGGAACTGCGTACGGATCTCAGACGGGTGGAAAAGAGCTCCGGTTCCGATGTTCCTTCGATAGCCGGCAGACCGCCGCGTTTCAGCATTTTCCTGAGCTGCCGCGAAGGGGACGCCGCGTATGCGGCCCAGATATATGACCGGCTGTGCTCGCGCTTTCCCGGGCAGGTCTGCCGGGATATTCACCCTTTTCAACCAGCGGCAAATTGGAAAGACACGATTGATCAGGCAGTCACTTCCTGTAAAGTTTTTATCGCCGTAGTCGGCAAGGAGTGGCTTCCAAGCCGGCTGGCCGACCCGGAGGACACCGTTCGATGGGAAATCGCCGCGGCGTTGAAGAACGGTAAGCCCGTGTTGGTCGCGGTTGTACCGGGTGGAAGGTTGCCCCGCCCAAGCAGCCTTCCGTCAGATCTGGCCAAATTCGCCGATCGCCAGGTGTTTCCAATCTCCGATCAGGAATTCCATCGTGACGTGGAGCGGTTGATCGATCTCGTAAACAAGGAGCTGTACGCCACTTACCCGGTACTCTCGCGTGAATACGCCCTCAAGATCCTGCTCACTGAATTCTCCGTGCCCCCGTACTTCCGCCGCTGGTTACGATCGGTAACTCTGCCGAGCGGGCTAATCGATTTCGATATAGGAGTGATCGCGGGCGGGCGCTTGGCGGCCAGCTTCTTTGTAATCGCGCTTCTGAGCTGTATCCTGAGTGTCGCGAGTCATGCAGGCGTGCTCAGCGTAACTCTGGTTGATAAATCCGGTGTCCGTCTGCCGGTAGAGTTCGGCTATATGCATGAGATGAATGCCGGGCCAATGTATCTGACGTTAGTGCCGCTGTTCATCATCATCGTATTCCGCTTTCTGGCAAGCGTACAATCGGCCCTGCGAGCGTTCGAATCGGATCGCCGCCTCCGCTACAACCGGCCCGCCGAATCGCTCCCACCCCAGACTGGTCGGTCGGCATCGCCCATGACCGAAATTGCCCGTAGAAGCCGTCGTCTAGCCCTGTGGTTGTTGGCGCCGACACTGA
The DNA here is from genome assembly GCA_041485845.1 of Bryobacteraceae bacterium. GTDB lineage: Bacteria > Acidobacteriota > Terriglobia > Bryobacterales > Bryobacteraceae > OMOG01. The sequence continues at coordinate 6,788 of JBGPKH010000198.1, forward strand.
TTATCGGCTTCTGGATTATTGTATGGACCGAGATAGGACCGAAGGGCGACTACACACATCTGGCTTTCGGTTATGTACAAGCCGGATTCTTTCCGGAATATCAAGCGGGCAAAACTCTCGACGAGTTCGTTCGGACCACGGGCAGAAGGATTGACAACATCGCTGATATCAAGAGAGGCGATCTTGGCGATTATCGGATCGAGTCAATCGAAGGTGGCCCACGATCCGCCCGGGAGCGAGCGGCCTTTCGCGTGTTTCTGTGCCTGCACCTGTTCCTCGAGTGGTCCTTCGGCTGCATCGTGGCCTGGTTTCTGCTTAAAGTTGCCTTCATTCTATGGCTCGTGCTCAAGTCCATTCGGCCCGGCCCGAAGCATCCGATCGAGCTCGAGCTCGATCTGCTCGACAGTGAGTGCTGTTATGGGCTGACCTGGTTGAACCGGGCCTGGAAAGCGCTGCTCCGCGCTCTTCTCGTTGGCGTAATGATGGGCGTGTGTACCTATGTTACAAATATTTCGAAGGGGTCATGGAGGGCGTTCCAGCCCGGACAGCCGGCGCCCGCCCTCGTGGGTCAAACACTAGTGGGATATTTTGGGCTGGTGTTTGCTCTCCTGTTTCTTCTATATATGATACTGCTCGGAGCCAAGGTCGAAAGTGCCAAGGACGAGGCCCTCGGATCGGACCGCATGGTCACCCGCCAGAGATTCCCAGGCGATCGTTCGCTAACCTTCCTGACGCTCGCATCTCCAGCTTGTTACGCGCTTCTCCTGCCGGTGTCGCACCTGTGGATTTCGGTCGCGCGACATTGGGACTCAATAGCCAGGCATTTGGCGGGATAACTACGTGAGGAGGGCCGGCGGCTGTTCGATTATTCTATTCGGGGCGATTTGGCTGTCGCAGGAATACGTCTTACCCCAGGAGCACGAAGCGGCCGCTCTGCCCGCTCCGCAGGATCTCGACCAGGATGGAATACCCGACGGGCTGGAACAGGAACTGGCGGAGCGTCACGCTCCGCTCCTGCTCATGGATCCAAATGAGCCCAACCTCCCGATGGACGTCCACAGGTTTCTAGCCTCGACGGAGTTATGGTCTTATGAGGAATCCTGTGCACCCGCCCGGACGCTCATTTCAGCCGCCTTCCGGGAACTCAGAACCACAAACAGATTCGAGAGCTGCAATGGTCTATCCATGACTTCGCACGGGACAAGAAGCTTCGGGAAGAGGCGCACGTTTTATCTCCGCCCCGTGAATGTCGCCATACGAAAAGGGAGCGCCTCGCCTTTGGAATGGGCCACATACTTTCACGCCTATCGGAATGAGTCGCGTGGAATCACTGTTCAGTACTGGAGATTCTACGCATACAATACCGGCTATTGGCGTGGCATGGAAATCCCGGCGGCGAGCCATGAAGGAGATTGGGAGGCGATCCATGTCGTACTGGGGCCGCCGCCTTCCTTCAATCCCGTGCTCATTCGGTTGCTTGGACACCAAAAGATCGAGTCTCATGCCTGGCGCGATGTGATCGCTACGGGCGGACATGCGGTCATTGGTGTCGAAAAAGGAGGTCACACGAGCGTGCTGGCGAATCGGGCGGACTTGGCGCGTTTGAGTGCTTTCCTCCAGCACGAAAGCTGGACTGGCGGACGCGTGTGCTGGCCCTCCAAAAATAGAAACGCCGGAGGCGATACGGTGAGTTCAGGGGGGCCGCTGCGGAATCTCGGCGAAAAAACGTCGCCCATGAAGGGCATGGAGTTTCTGCTTTACACTGGACTGTGGGGATCGCGTGAGGCCGGCCTTTTTGGTTATTACCGGTCCGGCTATTGGGGACCTGCGATGAACGAAACGTCTATGCGCCGCGATGGTTTCATCGCCGCGTGGTGCGAAGGAATGGCGGAGCCCGCAAAGGAGATCGGGTACCGCGACATCGGACTCGTCAAGGAATGCTTTCCCACGCAAGCTGTTCCATAGAAGCGATAGCGGCGGTTGCCAACGCCGCGCGGGATGACATCCGGCCCCGCATCAGACTGAGTTTAGAACGACAGTCGCGTTCCCAGTTGGAATGCCCGCGCTCCACCAGTCCCAAAGATGTTGCGAGTCCTGGATGTTGGCTGCCCGAACCCCGGACCCACGAGATCGTTGGCATATCCCGTAAGATTCGCAAAGTTGAAAAGATTGAAAACTTCCACGAAAATCTGACATTGCTTGCGTTCGCGGACACGGATCGATTTCGTCACCCGCACATCCTGCGAGTCGAAGCTCCGCCCGAAGTCAAAACTCTGCGGCAGGGTGAGACGAGGAAAAATCTGTGTGCGATTCGGCCCCGGCTTGCCGGCGTAGGCCTGGTTATAGGTAGTCAGCAGGCGCACCAGGTCGGATCGGCCGAGTCCGAAGTTAAACTGGTTCGTTCCGGATCCGGGGAGGGTGAACCGATCGATGCCCGTTCCATAGAAATCGACGCCCGAGACGATCGGCTGGAACGGCGCGCGGCTGCTGAAACTGGAAATGAACGACACCCCAACCCGGCCCGGAAGATCGAGTGCTCCGGAGACGTTTAGCACGTGGCGCGATAAAGCGGGGCCTGTGTTCTGAAACCAGTTATTCAAGTTGAAGACCGGCGTGTGCAGATCGTACATCCCGTACAGTCCCGCCTGGTCCTGGAGCGCGTACGAGACCTGAGCCTCTACCCGCCGGCTGAGGCGTTTTTCGGCGCGCACCAACAGACCCTTGTAGCTTGAACGGGCTCCACTGATGCTCGACTCGATGGGACCATTCGAGCACTCCACGCCGGGAACGGTTTTGTCCGCGTCCGGGCAGGCTGGAATGAGAGGACCACCCACTGCATGAAAGTGGTTGAGGTCGATGCCGCGCAGCCTCTCGTGAAGAAAGTGCCGATACACCAGGTCTGCCGTAACGATGAGATTCGTCGTGACCTTGCGCTGCAGCCCAAGACTGAAGTGCTGGGCGCTGCTGGGAACAAAGTCGCGAGTGAACAGATCCGTACCCGTCTTGAATATATCTATATTCCGGATTGACAGGTCCGTGTTATCCGGATTGACGTGCAACTGTTGTATCGCGGCGGAACGGATGAGGGGAAGGAGCAGATTGAGAAGAGTGCCCGAGAAGATTGTGGGCGTCCGGAAATCCAGGGGCGTGCCTTGAGGAATGCTCGAAATAAAGGGAAAGGGATTGGGCACGACCGAGCCCGGTAAGGGCAGGTAACCGGTGCCCAACGGCCCGAGATAAGCTCGTTCCACAAGGCGATTCTCGATATTGAGCGTGTCGTAATAGATTCCCGCGCCGCCGCGAACGACCGTCTTCCCGTCCAGGCTGGACCACGCGAAGCCCATCGCCGGTGTGAAATGCAGCCACGCGTGTCTTTCGGGGCCCAGCCCTTCCTGTCCGAAGATCGGCGACAGGAACTGCGGCTTGGTCAGATCATGGTTGAGCGCGTTGGTTTCGAACGACCATGCCAGGCCCCAGTTTAAAGTGAAACGCGGACGCAGCTTCCAGATATCCTGCCAATAGACATGGAGAAGGTTGTCGTGATCGGCATGGCCCCGTTGAAAAGCAGGAGGCTGGTTGATGTCGCCGATGCCGAAGGCGAAGCTTTTGAGGGGTAAAGTGAGGACCGTATCGAGCGAATCGAATGAGGGTGACAGCGACGGCCCCAGTTGGGGAGCCAATGAGCGCACTTCTTCCGGCGAGAACAGCGTTATGTCGGCTGGGGCATCCAACACATAGGTGCCCGTTCCTTTCAAGTATTCCCACTCTCCTCCGAACTTCATGCGGTGACTGCCGCGCTGCGTGGTCAAATTATCGGCAAACAGGTGTCGGCGGACCAGCCGGCTCTGCGGCGAGTTTGTCTGGTTGCCAAAAATGAGCCCGGCGCCCTCAACGGTCACGTGCGGGCCGCCCAGACCGAGGCAGCCCGGGCACTGGTCCTGCGTAGGGATGGCATTTTGATTCGACCAGTACGTCATGGAATAGCGGAACTCGTTTACAACAGTTGGACGGATGACGCTGACCAGCGACAGAACTCCTGAATCCGCATAGTTGGTATTGCCGACCCAGGCGGAGGGAAGTGAGTTGGCCTCGCGCGGCGCGAAGCTGTCGTTTCCGTCGTGCGAATAGCGCACAAACGACGTGTGGCGGGCCGAGACGCGATAGTCTATGCGGGCATTGAGCAGATCCTCGTGGAACGGGCTGGGGGTCACCGTGGCGAGACTTCGGAATGCGGGGTCGGCCGGCAGAGCGCTGAAAACGCCGCGCTGATTGTTGTGCTCGTAGCTGCCGAAGAAGAACAGGCGGTTTCTGACTACCGGGCCTCCCAACCATCCGCCCGCCTGGCGCCGCGCAAAGAAGGGGTCGGGAGCGAGCGGATCCCGCTGCAAGGCCGGATACGCGGCCATATGATGATCGCGGAAGAAAAAAAATCCGCTGCCGTGCAATTGATTGGAGCCGGTGCGTGTCACGACATTAATTGCGCCACCGGCCGCAATCCCCGTCGAGAGGTCGAAGTTTACGGAGCTCACCTGGAACTCCTGAACGATCTCCTGCGAGAAATTCTGTTGGGTGCCGCCATCCACGGGATCGTTGATGCGCGCTCCATCCACTGTGATTCTGGTGCGGTCGGGATCTGCTCCGAGCACCGCGACGTCGAACACGCGGTTGAATTGTCCCGCGTTGCTGGAGGAGACCACGATGCCCGGCTGGAGGAACGCCAACTGCAGGAAACTTCGTCCATTCAAGGGGAGCTGCTGAATCTGCTCCTTAGTCACGATCTGGTCGACCGTATAACTCTCGTGCTCCAGTTGGGGAGTAGCGGATTCGACATTGACGGCGTCCCGCCTCTCTCCGAGTTGGAGAATGAGATCGACCCTCGCGATCTCCCCCGTCTTGACTATGACTTCCTGGACCAACGTCCGAAACCCGCTCGCTTCCGCGCGCAATTCGTAGTTGCCGGGGATCAGCGAGGGAACGCTGAAGCTGCCATTCTGGTTGGAGGGCAGGGTTCGGCTATAGCCGGTACTGGCGCTCGTGACGGTCAGAACGGTGTTGGCCAGCGCGCCACGTGTGACATCGTAAACCGTGCCGGCAATTTCGCCCGTCGGAGCCTGGGCGGGGAGTGTGCCGGCAAAACAGATCAACGCGACGAGGCGATATGACGAGCGCATCAGACTATATCCCTCAACATATGGTAGCCCGTATGGTTCGGAAGCTGTATATGCTTGAATTTCCGGTGGGCTCGCGCAAAAGCGGGCGACGAGGGCGGCCTGGGCCGCCGAGCAGCGGCCGGAGACCAGTGCGAGCGCCTGGCTTTGCCCGAGGAGTGCCTCGGGTGGCATGGGGGTAGTTTTTCGGAACGAAGCCATTTTCTGGGTTTCGGGAGTGGTTTCAGCAGGTTGAGCTGTGGAGAAACCTGGGTCGGGGCACAAATGGGGGTAGCGTTTGGGCGAGTCTGTGTCCACGGGTTGTGGTTCGGATAACGTCGTCTCTTCCATAAGGACTCCGATCGAAAGTGGCTGGAATTCCAGCCACGGGAAAACTAGAAGTGATTGAAAACAATAGGCACACCCCGGACCAAGTGGCTGGTTTCCAGTCACGGGCCGGTTTCGAACCGATAAAAATTCGGAAAACAGGCAACACAGCGGGACGGTCTGTGCTGCCGGGTGGGCGCTACTCTTCTTCCTAGTGTTACGTTAGCAGAACGAAGTGGGGCGGACGGGGCGGAAGAGGGGGTCTGGAGGAGGTTTTGGGTGTGGTAAGTGGTTTGGAATCAGGGGGAAAGGTGGGGGTGAAAATAAAGCCGGAAGTCACGTGACTGTGATCCGGCCAATCCGACAGATTTCGCGAGGAGGGCGCGATGCTATTGAAAGGATGGAGGTTGGCGGTCTGCCGTTTTGATGACGACATCAAAGGTGGCAGCCGATAGGCTGTGTATGAGTCGAGACCCTTGAGTACAAAACCAGTCAATCGCGATGCCGGGCGTGCCCAAAAAGTACTTCATGGCACTGAGACTGATCCGACCGCCTGCCAGCCCGAAGATCCGTGCGCCCTTCAGAGCCGTCGCGATCGCAGTGAGGGCCTGCCCCCAATCCGCATTCGCCGACGGCCCGCGTACCTTGTCCAGTCGCGCGCGATCGATCCATCCAAGGCCGTAGCGCCCCTCATCGCATAACCACCATCGGTTGACATCCGGGTTGTAGCGGGTTTGACGCGCACGACGCGAGCCCCATCGTTCAGGTGGGGTCTGTCGAGTACGTAGTGCAAATCCATATTGCATCCCTGGCTGCAGCCGTTGCAAACCGTGGGGGCGCTGAAGAGGTACCAGACCCTGGCCTTGAAACGGAAGTCCCGTTCGGTGAGCG
>JBGPKH010000199.1:0-13147 GCA_041485845.1 Bryobacteraceae bacterium
GCCCGTGAATACCAGGTAGCCGGTGAAGGTGAGGAGCGTTTCGTCGGGCACCGGCAGGCCGACGATCCCGAACACCAGGAGACCGAAAATAGCCCCATACCCGTACTGCGCGATCCAGGCGAGAACTTGTTGTTCCATGGGGGGAGACGGGCAGGCCGGGAGGCCTGCCCCACTATACCACCAGGCCCGTAATCTCCACCGGAGTGCGGTTGCCGCCCACCACTACGATGCCGCTCTCGGTCACGTGATGATGCACCCGGTCGCGCTCGGGGTCCAGGCCGATGGTGGCATCTTCGGGGACACGCACGTTCTTATCGAGGATGGTGCGCCGCAACTTCGCGCGGCGGCCGATGTCGCAGTTGTCGAGAATGATGCAATCCTCCACCACGGCGCCCGAATGCACGCGTACCCCGCGCCCCAGCACCGAGTTCTTCACCATCCCGCCCGAGAGGATGCAGCCCCCCGAAACGATGGTGTCGATGGCCTGCCCGCGGCGATTCTCTTCGTCGAAGGTGAACTTCGCCGGCGGGTCGGGGAAGCTGGTGGTGCGCACCGGCCACTCCCGGTTGTAGAGGTTTAGCTCGGGGCTCACCGAGCGGAGGTCCATATTGGCTTCGTAATAAGCGTCGATGGTTCCTACATCGCGCCAGTAGGGCGCGGCATCGGCGGGCTCGCCGGGAATGCGGTTGGTCTGGAAATCGTAGGCGAAAATCTCGGCCTTGCCGGCCAGCCTGGGGAGGATATCACGGCCGAAATCGTGGTCGCTGCTATCCTCGGCGGCGTCTTCGTGGAGCAGGCGCAAGAGAGTGCGCGTGGAGAACATGTAGTTGCCCATGGAGGCGTAGACCCGCTCCGGATCGCCCGGCATGGTCGGTGCGTCGGGGTTCTTCTCGTGAAAGGCCAGGATGTGGCTGTCGGCGGCGGCTTCGATGACGCCGAACTCGGCGGCCTGTTTGCGGGGCACGGGGATCGCCGCCACGGTGACGTCGGCGCTCTTCTGCACGTGGTATTCGATCATGTTGGTGAGGTTCATGCGGTAGATGTGATCGCCGCCGAAGATGGCCACCACCTGCGGGTCGGACTGTTCCACCAGGTTGATGTTCTGGTAGATGGCGTCCGCCGTGCCCTGGTACCAGGTCTCGCCGGCAGAGCGCATCTGCGCCGGCACGGGAATCACGAACTGCGACTTGAGCAGGCTGCCGAACTGCCACCCCTCGCTGAGGTGCTGCAACAGCGACTGGCTGCGGAACTGGGTCAGCACGTAGACCGAGTAGATCCCCGAGTTAATAAAGTTGCTGAGAACGAAATCGATGATCCGGTATTTGCCCCCGAATGGAACGGCCGGCTTGGCACGCTCCCTGGTGAGAGGATAGAGCCGGGTTCCCTTCCCGCCGGCCAGCACGATGCCCAGCACCCGAATGCGCATAAGTTTTCGACCAAGCACTTATTGTTACCAGCCAGGCTGCGGTCTGGCAAGGACCAATTTGCCTGGGGCGGGCATGGGAACCGGCCAGGGTCGAATAGAACTAAACATGGATACTTGAAATCTAGTGGGCCGGAGCTTTCGGCAATCGGCCCTCAGCGTTCAGCCAGTGTAAACGCGTTCCGCGCGGGCAAGCCAAAGGCTGATTGCCGATGGCTGATCGCTCCCGCCCCTGCGGGCCACCACGATATCCAGGGGGCGCCGTATTCCGGCTTCTGACTCCTGTCTCCCGACTCCTCAACATCGAAAAGTTTTGTCGATGTTGGCGCTGTAAGCGCCTAGAATGGGGCCATGGCATACGAGACTGGATGGAACACCGCGGCGGTAATCGGCACGGGAATGATGGGGCCGGGAATTGCCCTGACTTTGGCTTTGGGAGGGTTGCGCTCGACCATCCTCAGCCGCACCGTCGAGGGTGCGGCGCGAGGGGTGGAAAAGGCCCGGAAGCAGGCCCAGCTTCTGGCCGCGAGCGAGCTGATCGACGCCGGCCAGGCGGCTCGGGTCGTGGAGTTGGTGACCGGCTCGGCGGAGTTCGACGAGGCCATTGCGGGCGCCGGCCTGGTGGTGGAGTCGGGTCCCGAAGACATGGCCTTCAAGCAGGAACTGTTCGCGCGCATGGATGCCCTGGCGGGGCCGCGGGCGGTGCTGGCATCCAACACGTCGGGCTTGAGCATCACGGCAATTGCGTCGCGCTGCAAGCGGCCGGAGCGCGTGCTGACCACGCATTTCTGGAATCCGCCGCACCTGATGCCGCTGGTGGAGATTGTCAAAGGCGAGAAGACCGCGGAGGAGGTGGCGGTGGCGGTGCGCGAACTCCTGGTGGCCTGCGGCAAGACGCCGGTGATCGTCAAGAAGGACCGCCCCGGGCAACTCGGGAACCGTTTGCAGATGGCGCTGGTCCGGGAGGCGGCCCATATTGTCGCCGAAGGAATCGCCGATGCCGAAGACGTGGACACGGTGGCCAAAAACGGATTCGGCCTCCGCATGCCCGCCTATGGCATCTTCGAGCACCAGGACGTGGTCGGGCTGGACCTGGGGATCGCCGTCGTGGAGTACGTGGCTCGCGACCTTTATAACGAGCCGCGCGCCCCGGAATACTTCCGCGAGCTGGTTCGGCGCGGCCATCTGGGCGCCAAGACCGGGAAAGGCTTCTACGACTGGTCCGCCAAGAGCGCCGATGAGGTCAGGGCGCGGCGCGACCGGTTTCTGGTGGAAGTCCTGCAGGGGCGTCGCCGGAACAGCGCGGCGGTGTAGGCCAAATTGCAGAAATTCCGCAACACCGTTCCTTTGGCCGCGGCTCGGAAACGCTTGCCGCGGCGCGACCGGTTTCTCGTGGAAGTACTTGCAGGGGCGTCGCCGGAACAGCGCGGCGGTGTAGGGCCGACCCTCTCCTACATGTAAGCCGGGATCTGGATGCCGAGGATGCCCGCGGTCCGCTCGATCTGGCGGCGGAAAAAGTCGGTCATCCACAGCAGGAACACCTTCTTCTCCCGGTCCTGCTCGTGAATGACGGAGTACTTCTGATAGAAATTGCTGAAGGCTTGCGCGAGCTGAAAGGCGTACCTCGCCAGGTGCGCGGGCTCTCCCGCATTCAGCGCATTCTCGAGCGCACTGTCCGCCTTCGAAGCCAATAGCAGCACCTGCCAGAAGTCCGCCGCCTGCAGTTGGCGGGCCATGGCTTCCGCGTTCAACTCCGCCGCAAAATCCGGGACCGCCTCGCCGATCTCCGCCAGTTTCGCCAGAATCTTCCGCGCCCGCACCGCCGCGTACTGCACGTAGGGACCGGTCTCCCCCTCAAAGCTCAGCGCCTCCTGCAGATCGAAAGCAATCACCGTGTTGCGCGTGAACTTGAGGAGGAAGTACCGCAGCGCCGCGATCGCGATTTGGGTAGCGACGCGCCGGTTCTCTTCCGGCGGATCGCCGGCATGACGCGAGGCAACCTCTTCGAGCGCCTTCTTGATGAGGCTGTCGATCAGATCGTCCGCTTTGACGCCGAGTCCTTTGCGGCCGGAGACCTCCACATACGGCCGCTTGCGGTCCTCTTCCGAAAGCGCGATGCCGAGGTCCGCGCAGCAACGCGGAGAAAGCGCCACCATCTCGTAGTTGAAGTGAACGGACTGGTCGGCTTGCGCATCGTAGCCCAGCCCACGCAGACCGGCCACCACCACGTCCTGCAAATACGATTGGCGCGTGTCGATCACGTTGTAAACGCGCGTGCCGTGTCCGAACCGCTGTCCGGAGTCGGCCGGCTCATCGGTCGTGACCCACAGGACTCGCCCGTCCGCATAGGTCTTGAGCGGGCGGTAGTAGAAATCCTTTCCCAGCAGTCCGAACTTCCAAAGCTGGTAGGCGATGTCCTTGCCGGTATAGACTACGGTGCCGTCGGAACGCACGATCACCTTGCCCTCTTCCGACAGGCCGGGCATCACCCAGCAGCCGGCGAGCTTGCCTTCGGTCTCGTAGTGAATCGCATGGCGCGCCTTGAGCAGCTCGAAGGCGGCCGACCAGAATTCGAGGTGCAGTATCTCGCTCTCGCGCGGCAGTACGTCGTACTCCACGTCCAGCCGCAGCATGGTCGCGAGGTGCGCCTCCACGATGGCATCCGCCACCAGGTGCGCCAGCTCGGCCACCTCGCCTGAGCCCGATTCGATGGCGTGCAGCGTTTCGGTGCGCCACTGGAGCGATTCGGGGTGGTCCTTGTAATAGCTGGAGGTCTTGGCGTAGAGGTCCCAGCAGTAGTAGTCGAAACGCACCGACGGGTCGCCGATCAGGGCCTTCACATCGGCCGGCGTCTTGTGGTCCAGGTAGTGAAATCCGGCCACTACGTCGGCCACCTGAACGCCGGTGTTGTCGATATAGTTCTGCACCTCCACGCGGTTCCCCCGCGCGCGCAGCATACGCACGAAGGTGTCGCCCAGCGCGGCGTTCCGCAGGTGGCCGATGTGGGCGGCCTTGTTGGGGTTGATGTTGGTGTGCTCGACGATGATCTTCCCTTCGGCGGTCTCGACTGCTTCGGACTGGCCGCGCAGAAGCGCCGCGCCGAAAGCTCCGCGATCGAGCCGGATGTTGATGTAGCCGTTGCCCGCTACCTCCATGGCAGCCACGCCCGGAATCGGCCCGACTTCTTCCACCAGCTCGGCGGCGATCTTCTTGGGCGCCCGCCTCAACTGTTTGGCGAGCTGAAACGCCGCGGGCACCGCCATTTCGCCGAAATCGCTCTGCCGCGGCTGTTCGATGGCAACCGCCAGATCGATGCCGTAGCGGACCTGAATGTGCGTGCGGAAGGCGTTGGAGACTTGCTTTTCAATCGAGTGGTACACGGGAGACTACGAGCGTAACACAATCCACAACGCGGCCCCACGCTGCCGAGCGCGGGGGTTCCGGCCCATTCCGGCTCGGGTAAACAACCGGATAGTTGTTGTGAAATCCCCTTCGCAGCAGGAAATCGCGGGCGCCCTTTTTGGGGTAGCGCCCCAGCGACGGTCGGCGCCGGCCCGTCATGCAGTGATATCGGTAGCGGCCATCGGCAGCCCGAGCGCCTGGCCGGATGCGGACGGCAATCTCACCCTGGCGGATGCCTGCCCGGGCACGTACCGGATCGTTCCGCTGGGATCGCCACCGGGGTGGTGCGGTTTCGCAGCGCACGATGCGTAGCGGGCCAGCCATCCTGAAAACAAATGGTGAACGCCGTGTCTCGGGCGCGAGCCGCAATGATTACCTGCTTGTAAGCGGGGAGTGCATTGCTGATTGTCGCAACGAAACGTGTACCGAGCATTGCTCCTGACGCGCCGGCCAACAGCGCCTGGCGGATGCCCTGCCCATTGCCGATCCCGCCCGAGGCGATCACGGGTTTCTGCTTGGCCTCTCACCAGTCTCATTCGTGACGAAGGGATTGAGTGGGATCCAGACGCGTGGCGCGGCGCGCTGGAGGCAGAGCCGCCAGCAAGGCGGATATAGTCAAAACCGCCGCGGAGACCGCGAAGGCGGCTGGATCCGAGGGTGAGACCTCAAACAACAGAGATTGGATAAATCGTGTTCCCACCAGACAGGCAGGGATTCCAAAAATAAGGCCGCAGGCGAGTACGACCCCCACTTCAGCAAGAGCCGTTCGGAGTATGGCCCACGAACTGGCGCCCAAGGCAATGCGGATCCCGATTTCCCGCGTGCGGCTCGAAACCTCGTAGGCCATCGCGCCGTACAATCCGATCGAAGCGATGATCAGGCCCAGCAGTCCGAAGATCGCCGACAGTTGGCCAACCAGCCGATCCCGCCGGATGGATTGCTGAATCAGATCCTCCATCGTGCCCGTTTCTATCTCCGCATTCGGAGCCACGGCCTTGATGGCCGCACGAATCTCCGCGAACGCGGCGGCTTTGTCCTCCGCACGTTTTGGCCGAGCGACAATGGTCGCGAATGCTCCGGGCTGTGGAGCGCTGTACACAATATCGCGCCTCGATTCTGTGAAAGCGGCATATTTCGTGTCGTGTACCACCCCGATAATTTCCGACTGAGGCTGGCTCCGGTAAACCGAGACTTTGGCGCCGAGGGGGCTCCGATCGTGGAAATAGTGTTTGGCGAAGGATTCACTGACGATAATCGTTTGGGGAGGCCAGCCTCGATCCCGGTCCTCGAAATCGCTGCCGCTCAACATCTGGATATTCATCGCGCGAAAATAACCAGGGAAGGCGTCGCTGAAGTAAACAATGTTGTCCTCGTCCGCCGTGGGAACGTAACCGGGAACCGTGGCCCAGTTCCAACCGCCGCCTCCCCTGAGCGGCAGGCGTCCCATACTCACTGCGGCCAGCACCGGCGATCGCCGTAACCGCTCGATCGCCTCTTCCATCTGGCTTCCCTTGATCGGGGCTTGCCGGTTGAATTTAACGCCGGCCCAAACCACTTCTGATCGCGCAAAACCCCCGGAGGTAAGACTCAGGTTCCTGAGTGTGCGGGCAAACAGCGCGGCGCCGGTGACCAAGACGAGTGAGCCGGCGATCTGGGCAGCCAGCATCCATCTCCAACTTCGCCTGCGTCTGCCCACGGCGGAAGGCCGCGATTCTTTCAGAGCGCGTCCCGGATTTGCGCCGGCTGCCCGCCAGGAGGGAATCAGTCCAAAAAGGAGGCCGGCCGCGATCGTCAGGATAAATGCGAACACGACGATCTTCGAGTTGGCATGGAACTGCAGGTATCGCCTGTCATCTTTCCCTACAAAAAGCAGCAGCAGGTCCACAATCCAGCGCGCCAGAAGCACCGCGAGAATCCCTCCGGCGGCCGCGATGATCATGCATTCAGTCAACCACTGGCGGATCAACTGCCCGTGGCTTGCGCCGAGCGCCAGCCGCAGGCTCATTTCACCGGACCGGCCCGCGCCGCGAACAAACAGCAGCGTGGAGAGGTTGGCGCACGCGATCAGCAGAACGATCCCCACCAGCGTCATCAAGACCATCAGCGGTTTGGAAAACTCGTTGCGAGTTTCGGAGTAGCCCTTGGCGCCCGGTTGGAGAGTCCTGGGCTTTTGCTTGTCGAGACGTCCATACGCTTTATGCCTGGCTGCACCTTCTTCCATCGACCGCTTGCCCATGAGGTCGTTAGCCGCCCCGAAGGGGACTCCGGGCCGGAGCCGCACCATGGTGTGAAGCCACATCGCGCCCTCTGAAGTGAGCAGATTCTTGTTGAAACTCGCCTGACCGTGAATGGTAATGAACAATTCCGGCGGATCGCCCAACTCGGTGCCGTAGAAGCCGGCTGGAGCGATTCCGATGACCTGAAAAGGCACTCCGCGGATCCGGATTGTCTGATGGACAGCACGGGCGTCTCCGCCAAACAGCCGCTGCCATGCCGCGTAACCGAGCATCGCCACATTCGCCGAGCCCGGCAGGTCGTCCTGTTCCGTCAACACCCGGCCGAGGTGAGCCTGGACTCCGAGTGTAGGAAAGTACGAGCCGCTGACCGAGATAGTGCGAGCCTCATCGCGATGCTCGCCAACCTGCACCTCCGTGGTCCCGCGGGACGACCAAGCCAGAGTTCCGGTGAAAATATCCTGGTTGCTGCTGCGGATCGCCTCGAAGTGAACGTAAGACTGCGAGCCTCTTACCTGATAGAGTCCCTGCGGATCGCGGACGGGGAGATCGTTCAACATCAGCCGCTCCAGAAGGCTGAAGGTCGCGATGTTGGCGCCGATCCCAAGGCCCAGCGAGAGCACGCCGACCGTCGTGAATCCCGGGCTCTTGCGAAGCGAGCGTAGGGAATAACTCAGGTTTCTTCGAAGTTCGTCAGCGGCCCGCAGCAGAAAGGACGTTTCGCGGCACAGTTCTTTGTGCGCCTCCACGCCGCCGAACTCGACACGGGCCTGACGAGCGGCCTTCGTCTTCGGGATTCCCTTTTCCACAAGATGAGCAGTGCGGGCTTCGATGTGGAAGCGCAACTCGTCTTCCATGTCGCGCTCCCACTGCGGGCGAGCCACCACGCGGCGCCAGGCCGATTTCAGTAACTGAAACATTGCATCACGCTCCTTTAGGCTTCGCTTTGATTGCCGCTGTCATCGCCTCTACCAGGCGGCCCCACCCCTCCAACTCTTGACCGAGCTGTTTGCGTCCCGCAGGCGTAAGGGAGTAAAACTTCGCGCGGCGGTTATTGTCCGAGACGCCCCACTTGGTGGCGAGCAGCCCCTTGTGCTCCAGCCGGTACAGGGCTGGATAGAGGGCGCCTTGATCGATCGACAGAGCCTGATTCGTGATCTGCTCGATCCGCAGCAATACCCCGTACCCGTGCTGCGGGCTCAGCGAAACAGCTTTCAGAATCAGCAGATCCAGCGTGCCGGGAAGCAGTTCCGCGCGTTTTGGCATGGTCTGTTCTCCTATTGGGATTAGGAGAAGTGTAACGGTACTCTCCTAATTTGTCAAGGAGAGAGTGAAGAACTGTTGAAGAGCTGGAGAGAGTGAAGAACATCGCGGGTCGATAACGTCAAAGTGATCGGCTCCCGGCAGTTCCAGCAGGCGGACCGGGCCGGCATCCTCGGAGCGCAACCTCACGTATTCGCGGCTCAGCTCGATGGGCACGATATCGTCGGCCGTGCCGTGAATGAGGATGCGTCGCACGGACGATGGACGGCGCGCCGGGCACGCCCGTGCATAGATCTCCGGGACCTCGTCGGGGGAGCCGCGCAGCAGTTCTTCGACCGCGCCATCGCCCAGGCGCTGTTCCCAGGCTTCACGGAGACACGCGACGGGCGCGAGCGCAACCGCGCCCGCGAGTTCCGGCTCTTCGGCCGCGAGCCACAGAGCGAGATGTCCGCCGGCGGAATGTCCCGTCACGATTACGCCGCGCCCGCCGCCGTGGCGTTCGCGAGCCGCGCGCAATCCGGCGGCCACGTCGTCGAACGTGCCGGGCCAGCCGCCGCCCGTTTCGCCAACGCGCCGGTATTCCAGATTGGCTGTGACGAATCCCGCGGCGGTCAGCGCGGCGCACAAGTGGCCGGCGTGCAGCAGATCGAAACGGGCGCGCCAGAATCCGCCGTGTATGTGCACCACGAGTGGCAGCGTCGAAGCCGTGCGCGGGAACCGGAAATCGATGAACTGGCTGCCATGATTACCGTAGGCCATACGGAGGTCGGCTGCGGGCGCGGGGAGCGAGAGGATCTCACGGCTCATAGCGATATGATAAGGTCCTATGCTGCGTGCATGGATTGTTTGCTGTTTGCTGATGGTCCCGTTGCTCGGAGCCGGATCGCCCGTGTACGTGGTTCTCTGGTTCGACACCGAGGACTACATCGAGCCCGCATCGGATGACGCCGCGCTGCGGATCGCCAACGACCTTACCGCGCTTGGCGTGCGCGCCACGTTCAAGGTGGTTGGCGAGAAGGCGCGGGTGCTCGAGAGCCGCGGCCGCCGGGACGTCATCGCAGCACTCTCGAAACACGCCATCGGCTACCACTCGAACTGGCACAGCGTTCATCCGGCGCCCGCCGAGTACCTCGTCCGGCTGGGATATCTGGAGGGCGCGGACGAGTTCGAGCGGCGCGAAGGGCCGGGCGTGGCGGACGTCAAGCGCGTGTTCGGCGCCCAGCCCGTGTGCTACGGACAGCCCGGGAATTCCTGGGGTCCGCAAAGCAATCTCGCGCTGCGGCGGCTCGGCATTCCGGTGTATCTCGACGAGGGCGACCAGGTCGGGCTGGACGAACAGCCCTTCTGGTATGGGGGACTGTTGTACGTCTTCCGCATGGGCCGCAACCAGTTTCGTGCGCAGTTGAACGTGGGGGCGGAAGATCCGGCGGCTTACCAACGGTTCGACGACGCGGCGGCTCGGCTCTCCGCGTCGGGCGGCGGCGTGATCAGCATCTACTACCATCCCACCGAGTTCGTCACCACCGAATTTTGGGACGGAGTGAACTTCGCGCACGGCGCGAATCCGCCGCGTGAGGCTTGGGTGAAGCCGCATCGCAGAACGGCCGAGGAATCGGAACGCTGCTACGGAGTGCTGCGCCGATTCGTCGAGCACATGAAGCGCCAGCCGGATGTGCGCTTCGCAACTGCCAATGACCTGCTCGCAATCTACCAGAAGCCACTCCCCCGTGCGGTCGATCGCAAGGCTGTAGCCGAAAACCTCGCCCGCGGCATCGTGTTCCAGGACGTCCAGGGACAGATGCTTTCACCCGCCGATATGCTGCTGGCGTTGATGGGGCTCGACCCGGAGATTGTGGACGGACCCACCGCGGCAGGCGCCACGACGTGGACCGAAGCTTCGATTCCCGCGGCAGCGTTCCGCGCAGCTACGGCCGACGCTGCGGGCTTCGTACGCCGCACGCATCGCCTCCCGAGCGAGGTCTTCATCGGCGCCGCGTCGCTCGCGCTGCCCGACTTCGCGGCGACGCTGGCGGGCAGCGTCCTGGAACCGGCCGCCGACGTCCGCGTGGTTCGCGGGCGGACCGGGTTCGACCGATACTTCGCCACCGACCCGCGCAAGCCATTCAACTGGGTGATTCACCCGGAAGGCTTCGCTGGCGGCCCGCTGCTCGAACTCGGCCGTTTGCAGGGCTGGACGCTCAAGCCGGCCCGGCTGCAACGCTGACCCTTTCCGAACGACAACGCGTTTTAGCATCAACGGCCCCACTCCTCCGCTCCACGTGGCGGATCAAGTCACATCCCGCAACGCCCAAGCTGAGGGTCCCTGGCAGAAATCCCGGCAGGCTGAATGCCTGCCCCTGCCGAGCTTCGCTCGGCTGGCCGATTGGCAATCGGCCGCAGGATGCCATCCTGCCCCACATCGGCGGCGCCCGGAATATTTCAAACCGCCCGGACGTTCGAGACCAGCCAATTCAGGTAGGCCGGGACACCCGGCTCTCCCTCTCGGGGCGCCCAGGGAGCGAAGTCCTTGTCGTTCGCCGCCGAGTAGGGCCCGGGCTTGACTTCGTAACACACCGCATGCGGCGAGAGCACCGCCAGAGTGTGCCAGACGCCCGGCCGGATGTCGATGCCGATCGCGTCGCGCCCCAGGATGTGCGTGGTCGCGACTCGCCCGGCATCGTCGAAGGTGAAGAAGGCAAGCTCTCCATCCAGCACCAGAAACGATTCGGATTTCGGCGGGTCGGTATGCCGGTGCGGAGCTATGTAAGTACCGCGCAGCATCACGTTCAGAAAGCGGTGCGGATTGTCCTGCATGTTCGCGTGGAAGTTGTGATTCGTGCGCAACCGCGGCGAACGGCCCGCTCGCTCGATCAGGGTCCGAAAGAGATCCGAGTCCAGTAGCTGAATGCACGCGTCCGGCATTCCCTCATGATACCGGCCATGCCAGCCAGTGGTACAATTCTCAACGAATAGTCCAGGAGGAAAATCATGTCCGGTACGTTCTGGCAGAAGGTCAAGGAACCATGGGCCGGCTTCAGCCGCCGCGACCTGTTCCGGCAGGGAGGGCTGCTCGCAGCCGCACAGGCATTGGGCGGCAGCGTACAACGGGCGGTCGCCGCACCGCTCGAACTGGGGCCCGACATGTACCGCTCCATCGGCGTCCGGCCCATCATCAACGCCCGCGGCACGTTCACCATCATCACCGGATCGCAGACTCTGCCGGAAGTGAAGCGAGCCATGGACCTGGCCTCGCGCGGATTCGTGCAGATGGACGAATTGATGGATGCCGTGGGCCAGCGCCTGGCCGAGTTGACCGGCGCCGAATGGGGCATCGTCACGGCCGGCTGCTGCGCCGCAATCACCCATTGCACGGCCTCAGCCATCGCCGGCGGCAACCCCGAACGGATGCAGCGGCTGCCCAACGTCGCCGGCCTCAAGAACGAGGTTATCGTCCCGGCATACTCGCACAACGTCTACGACCATGCGGTCCGCATGCTCGGCGTGAAGCTGGTCATCGTCCGCGATAAGTCGGAGTTGGAACCCGCCTTCAATGAGCGCACGGCCATGGTCTACATCCTGGGGGGCCCCAACGACGACGGCCCGCTCGGAACCCGCGCGATCGCCGAAATCGCAAAACGCAAGAACGTCCCGGTGCTGGTGGACGCCGCGGCCGAAATCCTGACCCTCAAGCCCAACGTCCACCTGGCGCGCGGCGCGACAGCCGTAGCGTACAGCGGCGGCAAGTGCATCCGCGGGCCGCAGGCTGCCGGACTGCTGCTCGGCGACAAGAGCCTGCTGCAGGGAGCCTGGATCAACAGCGCGCCGCACCACGCGTTCGGCCGTTCGGTGAAGGTCGGCAAAGAAGAGATCATGGGCATGCTGGCGGCCGTCGAGATGTGGGTGAAGCGCGACCACAAGGCCGAGTGGGCGCAGTGGGAGTCGTGGCTCGAGCACATCGCCACCAGCGTGAAGCGCGTCAACGGCGTGACCACGCGGGTGAACCAGCCCTCGGCCGATCTCTCCAACCGAACCCCGACCCTGGTGATCCAGTGGGACGGCGCCAAGCTCGGCATCACCGGCCAGGAGGTGAGGGACATCGTGGTCGACACCGACCCCCGCATCGTCCTGGCGGGTGGAAGCGGCTCGCGGCCCGGCAACATGGCCAGCTCGGTCTCCGTGGTTCCCTACCAGATGATGCCCGGCGACGAGAAGGTCGTGGCCGACCGGCTCTATGCTTTGCTCTCCAAGCCCCCGAAGATCCAGGATCCCCCCGCGTCCCCCGCCGGCCAGCCGGCAAGCGTAGCGGGACAGTGGGAGTTGCATCTGGATTTCGTCCACCTGGCTGCGGACCACACGCTTGTGCTGGAGCAGGACGGCACGAAGCTGATGGGCACGCACCACGGTGAGTTCGCCGCCGGAGACCTGAGCGGGACGGTGGCCGCCAACACAGTCCGATTCCAGAGCTCGCTCGGCACGGAGGGCACGCGCGTGTCGTTCCAGTTTACGGGCACCGTGGAGAACGGCAAGATGTCCGGCACCGTGGCGCTCGGCGAGTATGGCGAAGCGCGATGGACCGCGGCCAAGCACCAATACCGCGCCGGCGGCGGCCGCCGGGGGTGAGCGGTAATGGCGACAGCCTGACAGGCTGGAAGCGCGCGGCAGAAGTCACCGAGAGTCAAGACGCCGGCGAAAGCGCCTGCGCCACCACTGGGAATCTTACGACGTTGGTGGGGCAGGTATTCAGCCTGCCGGGATTTTCTGCCATAGTTTGCTAGCTCAGCCATTTGGCGCGGGCGCCCGGCGGTGGACAAATTCGTGCGCAAAC
>JBGPKH010000200.1:0-13100 GCA_041485845.1 Bryobacteraceae bacterium
CAGGGAGAGGAGAGCAAGCGGATTCGCGTGAATTGGCGGTGGCGACTCGCAGTCTGGTTCGAGAACGCGGAGCGAGCGGAGGAGCGCAGTCCTGGGCGCGGCAGCGTGTCCCAGGGCGAAACGGTCAAGTTATTTTTGCGCGCGCGCTTAGGAGCCCGAGCTAAAGCAGGAACTTGCGCTGACGCGGTTCCAGCAGGAACCGCCGACGCTCGCACTGGCGAGCAATCTTGCGGAGATGAGCCAACCAGACATGTAGCTTGTTCAAGTATCCTTGGCTATTATTAACCCCAGCCGGCCCGGACCGGGAGTTTTGGCCGCGCGATATTCGAGTGCGCGAGTGAAAATCGGGAGGAATAGCCACCGTGTTGGCCGTGAGCAAGAGGCAACTACCACGGCCGTCTCGCGTTTCAACCGTTTTTCGCGCCCGGCGTGTCCCGCGAATCCGCAGAGCGGTCGGCTGGCCCCGCTCCACCCCTGTGGTATTCTAGGCCTTATCCAAAGATGGCGCAGATCAGGTCGCTCCCTCGCATTTGCATCGCGTTGGGCCTGCCGGACGTTCCAACCCTGCTCGACCACGCCCGGCGCGAAGCCGACGCAGGGGAGACGTTCCTTGAATTTCGTTTGGACTTCCTGGACCACCCCCACAAGGGCGCGGAGGCGATTCGAGGATTCCTGGAGCAGTTTCCCGACTCCATCATCGTGGCCACGTGCCGCCGCCATCAGAACCACGGAAAATTCAACGGCAGCGTCGAAGAACAACTCGCGGTGCTGGACCTCGCGGTGCGTAACGGCGCGCAGGCCATCGATCTCGAGATCGAAACCGCCGAGACAGCCACAGAACGACTGAGCCAGTTTCGCGGCCGCGCGCAGGTCATCGTCTCCTATCACAATTTCGAAGCCACGCCCCCCATGGATACGGTGGTCGGACGAGTGATGCGGGTCAACGCCGACGCGTACAAGGTAGTGACGATGGCGCGCAAGCCTTCCGATAATATGCGCGTGCTTTCGGCTGCCAAGGCGCTGCCCAACCACCGGCTTGTGGTATTGGCGATGGGTGAATTGGGCTTTCCCACACGCGTGCTCTCGCCGGTATTCGGCGGCATCTTCACCTACGCCGCGCCCATGTGCGCCGAAGGCACTGCAACGGGACAGGTCAGCGCGCGGTCGCTCCGGCACTTGTACCGCGTGGAGAAACTGAAGAAGTCGGCCAGGATTTACGGGGTGATTGCGGACCCCGTCCGGCACTCGATTTCCCCCGCCGTCCACAATCGCGCGTTTCAGTCCCGCCGCGTGGATGCCGTGTACCTGCCATTCCTGGTCTCCCCCGCATACTTGCGCGACTTCTTCTCCATGGCTTCGAAACTGCCGCTCGCGGGTTTCAGCGTCACCATTCCGCATAAGCAGAAAATCATCCGCTACCTGGACACGGTGGATTCGCTGGCGCGGCGGATCGGCGCCGTCAACACGGTGTGGCGCAAGGCCGGCAAATGGCGCGGAACCAATACGGACGCCGCGGGCGTAACCGGGCCGCTATCTCGGGTGCTGCGCCTGCGGAATGCCTCGGTGTTGATCGTGGGTAACGGCGGCGCGGCGCGCGGCGCTGCCTGTGCGCTTTCCGATGCCGGGGCCAGGATCGCACTGGTGGGCCGCAATGCCGACCGTGTGCGCGCTCTCTCGAAAATCTGCGGCGCGGAGGCCCTGGGCCGGGAACAGCTTGGCTCGCGGCATTTCGACGTCGTGGTCCACGCTACGCCCCTGGGCATGTTTCCGCATGTCGAAGAATGCTTCTTCGATGGCAACATCCCCGGCGAGGTGGTCTTCGACTTGGTGTACAATCCGATCGAGACGCTATTGCTCCGGCGGGCGAAGGAGCAGGGCAAGACGGTGATTCCAGGGCTGGACATGTTTATCGAACAGGCGACGCGGCAATTCGAAATCTGGACTGGGGAGACGGCGCCGCGGGCCGTCATGGAGAAGGCGGCTAGGGAAGCGCTGGAACACCAACGCTAACGCAGGTGGTCAACCGATGAAACTCACGCGACGCAAGCTGGCCACGGCCGTCCTCATTCCAGCGGCCGCCGCCATGGCGCAAACCCAGCCTCCGCCTCCCGGCACGCCGGACGAAGAATTGAAGGCCGCCCGCGACCGGGCCAAGCTCATTGGCGAGGCACTTGCGCAACAGACTCTGCCCATGTCCACGGAGCCCGCGTTCCAGTTCAAAGCTTGAGGCAACCATGGCGGCAATCGGACCAGACGTCTTCTTCGCCGCGATCCCGGAGTTGAACGCCCGCCTGACATCCAAGGAGTTCTCGGCCGAGGACCTGGCCCGAGCCTTCGCCGGCCGCCTGGAGCAACTGGGTCCGCGCTACAACGCCCTGGCGCTTCCGCTGCCGCAACACGCCATTCGCAAGGCGCAGGAGGTCGACAAAGAAATCAAGCGCGGGCGCCTGCGGGGGCCGCTGCAAGGCGTCCCCTACGGAGTCAAGGACCTGATCAGTTACGCGGGCCAACCCACCACTTGGGGGGCCAAGCCCTACGCCGGGCAGGTGTTCGACTACAACGCCACCGTCGTCGACAAGCTGGATGCCGTGGGCGCGGTGATCACCGGCAAACTGGCTACGGTGGAACTGGCCGGTGGAGGCGGATACCGCTACGCTGCGGCATCCTTGACCGGTCCGGGACTGAACCCCTGGGACCGGACGCGCTGGTCGGGCGGTTCCTCGAGCGGTCCGGCCGCGGCGGTTGCCGCGGGACTGGCGCCGTTCGCCATCGGATCGGAGACCTCGGGATCCATCGTTACGCCGGCATCCTACTGCGGCGTGACCGCGCTGCGGCCCACCTACGGCCTGGTGAGCCGGTACGGCGCGATGGCGCTCTCCTGGACACTGGACAAGCTTGGCCCGTTCGCGCACACCGCCGAGGACTGCGGCCTGATCTTGCAGGTGATCGCGGGCAAGGACGGCAAGGATCCCGGCTCGGCCGGCAAGGGCTTCTACTACACGCCGCAATACGCGCGGCCGATGAAGGACCTGAAGGTGGGCTTCGCGCCCGTGGATTTCGCCGAGAGAGCGGATGCCTCAGCGCGGCCGGCGTTCGCCGCGGCACTCGGCGTGATGAAAGATCTGGGTGTGCAACTGGTCGAGACGAAGCTGCCGCAGTTCCCTTATGGGCCGGTACTTTCGGCGATCCTCGCAGGGGAGCAGGCGTCGATTTTCGAGCCGCTCATTACCAGCGGCAAAGTGAATGACCTCGCCGACCAGGCGCAAATCGCCGGGCTGAAAGCGAGCCTGGAACTCCCCGCGAAGGACTATTTGAAAGCGCAACGCGTACGGCGTCTGATCCAGGAGGCCTTCTCCCGTCTGTTCGGAGAGGTGGACGCGTTGATCGCGCCGGGCCGCTCCGGACCCGCATCGAAGATCGAGCAGCGGCTGGACGTGGCGGCCGGCCCGCCTCCTCCCGCCGGCACGGCTCCCGGTTTCCAAGGCCTCATCCCGGCCGCCAACCTGGCGGGACTACCCGCCCTCGTGCTGCCGTGCGGGTTGGCAGAGAATCTACCGGTGGCGCTCCAGTTGGTTGGAGTGCCGTTTTCGGAAAACACACTCCTGGCCATCGGGAAGGAATTCCAGGCGCGCACGGACTGGCACAAGCGCCGGCCGCCCGGCCTCTGATCCGCCGCTACTCATGGTGGGGCAGGCTTCAGCCTGCCAGCCGGCTTGGCGCAATACGCGACGGTACTTGCGAACTCGCCGCTACTTCCGTACCCGGTCCGCACGGTGGCCGCCGAATGCGTGGATCGTCCTGGCGCCGGCCGCAACTTCGCCGCTGTGCGGCACGCCGCGCGGGATGAAGTATTCCTCGCCGGCGTTCACCGGAATCCGCTTGCCGTCGACGATCAACGTGTAGCAGCCTTCCACCGCCATCATGTATTCGTCGAAGTCGTGGGAGTGCGCGGCGGACGACGCGGTTTCCCGGCAGGTCCAGAACGCCATCTGGCTCCCGTCGGCGCCGTCGAATACGTATCCCTCGACTCCCGGCGTCGCCTGATGGCTGTTCGCGATCCGGTTGGCGGGATGCTTCATGAATTCGGGGAAATCGTGCATCCGCTACTCATACCGCAGCGCGTCCACCGGCGAGATCCGCGTAGCCCGCCGCGCCGGAACCAGACTGGCGGCCACCGCGACCAACAATAATCCCAGCGCTGCCGCCACGAACGTCAACGGGTCGGTGGCGCTCACGCCGAACAACAGTGTGGATAGCAACCGTGTCAAGGCAAACGCCCCCGCCAGTCCCACCGCAACTCCCATGGCCGCCAGCCCGGCGCCCTGGCGAATCACCATCCGCAAAACGCTCCCCTGCGCCGCGCCCAGCGCCATCCGGACCCCGATTTCGTGCGTGCGCTGCGCCACCGAGTAGGCGATGATTCCATAAATCCCCACCGCCGCCAGCAGCACGGCAATCCCCGCAAACACAGCCAGCAGCAGCGTATCGAACCGCGGCCGGGCGACCGCGCGGGAGAACGCCTGCTGCATCGTCTCCACCTGCGTAATCGTCACGCCCGGGTCCGCCGCCTGAACCTCGCGCCGCAAGGCCGGAGCCAGCGCGGCCCCCTGGGACGACCGCGCCACCACGAACATCCGCCGCCCGAAATTCTGGCGGTAAGGCACGTAATACGCGGCATCAGTGTCCCTTTGCAGGCCCGTATACTTCACGTCGCCCACCACGCCGGCAATCTCCATGAACGGCGCCTGATTATCCGGCCCGCTCTGCTTAATGCGCTTGCCGATCGGATCCTGGTTGGGAAAGAAGCGGCGGGCAAAGCTGTCGCTGACGATCGTCACCGGTGGCGAGTCCTGCCGGTCCTGATCCGTGAAGTAGCGCCCCTTGAGCAGTGGAATGCGCATGGTCCGAAAGTATTCGGGGCTGATGATGGCAACCGACACGGCCGGATTCAATTCGCCATGGCCGAGAACCTGCCCCTCGATCACAAACGTGTCCGCATCCGACTGCCAATCCGGCGGCAAGCTGTCCGAGAGAGCCGCCGCGGCCACGCCCGGCAGAACGCTGGCACGTTCCAGCATCTGGTCGTACAGTCTGCGGAAGGCCGGTGCTTCGTCGTACTTGCGGTCGCTCGGCGAAACGCTGGCGATCAGGATCTCGTGCGGACGCGCCGCGAACCCTCCGGTCACGCGCTCCAAGCGGGCCAGGCTGCGAAGCAGCAATCCCGCGCCCACCGTCAACATCAGCGAAAGGGCAATCTCCGAAATCGCCAATACAGCCCGTGTGTGCCGCCCGGTGCTGCCGGCGGTTGCCCCGCGGCCCCCTTCTTTGAGCGTCGAGTTGAGATTCGCGCGCTGCCCCTGGAGCGCCGGCGCCAAGCCGAAGGCCATCCCGGTGATCACCGCGGTCAACAGCATGAAGCCCAGCGCCGGGCCGTCCAACCGCACGTACTCGATCAGCGGCAAGTTGCCCGGGTTCCACGAGCGCAAAAGCTGAATGCTCCCGTAGGACACCGCCAGTCCCGCCACCCCGCCCGCAATCGCCAGCAGAATGCTCTCCGTGAGCAACTGGCGGACGAGCCGCCCGCGGCTGGCGCCCAGGCCGAGCCGCAGCGCCATCTCGCGCTCTCGCGTGGTGGCTCGCGCCAGCATCAGGTTGGCCACGTTGACCACTGCAATCAACAGCACCAGCCCGACGGCGCCGATCAGCACCAGCAGCGGAGTCCGCACATTCCCCACGATCGAATCGCGCAGCCTCTCCACGGGAAGCGTCAGGTTCTTGTAGTACTGGTTCTCCTGCATGATGCGGCGTCCGATGGCGTTGGTTTCCGCCTGCGCCAGCTCGATCGTGACTCCCGGTTTCAGGCGCCCGACGCCGCGATAGAAGAACGGGCCGCGGCGCGCAGGCGGCACGATTCGGAGGTTGGTCCAGAGCTCCGTATTGGCCCGGGGAAATCGGAATGCGCCGGGCATCACCCCGATGATGGTGGCGGCGGACCCGTTGACCGAGATCGTCTGCCCGATCGCCGCGCGGCTTGCCGAAAATCGCCGGCGCCACAGGGATTCGCTGAGGACCGCGGTCGAGCCGCTGCCTGCGCCGTCCTCGCCCGGCAGGAAGACGCGGCCGGCCATCGGCCGCACTTCGAGCGTGGAAAAGAAGCCCGCGGTCACCAGCGCGCCCTGCACCTGTTCCGGCTCTCCCATCCCGGCCAGATCCATGCGCTGGATCGAGAATATCGACGGCTCTTGGAATGCGTGATTCTGCGCCTTCCAGTCCAGGTAGTCCGCGATGCACATGGTTCCGCGCTCGAAATTCTGCGGGGAGAATTGCATGTAGACCATGGCCACCCGATCGGCGTCGGCGTACGGCAGCGGCCGCAGCAGGATACCGTAGACGACGCTGAACATGGCGGAATTGGCGCCGATTCCCAGGGCCAGCGCCAGAACAGCCGCGCCCGTGAAACCGGGGTTTTTCCTGAGCGTGCGCACTCCGTAGCGAACATCCTGGAACAGCGTTTCCAGCATCGTTCCCATCCTGATTCCGCGAACTTCTTCTTTGACTTGTTCCATACCGCCGAGTTCCAACAGCGCGGCACGGCGGGCCTCGGAGCGCGGCATGCCGGACCGAATCTTTTCGTCCTTCAACTGCTCCAGGTAGGCGCGGAGTTCCGCATCGAGATCCCGCTCCACGCGGGGCTTGCCGAGAAGATTGCGGCGCAAACTGGACAGACGCGACAGCAGCGGCATCGTATCGTCCGCCTAAGTCGCCTGCAAAGCGCTCGCCATGGCAATCGAGATCCTCTGCCACTCGTCGGCCTCGGCCTGCAGATGGCGTCTTCCCGCTGCGGTCAGACGGTAGTACTTGGCGCGGCGGCTATTCTCCGACTCGCCCCAGGATGACGCCAGCCAACCGGCCTCCTCCATACGGTGCAGCGCCGGGAACAGCGAGCCCGGCTTCACCTGAAAAGTCCCGTTGGTGATCTGCGCAATGCGGTGCGAAATGCCCAGCCCGTGCAGCTCCTGTAAAGCGAGCGTTTTCAGAATCAGGAGGTCGAGCGTACCTTGCAGGAGGTTGGTCTGCCGGGCGGGCATAGGCTGTATAGAATCTCTATACGAGGATATCACCAAACTCAATCCTCCACCACGTGGCTCTCGAAGGACTCCCGGAACACGGGCCACCGGGCATGGTCGAAACTGCCGTCCGGCTGCAGACACTCGGCCGCCGAGTATCCCATGAAGAGGGCATGATGGAGGTTGTCGTGAGCGAACAACCCCTCGCGTCCGAACGTGAGCAGGTCTGACTGGCTGCCCAGCCAGCCGTCGATTGCGCGGAAGCGTTCCTCGTACCCGCGGACATAAACGGGGTAAGCTCGATTCAGCCGCCGCGTAATCACCCGCCGCACGCGCGAACGGACCGGCAGATCCACGGCAGCCAGCCAGCCAAGTGTCGAATCCCCCAGTTCACGGTCGCCCGCGCTCCACAGGTCGGAATTCACATCGCAGGGCAATTCTGCGCAAAGTACGGTGAGTCCGTCGGGATTCCCGGTTCCGCTGTAGTTCTTGGGCTCGGAAAGGCGCGTCAGCGGCACTCTTTCTTCGGGAAAGTAATGCGCGTCGAATTCGGTGAACTGCGATTCTTCCAGCACCAGGTAGATGAGGATCATGGCCCGAAACGCGAGTCCGCTCGCCGCCTCCAGAACTTCCGTGGGTGGAGCCGGTGTAACCAGGCCCGTCAGAATGTTGATCGGCAAGGTCGACCACACGCGTCCGCAATCCAAGGCGTGAAGCTCGCCGGCGCGTTCGTAGCATACCCGCCAATCGGCCGCGACCCTCTCGATTCGCGTAACGCGGGCGCCCAGGATCAACTCGCCTCCCGCTTCGCGCACGCCTTCGGCAAGGCGGTTCGAGATCTGCCCGTAGCCATTGCGCGGATAGTAGAATTTTCCCGCTTCCGTGGGCCTGAGGCCGGGGATGGCGGTGGCGATTTTGCGCAGCATCCTGCCCGGCGAATTCGCCGAAACACGGCGGCGCGCCAGCTCCACCGAGAGCTTGTCGGGCTCGACACCCCATAGCTTGCGGGCGTAAGGGAAATAAAAATCCCTGTAGATCGTGCGGCCAAGCCCGCGGGACAACACCGATTCGAACGTGGCGTCGCTCGCGGGCGGTGCGGCAAACCGTCTTCGCGCCAGGTCCCATGCGGCGCCCAGGGAAAAGGACAGGGGCAGGTGAGTCGCCAGGTCCACCGGCCGCAGAGGAAAATGGATCCAACGCCCGCGCAGGCGGATCCGCCCGTGACGATGTCGCAGCAGCAAGTCGTCGCCGAGCAGTTGCCGCAGGTCTCGAAGAATCGCCGGATCGCATGACGGGTGCAGGCGGTGGCTTCCGTAATCCGCGTTGACACCTTCCAGCACAAAGCTGCCGGCCAGGCCGCCGACGGCCTCCTTTTGCTCGATTACGGCAACCGGCGCAAGTCTCCTTCGCGCCACTTGCATGGCGGCGCCCAAACCCGCGGGGCCGGCCCCGAGGATCGCGATCGCGGCGCTCACTCTCGTCCTCTTTTTCCGGCCAGCGCGTAGAGCAGCGCCGCATGTGAGGGAACCACGATCAGACTGAAGGTGTGCTCGAAAAAATGGGTGCAGACCAGCCGGAATGGATCGGTGGTTTGAGCATGCCGGGCGATGCCGCCGGACAGCGCTCCAGCAGCCTGGTACGCTGCCAGAATCAGGAAGCCCGCAGCGGCCATCCGCGAAAAACAAGGCAAAGCCACGACCGTCCGTCTGGAATTCCGCCAGGGGCCGGCCGGCCGGATGCGCTCCGCCAGATACCCACATGCCGCGACCGCCAAGGGAACGGAAGTCAATGCGTGCGTGAACGTTTCGCGCGCCTGGTGACCCAGATAACGTGGATCCGTGAACGGCGACAAGTTGATGCCGAAGACCAGGCTCAGAATCGCAAAAGCTCCCCACGCGACTTTGAGGAGCCCTGCGTTTCCGCGATCACCCCGAGGGCCGGCGACCACGGTCAGCGCCATGGCCAGCAGCATCAGCGCCGCCTCGCTCAGGAAGTGGTATCCCCAGTGACTGCCGAATGCGAGGGGCACTCCATCGCGCGTGTGGGACTGCGTCAAGAATCGAAGAGTCGTCGCCGGTCCGGCAGATATGACGGAGCCCATAAGAATGCAGCCGTCGACCGCCAAAACCAAGGCGGTGAGCCGCGCGGTCAAGCGCGCGCCCGGTGTACCTCTGCCGGCGCAATAGACCATAGCTCCCGCTACCGCGGCGCTCAGGAGCACGTCCACCGGCAATTCTCCCGCCGCATGTTCGAAATAGAACAGCGTCGCCCAGAGCGTTCGCTGTCCGTCTTCGTGAACCGGGAGATTCAGGGGCCAGGCGGAACGGAAATGAACGCAGATGGCGCCGAACGCGCAGACCAGGACGAGCGCCGGCAGACCGAACAGGAAAGCTCTCATGCACGGTCACCCGCCGGCGGCCTATGCCTCCAGCCGAGAGACTTCCACACGATGCCCGCGACGAGACTTCCTGAGATCATGACCGCATCCCGCCCCGCTTCCGGCGAGCCGGGCCCAGGGGTGACGCTTCAGCCACTGTCCGGCTGCAAGGCAGTCTCATCGCGCGAGCCGGCGCCTGGCGCGAGCCCTCCGCTCCTGGAGGAGAGCGGCGGCCCATAACAGGGCGGCGCCGGCCGCACCCTCCATCCTGTGCGGTCCTGCCGCGAAGAGTGCGATCAGGCCCGCGGGGAGCAGAACGCGCAGCGGGCGGAAGAGAATACCCAGTTTCGTGATCAGCCAAAGTATGCGCACAAAGTCGGCCGGCCGGATTTTGGACTTACCGACGCGCGGCAGGTAATCGATCGTCACATACGAGACCTTCTGCCCCGTGGCGAGCATTGCCAACGTGATGGTAGTAGTAAATGAAAACCCCGCCGGGTATAAGTCCCAGAAGGCAGTGGCGGCGGATTTTTCGATGAGCCGCAGCCCGGAATTCAAATCGGGTATGCGGCGCATCGCCAGGGCCATGGCATACTGGCGTAGCACCCACTTAGCCGGCCGCCGCACCCACGGAGTATGCACGTTGGATCCGATTCGCGCGCCGACTATCATGCGGGCGTCCGCCGCGCCCGCCAGCAGGCCGGGGATAGCACGAGGCGGATAAGTGCCATCCGCATCGCTGATGAGGATCCAGTCGTATCTGGCGGCTTTGATCCCGGCTTTCAGCGCCTCGCCATATCCGAGGTTTCGCCCCAGCCGGAGAACCGTCGCGCCGCAACTCGTCGCCACGCTCGCTGTCTGGTCCGTGGAACCATCGTCAACTACGATGATTTCAAATGCCCAGCCGGACTGGTTCATGGCCTCCGCGATTTCGCGAAGCTGGGACGCCAGCGCCAGTTCTTCATTGCACGCCGGAATGACAATGGTCGCTGTGCGAGACGGACAACCGCGCCGGTCGGCCACGGATCAGTCGGCCCCGGCGGCCGCCGCCCTTACACCGCGCGTGTATGCGAGCTGTGCTCTGACGATCTCTTCGATCCGCCACGAGGGAGAATAGCCCAATTCGCTGCGCGCCCGGGTCAGATCGGCGGCAGTCTGTGCTACATCGCCGTATTGACTGCCAACTCTGCGCACGGCGATCCCCGCTCCCGTGATCCGCTCGACCATATCGATCACATCTGCGATTGCCGTAGGCTGCCCTCCCGAAATGTTGAAAACGCGCCATTCGCTGGTGCGCGCCGCGGCCAGCAGCAGGGCTTCCACGACGTCTGCCACTCCGGTGAAGTCCCTGCGGGCATCCCCGCTGCCGTAGAGCTCAAAGACGCCGCCCTCGAGCGCAACGGAGATCAGACGGCTCAAGAGCATGTCGGGCCGCTGCCTCGGCCCGCAGACGGTAAACAAACGAAGCGACACCGCAGGCACTCCGAAGTTCTCCGCATAGAGCGAACACAAGTGCTCGGCGGAAAGCTTGGTTACGCCGTAGGGCGAGAACGGTTTTGGCACAGTCCCTTCTGACACCGTCGCGCAGCCCGTATTGCCGTAAACCGACGACGAGGACGCGAACACGAACCGCAGCAAACGCGGCGACCCGCGCACCTGGTCAAGCAGATGCTGGGTTCCCAGGATATTATCCGCGACGTAGGAGGGGAACTCAGTGCTCCAGCTTGTCCTCACGCCCGGCCGGCCGGCCAAGTGGAAGATCCATTGGACCCTGTGGAGCATCCCGGCGTCCAGGCTGTCGATGGCTTTTTGCAGAAAGTGAAAATGCGGCGACTGCAAACAGACTTCGAGATTCCGGCGCTTAATAGCAGGATCGTAATATCCGGTAAGAGAATCTATCCCAACTACGGAATGTCCGGACGCCAGCAGCCTTTCGCACAAATGCGAACCCATGAAACCCGCACAGCCCGTGACCAGAACCTCCATGCTCTCGCCGCGACTCGATTCCAATCCTCGCGCCGTCACGTCCGTATTATAACCTGCGGGTCCCAGTTTTCGAAGCGGATTTCTAAATCTCTAAAATAGATATTACTTCAACCAAGGAGCGATGTTATATAATGCATCTTCATTACCTATACCTACCGGACTTGTGTATTTCAGGCTCCCGGAGAAGGTGGATCGGATGACTGGTCTTACGGGGAAAACCCTGAAGTGCTGACCCTCCTCGCTGGGGCGGGACAATGATCGCCTGGCTGCTGTGGCCCGAGATTCTGCTGGCCGCCGGCTTGTGCGCGCTGTCCTGGTGGCGGCCAGCACTCTGCGAGCCCTGGTGGAGAAGGCTGGAAGCCCGGGTCCGCCGCGTCACTCCGGCCGCCGGTCTGGCCATCGCCTTTCTGGCGCCCCTGTCGATTCGCGTCGCCCTGCTCCCCGTTGTGGACATGCCGAAGCCGGTGGTGATGGATGAATTCAGCTATCTGCTCGGCGCAGACACGTTCGCATTGGGGCGTGTCGCGAACCCGCCGCTGCCGGCGCCGGGAGCTTTCCGTGCATCCTACGTCCTGACTTCGCCGGCGTATGTTTCCATTTACCCGCCGGCGCAGGCGGCGGTACTGGCATTCGGCCAGGTGGTCCTCGGCCACCCGTGGTGGGGGGTCTTCCTCAGTGTGGGCCTGATGTCAGCGGCAGGGTTTTGGATGGCCCGGGCCTTCGCGCCGAACGGCTGGGCCCTTCTCGCGGCCCTGCTCGCCGGAGTGCAATTGGGAGCCTTTACCTATTGGATGAACAGCTATTGGGGCGGTTCGGTGGCCGCCATTGGCGGCAATCTGGTTGTCGGCGCCTATGGCAGGCTGCGGACACGCCTGGCCATCGGACCCTCGTGCTGGCTGACCGCCGGTGCGGCCCTGCTGGTTCTGCGCCGGCCCTATGAGGGTTTGGCCTTGGTCCTTACCGTCTCCCTTCTGCTGGTGCACGATCTCGGCACCCAGCGCCCTAAACCGAAGTGGCCGGAGTTGGTCCGGCTTCTCGCGCCGCTGGCAGCCGGCACGCTCGGTCTGGGACTGTTTACCGTTTGGTACAACCTCCGCTGTACCGGTGACTGGCGCAGCATGCCATACGTCATCGGCGATCGGGCGGCTTCTTCATTTCCACACTTTGTGTTCGAAAGCCCGCGGCCGCCGTTGGACCTGCCGGCAAACATGGCTCAGCTCGAGGCGTCCTACCGTGCGCCGGTATACTGGCGCAACCGTTCGGCGCGCGGCTACCTCGCGGCCAGGATGGAGCAGTTCGGCCGCGCCTTTTGGATTTTCCTCCGTCCTGCACTGTTACCGCCAATTCTCGTATCGGTGGTGGGACTGTGGATCGCGCGACAGTGGAAGCTCGCCATCGCCCTGGCAGCCGCCCTGGCCGCACTCCTGATCGAGGTTCAGGTGCACCCTCACTACATCGCCCCTTTCGTGCCGCTGTATTGCCTCTTGCTGCTCCTGGGATTTCGAACGCTGCGCTCCTGGAATCCGCGCGGCCGGCCCTTCGGGCGTGCATTCAGCCGTTCCCTGGTGCTGGTCTTCGGTTCGGCTATGCTACTGGCAGCCGGGAGCCTTGTCTCTGGGACTACCCTGTGGGCAAATGATGCCGTGTTCGGATGTTGTGGACTGAGTTGG
>JBGPKH010000201.1:0-13033 GCA_041485845.1 Bryobacteraceae bacterium
CCGCGGTAGCCATCCTGCCCTCCGCCGCGGCCGCCTCCGCCGCCGCCGCGCCCGCCCCCGCCGGAAAGCAGGAGCACGCGAGCCGCGCTCTCCTGCCCTACATACAGGTCGTCGTGATCGGCGTGAAACCGGAAAACCGGGCGGGCCGCCGCGATGCCGGTGCGGTCCTCCTGATCCAAAGTTCCGACTACCACGAAAGCCGGTCCGGACCCGTGCGCCATGTTCTGATACAACCGGATTTGGATCTCCGCCGGCGGAACCGAGGCGAACCGATACGGGATGTCGACGAACCCGATACTGAGATTGAGCGGCATTTTCGACGGCTGATTGTCCCGCGCGCGGCCGACGCTCTCGCTGGCCGAATACGGCCACAAAGGCAGACCGCGCGCGATCGAGGTATTGGACTCGGAGGTGGCGCCGTCCACGTAATCCTGGGTGTAGGTGAAGAAGCCGGCTTTCGACCGCTTGGAGTGGATCAGGTTGCCTATGTTCCTGGTGACCTCCTGGACCGACGCGGCGATAAACCGGTTGTAGTCGGCGTCGGGCGCGGACGGCAAGGGACGATGGTAGAGAGCTTGAAAGCGCGTCTTGCAGCTCTCGCAGTTGCACATGCCGTAGCGATTGCCGCTGTAGTCCGAAGCGGGCTGGCCGGGCGCGTTGAAGAATAGTCCGTCCACATCGTATCGTTCCAGAGCCTCCTCCAGGATCTTCATGGCCGCCTGTTGATAATACGCGCCGTTGATACAGGTCGCATAAAGGCCGTTGTAAGTGGCCGGTTCTCCGTTGGATTTTCGGAAAAACCAGCCGGGGTGAGCGTCATAGACCGGCTTAGCCACCTTGCTGAAGTCGAACCGTCCGATCACGCGAATTTTGTGCGCGTGCGCCTCCTGGAGCACTTCGCCAAAGGTGTCGCGCCCCGGCGGCAGATAGGGGCTCACGAAATGGAATTCGAGCTTACTCGGGAAATGAGCGGCGATGCCGCCCATTCCCATGAGAAGGACATTGGCGGGAAAATCGGCCAATTGCCGCACCAGCCGCTGGGGATCGAGCGCGGTATCCGTCTCACGCAGGTTGGTCTGCACCAGGCGGATCGGTTCGTTCATCCACCATCCGGCTGGCGCGGCGTCCTGCGGTTCAGGCACGGCAAGCACCGCCAGCGGGATCACCGCCGCGCCAATGCCGATCAGGAGTATCGATCGGGAACGTGACATCCAGGCTCCTCCTCATGCACCAGAATGCGTCAGAATACGAAACGCGCTCCGAGTTGGACCACCCGCGGAACGTTGCTTTGCCCGCTGTCGCGCAGGATCTTTCCGAAGTTGACATTCGTGGGGGTCTGGTTGGGGTTGCCGGAGAACGTCGGATGATTGAACGTGTTGAACGTATCGATGCGCACTTGCAGGTTCCACTTCTCCCGGAATCTGATGTTCCGGATCAGCGAGGAATCGATCGATTGGTCCTTCAGGTTGCGAAGATTGCCATACCGGCTGGGCGTGACCCGCAACGAGTTCGTGGGGCGGATGGCAAACACCGGCGCTTCCCCGGCCGCCACGTTTCTGACAGCGCCGTTGGTATCGACGACGCCGGTCTTGAACATCCGGTCCCACGTGGGATTCTCCAGCCGCGGATCGCCAATCAGATACACGCTGGTGGGGATGCTCATGGGCGCCCCGCTCTGGAACCACGCGGTGACGGTTAGCTGCCATCCTTCGACGATCTTCCGTACCACGGAGGGACTCCCCGACAAGAACTTGCGGCCCTTGCCAAACGGGAGCTCATAGCTGGGCCCGATGGCTAACCGCTGCGGGGTATCGAAAGCCGTAAGCGTGCGCGTGGTTTTGTCATCCTGGTCGTTGAGGTATTCGTCTTCGATGTTCTTCGAAAAAGTGTAACTGGTGATGAAGGTGAGCCCGTGAGAGTAGCGCTTCGTAAGTGAGATCTGGAGAGAGTTATACCATAAGCGTCCGGTGTTCAACTGCTGGACATTGAAGTTATTGAACTGGGGGAACGGGCGCAGCAGTTGAGAACGCGCGACGGTGGAATTGTTGAGCGCGGTTCCGGGAATCAGGCCCGCGAAGGGGTTCGGCACAAGCGCGTTCAGATAGTTGGGATCGCCGCCCAGGGCCGGATTGCCCAGATTCATGGCAGCCAGCGGAATGGCGTTGTATCCTTTGGAAAGCGATTGCTCGACCGAGCGGGAACCGACATAAGACGCATCGAGCAAAATGCCGGCGGGTAACTGGCGCTGGATCCCGAAGGAAAACTGGCGCACGTAGGGGATCCTGGCCGCGGTATTCAGGAAGTTGGGCGCCTGACCCAGAAACGTGCGCAACCCCTGCGACGCACCTGCCGCCGGGATGAGCCCGTCCGGATAGGGATTGTCGATCTTATTAGCGGCCGTGCGGCCGGAATCGAGCGTGGCGACATACGAGGTGGTCTGCGAGAATCCGAACTGATTCCCGAAGAAGGTCGGATTTTGATAAAACGTGCCGTAACCGCCGCGCAGCACGGTCTGGTCGGTCAGCCTGTAGGCGGCGCCCACGCGGATCTGAAAGTTGTTCCAGTCGGTTGCCACGGGAGATCGCGGACTGCCATTGAGGCCGGCGAATCCGATACCGCCCTTCACGGTGTAGCCCGGAAACTTTTTTTGATCGATCTGCTGGGAGACGGGATTTACAACGTTTGCGTCGAAACCATAATTAAGGCGGTTGTAGCGCTCCGTGAGCCCCATGTTGATGTCCCAACGGAAGCCGAGATTGATGGTGAGCTTCCGCGTCGCCTTGAAATCGTCTTGCACCCAGGGAGCGTAGTACAGCCACTGCAGGGCCGGCGGATCGATCGAAGAGATCGAGCCCGACGACGGTTCTCCGAGAAGCATGGACGCTGCGGCCACACCCGAGAGAAGATCCTGGTTCAGGTAATCGGCGCGGGTGAAACCCCGCGTGAAGCTGTAAGCGCCCGCCGCCGCGCCGAGCTGAATCAAGGCGTTTCGCGTCATGCGAAAGTCGAGCCCGGTCTTGATGGTGTGCTTTCCGCGGATCATGACCAGATTCGGACCGATCGTAATAATCGAGCTGCCTTCGAAGTCGCTGTTTCCGGACGACTGGCCGATGGTGGTGGCGCCATCCATCGAGATCTGCGGAAAGGCGGTAGGCCGGGGCAGTTGGCTAACCAGGGCCTTGGGGAATCCAAAAGCGAGACTGTCGAAGGGGACATACGGCTTGAAGTCGCCCAGCCAGTAGGTCAAGGAGGCGCGGACGTTGAACAACGTAGCGGAAGTGATCGTCGTAATGGAATCGAACACCAGGCCGATGCGGTTCGCCTTGGACCCGTAACGGTAATTACCGGCCACGCCGGGCAGGCCGTTGTTATTGGTAAGCTGTACGAAGTCGTTGTATGCATAACGCGTCATTACCCGCTCGCGCGGGCCGAAATGATGATCCAGGCGGGAAATAAAACTGTTCAGCCGCCATTCGCGAATATTGCTGGCCGCGATATAGTTGTTCTGCCAAGGGACGGACCCGCTGGTGGTGGTGTTGGGTTCGGGATACAGACTGAGGAGCTTGGCGCCGATCGGCGAGAAGCGCGCCGGATTGATGGTATTGCCGGCAAACGGGGTGCGGACCCAGTTGGACCCCTCGAAATGGCCGGTCAAAGGATCGTAGATCGTAAAAAGCCGTCCGGCATTGTCGGACGTCTTGGAGAAATCTCCTTTGCGCTGGTCGACAGTGGGGACCGAGGCGAGGGAGTCGCCGGTAATGTAATCGCCTTGATAAGAGTTCTCAAACGAGAGAAAAAAGAACGTCCGGTCCTTGCCGTTGTACACCCGGGGCAGGCGAACCGGGCCGCCAAACGAGAAGCCGCGCTGGTCCAAAACGGCCCCCAGGCGCGGCAGCCTCTGGGCGTTGTTGGAGAAGGAGTTGGCGTTCAGCCATTCGCGCTTCAAGAAACTGTACGCCGAGCCGTGCCAGTCGTTGGCGCCGCTGCGGATGGACATGTTGACCACGCCGCCGGCCGTGCGGCCGTATTGCGCATCGAACATGTTGCTCATGACATTGATCTCTTCCAGGGCGTCGGCCGGCGGGACGAACGCGACGTTGTTGCCCAAGGTCCGCAAGGTATTATTGGGGGCGCCGTCTAGCACGAATTCAACCTGCTTGGTCCGGCTGCCGTTGATGGACCAGCTCGACTCCCCGTCGAGCGAGTGAACCGGCTGATTGGAGAGCGACCCGGCGGTGAACAACGCTCCGGGAGTCAACACCGCCACGCTGAGCGGGTTGCGGGAGCCTTGCAGGGGCAACTCCGTCATGGACTTGTTGTTGATGACCAGGCCGCGGTCGCCCTTTTCGGCTTCGAGCAAAGGAGCTTCGCTGGTTACGGTAATGCGGTCGGCCAGGTCTCCCAATTGCATGGCGACGTCGATCACGGTCGCCAATGTGACCTGCAACTGGATGTTCTCGCGGACGAAGATTCGGAATCCCGCACTCTGCACCGTCAGCCGGTAGGTGCCGGGGTTGAGAAAGAGGAAGCGGTATTGGCCGGCCTCGTTGGTCTTGGTGGCAAACGCAACACCGGTTTGGGTGTTGGCGAGAGTGACTTCCGTTCCCGGGACTGCCAGACCGGAGGGATCGGTGACCGTGCCGCTGAGAGTGGCACGGCTTTCCTGAGCGCGAGCGGTGGCGGAGAACAGCGCAACCGCCGCTATAAACGACAGCAACGAACGAAGAGTTCTTGCTTTCATAAGCGGCCTCCAAAATCCGATTCAGAATCCCGACCCCGTCGATCGATCCCCGTTGGCGGCTAATGCTAGCAAGCTAGCACCGCGCCACAGGGGTGTCAAGAGTTAGTTAGCCAGGTGTCAAGCCCCATTAGAAATGTCCGCTCGATTTCAGAGGGATCGCTCCCATTCCCTCTTGCGCGCACTGTGCCGCTTGCGGCGGAACCCGTCAAGGCTTCCCTACGGCGCGCAAAGACGGCGGGCGGCGTGGACGGAACCGGCCGCAAGTCGAACCCATTTCCCAGACAAGAGGGAATGGGAGCTTTTGGAAACCGCCGCAAGGGAACGTTTCTACTTTGCTCCGGAAGGGGACATTTCTATTTTGCCTTGACACAGCGATTCTTGCAGCGTTGACACTCGGCAGGGGCGGCTGTAGAATGAGTCAATATTTTAGGGAGACCTTATGGCGGGAAATCGTGGAGTAGCATACATGAAGCCGGGAGTGGTTGAGATTCAGTCGATCGCGTACCCGAAGCTGCGGATGCCCAAGAGCGAGACCGATCCGTTCGGCGGCAAAGACGCCCCCCACGGAGTAATTCTGAAGATCGTGACGACCAACATTTGCGGGTCCGACCAACATATGGTGCGTGGGCGGACGACCGCCCCGCAAGGACTGATTCTGGGCCATGAAATCACGGGGCAGATCATCGAGAAGGGTTCTGACGTGGAGATGCTGGAGGTGGGTGACCTGGTCACCGTGCCGTTCAACATCGCGTGCGGCCGCTGCCGGAACTGTCGTGAAGGCAAGACCGGAATCTGCCTCACCGTGAATCCCGCCCGGCCAGGCGCGGCGTATGGTTACGTCGACATGGGCGGCTGGGTGGGGGGACAGGCCGAATACGTCATGGTTCCTTACGCCGATTTCAACCTCCTCAAGTTCCCCAACACGGAAGCGGCGATGGGGAAGATCCGGGACCTGACGCTGCTCTCCGACATTTTCCCCACGGGCTTCCACGGTGCAGTGACGGCGGGCGTGGGGCCCGGATCGATCGTATACGTTGCGGGTGCGGGCCCGGTCGGGCTGGCGTGCGCCGCCAGTTGCCAGCTTCTGGGCGCAGCCGTGGTCATCGTGGGCGACATGATTCCCGAGCGCCTGGCGCAAGCCAAGAGCTTCGGCTGCGAGGCGATTGACCTTCGCAAGGAGGCCACGCTGGCGCAGCAGGTTGAGCAGATCATGGGTGAGCCTGTGGTCGATTCGGCCGTCGATTGCGTGGGCTTCGAGGCCCGCGGCCATGGCAAGGACACGGCTGTGGAGCGTCCGGCCACGGTGCTGAATTCGCTGCAGGAAGTAGTTCGTGCGGGCGGCTCTATCGGCATTCCCGGTCTGTATGTAACGGGCGATCCGGGCGGCGTGGACGAGGCGGCCAAGATCGGCTCGCTCAGCATCCGCATCGGTCTGGGCTGGGCGAAATCGTGTTCCTTCCACACGGGCCAGTGCCCGGTTCTGCGCTACAACCGGCAGCTCATGCAGGCTATCTTGCATAACAAAGTACACCCCGCCAAAGCCTGCAACGTGACCATGATTTCACTCGACGAGGCTCCGCAAGGTTACAGGGACTTCGACAAGGGCGCGGCGAAGAAGTTCGTCATCGACCCACACAAGTCAGTCGCTGCGTGACGTGGTTCATGGAAGAAGAACCGGTTTGCACAGGTTGCCAACTCACGGCTGGAGGGTATCGTTCAGGATCCCTCGGGCGGCGTCATTCCCCGAAGCAGAATCGCAGCCGTGCAGAAGCGGACTGGAGTCTCGACCGGCGCCGCCGCCGATGCGCAGGGGGAGGATCGGCGCCACTATGGTCCAGGAAGGGGCCAGAATTGTTCTTCCGCGGCCCGGCGGGAACGATGGTAGCCGCATACGATGCCAGCGGCGGCGCGATCGAGTTCGGCAAGCCGCGTGTATGGGCTGCCAAAGCGGACCTGGGTCCGTGGTTCGATCTCTGGCCGGCGGGCGGCCGCTTCGTCATCGAGGAGATGTTGCTGCGGGCGAGGGGTCTTCGACTCAGGTCACGTTTGCGCTGAATTT
Source organism: Bryobacteraceae bacterium (assembly GCA_041485845.1). Lineage (GTDB taxonomy): Bacteria > Acidobacteriota > Terriglobia > Bryobacterales > Bryobacteraceae > OMOG01. Next base: position 6,801 of record JBGPKH010000201.1, read on the forward strand.
CTTCGATGAGCTGCGGCGGAAGGCGCCGCGGTAACGAATTGCCGGCATGCGTGTCCTTGCGGCAAACCTGCGCACGCGGAGTCCATCATTTTTCAAGCAAACGCACTTTCAGCCGCACAAGATCCTGGTCCGAAAGTCGCAGCTCAGTGCGCCGGTAATTATCGAGTGAGCGGAAATCCCGTTCGATGGTCTGGAGCGCCGCGTCGAGGTAGGCGCGGTCGGCCATGTAAACGGCGCGCACGGCGTCCGGCGAGGCCTTCAGCCCGGTGGCCGCCGCATTCACCTGCTGTGCGGTCGCGGCATAGTCGTTGCTGAGCAGATAGTCCGCAAAGGCGGTCTCGCGGGGGACGCCAAGAAACAACAGCAACATTGCACTAAAAACACCTGTGCGATCCTTGCCGGCCGAACAGTGGTACAGCGTGGGCCCTGTGCCGTTGAGTATTCTCTGAAACGCGGCGCCGTAGGACGGGGCATAAATGACGACGATTCGCTCGTAGGTGGCGCGCATGAATGCCACCATCTCAGCCGCGCCGGCGCCCTTCGCAAGGAGTTCCATCGTGGTCGGCCCGTTTCGGCCCGGCGTGGGCAGCAAGGGAATCTCGGGAGGATTCGGTCCCTTCCATTGAGTGGGATCCGACCGGCGTTCATCATCCCGGCGGAAATCGCAGACCGTGGAAATACCGCGACGAGCAAGGTATTCATAGTCCTTGACGGTCAGTTGAGAGAGCTGCCCCGAGCGATAGACTTGCCCCCATCTTACGTGACGTCCATCCGCGGTTGCGTAGCCGCCAATGTCGCGAAAGTTTGGTGCGCCGTCGAGAGGCAGACGGCGAACGTGGCCGGGAGGCTGCGCGACACCGACTCCGGCCAGCAGCAGGGTGGCGAGTCCGGTGAGGAGCTTGTGGGGCAAGCGTGCATTGTTCGGCAAAGTAGGCATAATGATTATGTGCTTAGAGGGACGGTTCGCGATGGTCAGTATACACCCCAGACGCCATGGGAAACATTATGATAAGGCACAGCCACAAGAGACAGCAGCCTCCCAGGCCCTGATCGACCACAAGCAGGCAACGTTGAACGTGATTCTCCCACTTCGCGAGGGCGGGGTTACGGGGCGAGATCCCGACTCATAAGCGGTGCATCGTCAACTGGGATCTGCGCGAGTCGATGACCGAGGCGGACATCGAGAACATCTTGCAGCGGGCAATGGAACTGTACCCGGAGGCGCGTCCAAGGATCATCTCCGACAACGGCCCGCAGTTCATCGCCAGGGACTTCAAGGAGTTCATTCGGATCTCGGGCATGACGCACGCGAGGACTTCGCCGTCTTGCCCTCAATCGAATGGCAAAATCGAACGTTGGCACAAATCGCTCACGCTTGAACAGCGCCATCGGCTACATCACGCCGAAAGACATGCTGATCGGGCGTCAGCAAGAGATCCAGGCCGGACGGGATCGAAAGCTGGAAGCGGCCCGGGAGCCAGGCCGGATTCGTCGTCAGCGGGCGGCCTGACAGTGGCGACGCCGTGGCTCTCCGACGCTCTCCAGCATCAATTTATCCAGGATTCATCCGTGATGAGACTGAACGTCGAATGGATGCGACTGGGTGCGATCGCGCTGCGGGTCGAAGGCAAGATCGAAATACGATGCCGCCAAGATGAGGATCACCAACAACGCCGAAGCCAACAAGTATCTCAAGCCCGTGTTCCGCAAGGGCTGGCAGTTCGCCTGACGGCGTCCCCCGGCGGCTGCCTGTTACTCGAAATGCCATTTATGCGCTGCGCAGTGCGATGAGAGGACTTACCCCTGCCGCCCTGCGAGCGGGAATGTAGCACGCGACCAGCCCCACGAAACACAAAAGTGCAGCTACACTGACGAACGCCGGCGGGTCGGAGGCGGTGACACCGTACAACTGACTGCTGATCATGCGCGTGATGGCGACGCTGCCAAAGGCGCCTAATACGACGCCAATAAGCGCCAGCCTGAAGCCGCCGACCACGACCAACCGGATGATGTCCGCGGCGCCGGCGCCCAGGGCCACTCGAATCCCGATCTCACGGGTGCGCTGCGAAACCGAATAGGACATCGCCCCGTAAATCCCGATCGCGGCGAGCGCGAGGCCGAATACCGCAAACACACTCAGGAGAACCATGGCAAACCGTTCCTGCGCCGTCCCCAGGGCGATACTCTCTTCCAACGTGACATTGGTCAGCGCCTGTTCTTTGTCGACGGCTGCAATCCGGGCGCGGACAGTCGGCAGCGCAGCCAGCGGCGATGAAACGGTTCGCACCGCGAGTTGGTAGCCCGGCTGCGGGCTCAGGGTGAAGGGCACAAATAGCCCCGGAACCGGCTTCTTCCGGAGACCGTCATTTTTCGAATCGGCGACCACTCCAACGATGCGAACCCCCGGACCGCCTGGCGCCTGCCGCCTTGCCAGCACATCCAGACGGATGTTTTTGCCGATGGGATCCTCGCCGGCGGGAAAAAACTGCTGCACCATCGTCTGATTGACGACCGCCACATGTTCGGCGCGAATCACGTTGCTCGCCGCGAGGATTTCTCCCCGAAGCAGCGGAATGCCCATCGTTGCAAAGTAGCCGGCGCTGACGGCAGCAACGGTCGCCTCAAGCTGTTGCGCAGCTATGCGTCCTTCGATCGCCACCTTCGAGGTAATCCCGCCGTACGGAGGGAATCCGAGACCGACTGTTGCGCTTTTCACCCCAGGCGCGGCCTGCAACTGTTCCAGCACATTTCGGAAGAACGCGATCCGCTGACCGAGAGCCGGTTCCGCATTGGGCGCCGGCCACAGCCATAAAGTGAGAACGTGATCTGTCCGGACCCCCGGGTCTTCCTGGGTCAGACTGATAAAGGTACGGATCATGAGCCCGGCGCCGGTGAGCAGGATCATGGAAAAGGCGAACGCCAGGACCACCAGCGCGTTTCTCGTCCGGTGCCCGCTCAGCCCGCCGGACGATCCTTTCTCCCCCTCTTTTAAGGTCTGGCTGATATCGAGCCGCGAGGCATGAATGGCAGGAATCAGACCGAACAGAATCCCGGTGAGTATTGACACCACGAGAGAACTTACCAAGACCGCCGAATTGACGCGGATCTCCATTTCGCTGTTAATTGCATTTGGTGGGAGAAGTGTTACGAGCGCTTTGGTGCCCCACACGGCCAGCAGAACTCCGGTGGCGCCCCCACAAACGGACAACAGCACGCTCTCGGTGAGAAGCTGCCTCAAAAGTTGCCAGCGGTGCGCTCCGACCGCCAGGCGGACGGAGATTTCCTTGGTTCGCACGCAGGCGCGCGCCAGAAGCAGATTGGCTACGTTGGCGCAGGCAATCAGGAGAAGGAAGCCTACCGCTGCCAGCAGGACATATACGGTAGTTCGGATCCATGGCCTGACCCAATCGCCAAAGGGTACCAGCTGCATCGCAAAGCCATTGGCGGGGAAGCTTTTTGGGTCGGCCTCGGCGAAAGGAGTAAGGATCGAATGCAATTCGGCCGCGGCGCTTGTCAGGGAAACTCCCGGCTTGAGACGCCCGTGAACCATCACCCGGCTATTCTGGATACCATCCACCGGCAGGGGGCGCCAAAGCGACAGCACACCGGGGCTCGTGAAGAAAGTGAACCTTAGCGGCATTACGCCAATCACGGTGTAGTTCTGGCCGTTCAGCCTCACCTCCCGGCCGACGATCTTAGGATCGGAGGCGAACCGTCTCTGCCAGAAAAGGTAATTCAGGACGACGACCGGCCTCGGTTCACCGCCGGAGCCGTAATCGTCGGGGAGAAAAGTGCGCCCCAGCAGCGGCTTTACTCCGAGAAACTCGAATCCGTTGCTGCTGAACAGGGAGGCCGAGACGTCCTCAATCGGCCCCCCTCCCTCGGTGAGCCTCATACGGTCGAAGCCCGTGGCGAACGCATCTTCGAGCATATGGCTGCGTTCCCGAATGGCCCGGTACTCGGCGATCGAATACGCCCCGCGTAATGGGCCCTGCTTAAGGGGTGCGATGCCGATGCGCACGATACGTTCAAAATTCTTGTAGGGGAAGGGATCGAACAGGACCGCATGTACTACGCTGAAGATGCACGTAACAGCGGCAATACCCAGCGCCATGGAAAGAGCGGCAAGGGCCGACGCAGCCGCGTCTTTTCTTAGCATGCGCAAACCACTGCTGTCCTAAACACGGACAAAAATAGCGACCCGTATTGCAAACAGGGGATTTACGACGCCGAAACTGGAGCTTTGAGGTTGAGGTCTCCCGTTTTGAGTTAGCGTCTCCTGTCCAAAAGAGTTACTTTCCGGGGTGGGCCGGGGTGGTACGGACCAATGTTTGTGGCCGACATGAAGCTGATCTTGTTGCTCGTAGTTTGCCGCAGATAACCTCGCATAGCCTGTCCTAATCAGCTCAGATTCAGGCTAAGCTGTTCAACCGGTGGAACCAGCGGCGGTGTGCCGAAGGGGTTCTCCAGCCAGCGGCGGAGATCCCGGTAGGTGAACAAATTCAAGCGCAGCATGGAGGCCAGATTGGAGAAGGACCACTTCGCCTTGGAGAGGTGGTACATCCATTTCAACAGCAGCATCGCCAGCAACGCTGTCCAAATCTGAATCAGCAGCGCGTTCCGGCTGGTGCCCACAAAACTCTTCACCTTCAGGTTCTGTTTGAGGGCCTTGAAAAACAGTTCGATTTCCCAGCGGTCCTTATAGATGGCGGCGATGGTGGTGGCGCCGAAATGCAGCAGATTGGTCAGCAGAACGATCTCTCGTTCGTTGTTAGGGTCCCAAACCACTACCCGCCGCAGCAGATGCGGGCAGTTCTTGGCCGCCTGCGTGCCCGTAAAGCGGATGATTTCATCGGCCAGGATGTGGCGCGGCAGCGGACCCAGGAAAGATTCCACCACCTCATAGGCGGCATTGTCCTTCAGGCGGGTCACGAAGAACACCCCGCGGCCGGTCCACTTTCCGAACAGGGCATAGTCGTTATAGCCCCTGTCCATGGCCACAATGGAGCCGGCGTTGAGATCCAGAGTCTGGGCGATGCGGACATCGCTTTTCTTGGCTTCGGTAATGAGAACGTAGGACGGCAGGTAGTCGTCGTGGTCCAACAGCACGTGCGCCTTCACGCCCCCTTTGGCCCGGCGGAACTTGGCCCAGGGAAACAGGTCCAGGCATAGCGAGATGGTGGTGGAGTCCAGCGATAGGAGTTTGTTCTTGAACCGGAACTTGGCCTTGCGGGCGCCCATGCCTTGCTGTTCGCGGAAGCGGTTCAGCGAGGTGTAGAGCAAGTCTTCGAATAGCGCCGCCGGGCGGTGCTCGTTGGCATAGGACAGGGTGGATTTGTTGGGTGCGTTGTTGATGCCGAGATGCACCAGTTTGCCTTCACTACAAGCCAACCCGTTGCAGATCTCGCGCAGCGAATCGGCATGGGCCAACTGGCAGAACGTCATGGCCACGAGCTGGGTCCAGCAGGTGAAGCCTTTGGCGGCGCGTTCCGCCAGGTGCTTCTTGACCAGCGAGGCGAACTCCGCTCTGGGGAAATGTTGCAGAAGTTGATTGAACAAGCTGGCAGCCTGTATCATAAACCGTGCCCTCCTTGAGGCGAGTGGTGGAACCGAGATCAGCGTCTGGTTCACTCACTACGTTGACAGGAGGGCCGCCCCAACGCAAGGCAGCGAAGACGGTGGACCGGAGATTGCGGAGTGGATGTCACGCTTAAATATACGAATTGGCGAAGTCACTCAGAGTAACTGGTGTTTTGGACACGAGTGTACCATTTTACGATTCTTGGCCACCACCAAAGCATAAGCTCGGCACACCTGGTAGTTGGAATACTGATACCGGAACCCACTGTTCTGTTGCTCTTCCAAATCCAGAGCGAAGCACAGGCAACTGGAGTAGATCCAACGGTCACAGACTTGGCTCAATCGCCCTATCGCCGATTCCTCGGACAAGGTATCCGCGATCTTCGCCAAGCCGGTTACGTCCGCTACATGCGTAAAACAGTTCCCCTCCTTGGTAAAGCCGATCCCGGCCTTCCGCGCTTGACAGGCCACGTATTCATGCCCGTTGAATATGATCTGGGCAGGAAATGGAGGGTGGCCGCTGATCTTGATCGTCACGTGGCCCCAGTCGGCATCCACCGCGTGCAGGAGTGCATCCAAATCGTCGCAGATGCGTTGATACAGGCGGTCCAGTTGACAGCGTTTCTCTTCGGCCAGGAGGCGGTCGCCACGGA
>JBGPKH010000202.1:0-13028 GCA_041485845.1 Bryobacteraceae bacterium
AACGGCTCACAGCAGATCATGGCCAGCCCGTGGAAGTTCGCCGACTGCGGCGACAGCGGACGCCAGGTCTCCGAGCTGCTTCCTTACTTCCAGAAGGTGGTCGATAAGGTGACGTTCGTCCGCTCCATGACCACCGACCGCATCGACCATTCGACCGCGCAGTTCACCTTCGTCACCGGCCGCGGCTTCACCGGATTCCCGGCCATCGGCTCGTGGGTGAGCTATGCGTTGGGAAGCGAGAATCAGGATCTGCCGGCCTACGTCGCGCTCGGCCAGGGCGCCACGATCGGCGATCGGGCGCATTCCTCCGCCTGGCTGCCTCCCATTTACAACGGCACTTCGATGCGCGCGGATCCGAAGACGCCGATCTTCGACATCAAGCGGCCGGAGAACATGAGCCTCGATCGGCAGCGGCGGTTCCTTGACACGGTCGGAGCCCTGAACCGCGAGCAGAAGAAGGCGTACCCGCTCGATCAGGACCTGGAGTCGCGCATCGCCAACTACGAGCTGGCCGCGCGCATGCAGGTGGAAGCCCTCAAGGTCGCGGATCTCGGCCAGGAGAGCGAAGCCACCAAGAAGCTCTATGGCATCGATGCGAAAGTTGGCGGACCGTTCGGCAGGCTCTGCCTGATGGCCCGGCGGCTGGCGGAGAAGGACGTGCGCTTCGTGCAGGTCTACGGCGGCGGCGGCGGCAACTGGGACACTCACAATAACATCGAGGGCCAGCTCCCGGGTCTCTGCGAGTACATCGACCAAGGTATGTCGGGGCTGCTCATCGACCTGGAGCAGCGCGGCATGCTGAAGGACACGCTGGTCGTATGGTCCGGCGAGTTCGGCAGGCTGCCCACCATCGAAGCCAAGAACTCGAAGCCCGGCCGTGACCACAACCCGTACGGATTCAGCATGTGGATGGCCGGCGCGGGCCTGAAGCCCGGATTCGACTACGGTCAGACCGACGAGCTGGGTTACTCGGCCGCCCGGGATTTCAAGTGCGGCCACAGTGACATCCATGCCACGGTGCAGCACTTGCTGGGAATCGACTACAAGAAGAACACTTTCCCGTATGAAGGACGCGACGAGTCTCTGGTAGGAGTCACTCCCGCCCGTGTTCTGACTGAGCTGTTTACGTAAGGAGGCAGTCCATGCTTGTACGCCGCCTGGCGGTGTCTGCCGCATTTCTACTTGCGGTGCTGGTAAGTGCGGCGCCGCAGGACTTCGATCGCGATGCCTACGCCCGCGACTATGTGCAGTTCCAGGTGCTGCAACTCGACCAGTGGAGCAAGGAGTTCCCCCAGCAGTTCTACGCCAACCTGATGCGGCCGCCGGTGGACGCGAGCAAGCTGTCCGAAGCCGCTAAGGCCAGCGCCGGCGAACTGGGAGAGACCATCAAGCGGTTGGCTGCGCTCAGCACGTCCAAAGACGTCATGACTAACGCAGAGTTCCGGACTCAGTTGGACAAGGCTCTTACGACGTTGAGGGAACTGAATCAAGCTATGTCTACCCAGAGGTTCCCGGCGCCTCTACAAAGTTCCTGGGACCAAGTGCGGTCCGTTCTGAACAATCTGGCTCGAATTTACAAGTTGGATGCGCTGGCCGTATTCGATCCTCCGGGCGGTGGCGGCGGAGGACGCGGCGGACGCAGCGGGCGTGGACCCGCTACCGCCGCAGCCACGGGTCCTGTCCCGGGAGGACTCGCCGGCTACATCGTGGATCTTTCCTGCTCCAAGCGCGGGAAGGGGATGTGGGCGAACCCCGACTGTGTCGCTAGGTGCGTTCGGGACGGCGACAAGCTGGTGCTGGTGACGGAAGAGGGTAAGATCTACCAGATCGCCAATCAGGATAAGATCGCGCCGGAGAGCTACGGCCTGGTGGTAACACTGACCGGCAAAACCGAAGGGGATACGATTACCGTAGAAAGTTTAAAGTTGTAACAGGAGCAGGTCGGCGACTTGTTTCACGGGTGCTGTATTTGGGGGGAGCGTCGCAGGGGTGGTCTCAATTTTATAACTACATAGGCGTCTTTTCGAGCTTGTACCGGGCCTCTTAAACGAGGCGCCCCACACTCTGGGGAAAAAGGAGAACTAGGGCATGCGACGCTTCAACGGACTCTGTCGTCTGTTAATGCTGGTGGCCGTCGCCACCGGTTTATTCGGCCAGACTGTAACCAGTACAATGCTGGGCTCGGTATCGGATCCCGCCGATGCCATCGTTGCCAACGCGGTTTTGACGGTAACCGAACTGGCTACCGGAGCGACACGCGAAGGTGTGTCGAGCGTGGATGGTCTGTTCCGCTTCAACAACCTGCTGCCGGGCAACTACAAGATTCATGTCCAGGCGCCCGGTTTTAAGGCGTTCGAGCTCGCAGGCATCGAGCTGGCCAGTTCGGAAACCCGCAATGTCGGAAAGCTGGTCCTGCAACTGGGCAACGTCACCGAGCAGGTAACGGTCACCGCGGAGGCTGCCGTGGTGCAGACGGCTTCGAGCGAACGAAGCGCGCTCGTCAGCGGACAGCAGTTGAACGACCTTTCCCTGAAGGGCCGCGATCCCTTCGGCTACATCGCACTGCTGCCCGGCGTGGTGGATCAAACGGCCAGCCGCGACCTCGAAAGCGCGTATTCCATGGATGGCATTTCGATCAACGGGATGATCAGCCGCTCCAAGAATGTGAACGTCGACGGTCTCACCGAGATGGATGAGGGCGGAAACTTTACAGCCTTCGTGACCCCCAACCAGGACTCCATCGCCGAAATCCGCGTCCTGACCAACGGGTACCAGGCCGAGTACGGCCGGCAGGCCGGAGGCACCATCAATGTGATTACCCGCGGGGGGTCGCGCGACTTTCATGGTTCGGGCCACTGGGACCACCGCGGCGAGTATCTCAACGCCAACACGTTCTTCAACAACCGCCAGGGTATCCAAAGGCCGCTCTACCGTTATATGATCGCGGGCTACAGCTTTGGCGGTCCGGTCTACATTCCGGGGAAATGGAACACCGGCAAGCGGCGGCTGTTCTTCTTCATCTCCCAGGAGTTCACTCAGATCGCACAGCCAACCACCACCAGGACGGCCAACATGCCGACCGCGGCGGAGCGCGGCGGCGACTTTTCGAATACCCGCAATTCCGCGGGGGCGGTCATCCCGATTATCGACACCACCACGGGGCGGCAGTTCCCGGGAAACATCATCCCCAAGAACATGATCGATCCGACGGGACAGGCTTTGCTGAACTTGTTCCCGAATCCGACCGGTTACGTGAATCCCGCGCCCGGCCAGCAGTTCACCGCCAACTACATCGCCAGCATGACCCCGTTCTACCACCGGCGCAACGACCTGCTGCGCTTCGATGCCAATCTCACTTCGAAACTGACCATGTACTACCGGTACGGCAACGACAAGGATGACCAGCAAAACGCGTTTACGGTTGCGCCGGGCATCGGATCCACGGTCCGGTTCCTCCCCGGTTACATCCACGGGATCCACTTGGCTTACACGGCGACTCCGACGATGGTCAACGAGATGCTCTTCGGCGTGGGCCACGATAACTACGGGTTCTTTCACCCGGAAGGCGATGACGCCTACTTCCGCACCTCCAGCCTGAACCCGCCGACCATGCGGCCGTTCCCCACCGGTCCTTTGTACCAGCCCTATCTGCCGTGCTCTTCGTACAGCGGCGGCAACGCGTCCGGCGCCACCTCCTACATCCCGGGTTCTCAGACTACCGGCGGCGGGTGCGGACTCACTCCGTACAAGAACTTCAACGACAACTTGGTATTCCAGGACGACCTGAGTAAACAGGTAGGCCGGCACAGCCTGAAGACCGGCGTCTTCGTTGAGTATAACTCGAAGATCGAGCCGTCGGCCGGCGGCACTTACATGGGTACTTTCAACTTCGGCAGCAGTACGAACAACCCATACGATAGCGGACACGGCTATGCGAATGCCCTGCTGGGTCTGTTTCAGACTTACTCCGAAGCCAGCAACCGCGCGGTCCCGAACGTGCATTTCTGGCAGATCGAAGGATACATTCAGGATAGCTGGCGTGTGAACAAGAATCTGACCATGGATTTCGGAACGCGCTGGGTCAACCAGCGCCCCACTACGGATACTTCCGGCTATTACGTGAGCTTCTTCCCCACGCTCTGGAGCGCCGCGAAAGCGCCTCGGCTGTACCGGCCGGCTACCATCGGCGGGAAGGCCGTTGCACTCGACCCGGTGACCGGCAATACGACCTTCCCGTCACTGGTGGCTACGGTGGTGCCCGGTTCCGGAGATATCACCAACGGAACCCGGGTCAACGGTTTCACCGGGAAGGGTGACTACTACTCGTTCAAGCCCCTGGCCTTCGCCCCGCGTTTCGGCTTCGCCTGGGACCCGACAGGGAGCGGTAAGACGGTGATCCGCGGCTCCTTCGGAATCTTCTACAACCGGACGTTCAATAACATACCCGGCAGTGCGGTAGCGCCGGTGGTCGTCACGCCGACCATCTACTACAGCTACATCAACCAGCTCCAGCAGGCCGCGGCATCCGGGGCGCTTTCGCCGATCGGTCCTACTTCGGGCTACGGCCGGCAGGCTTTGGAACGCGCACACCAGTTCAATCTGACCGTCCAGCGCGACATCGGTTTCAACACCGTGGTGGATGTGGCCTACGTAGGCAACTTCGACCGCCACGCGATGGAGAACCTGGATCTGAACCCGATTCCGCTGGGAGCTTACGCCAATCCGGCGAATCTCTATAACAACACCGAGATCAATTCGAACCTGGTGCGAACGGCCTATCCGGGGTTGACCGGACTCACTTACCGGAGTTACAGTAACTCGGTCCTGAATTACCATGCCCTCCAGACGCAGGTCCAGCGCAGGCTCAGCCATGGTCTCGCGTTCGGCCTGTCCTACACGTTCTCCAAGGCGCTCGGAACCCAGGGAACCGACACCTACCACAAGGCCCGCCAGTGGTTCTACGGACCAACGGCCGAGGACCGCACGCACATCCTGACCGCCTATTACTCGTACAACCTGCCGACTCCGTCAGGGCTGTGGAAGCCCGCGAAGGCCGTTATCGGTGGCTGGACGATCTCCGGCATCACCAAGTTCACCACTGGGGCGCCCGCCAGTCCGAGTTGCAGTTCGACGGCAGGGTTCCCGTTCAACGACCCGTCGCTGACCGGCGGCGGCGCCCGTTGCCAGGTGATTGCCGAACCGCAGTCGTTCACTCACGACTTCGACCACAACTTCAATCTGGGCGCCTTCGCTCTCGCGCCCACCGGCACGTTCGGCAATGCCGGCCTCGGCATCCTGCGGCAGCCGTCCTGGTCGAATTGGGACGTGTCGCTGGATAAGAAGGTCTCGATCCGGGAAAAACTGGCTCTGCGCATGCGCTTCCAGGCTTTCAACGTCATCAACCACGCGGAATTCAACAGCATCGGCGCCGGCTCTTCGGTGAATGCGGCGGGGACCCAACTGAGCACCAGTTACGGAAGGTATACCGGCACCCAGCCGTCGCGCCAGTTGGCGTTCACGCTAAGGCTCGAGTTCTGATTCGGATCGTCGCGGTGGCCGCGTCCGCGTGTTTACTGGTCGCGGCGTCCGACTACGGCTACGTGGACACTCGGACCTGCGCCGCGTGCCATGCGGAAATCGCGAGGAATTACGCGCTCACCGGAATGGGACGCTCCATCTACCGTCCCCAGCCGACTGACAAAGTCGAGGACTTCGAGACTCACAACACGCTGTATCACGCGGCATCCGGCCGCTATTACACGATGTCGCGGCGCGATGGTAAGATCTACCAGCGCCGCCATCAGATCGGTTTCGATGGCAAGGAAACCAATGTCGTCGAAGCGCAGGCCGACTTCGCGATCGGCTCGGGCAATCACGTCCGCAGCTATCTTCATCGGAACGCGGAAGGGAGGTTGGTCGAACTGCCGGTCAGTTGGTACGCCGAAAACGGCGGATTCTGGGCCATGAGCCCCGGCTACGACCGGTCTGATCACCTGGACTTTCGCCGCACGATTTCCACCGACTGCCTCTTCTGTCACGCGGAGTATCCCGGCCCGGGCTCGGATTTCAGCACCGAGGCCATCGGCTGCCAGCGGTGCCACGGACCAGGCCGCGCACATGTGGAGGCCGCCAGTGCAGGCAAGGGCCGCGAATCGATCTGCAGCGCGATCGTGAACCCGGCGCGCTTGAGCCGCGACCGGCAGTTAGACGTGTGCATGCAGTGCCACCTCGAAACCACCGCCCGATTCCCGATCGCCGCCATCCGCCGTTACAACCGCGAACCGTTCTCCTATCGGCCTGGCGAGCCGCTCGGCGAGTTCGCGGTGTTCTTCGACCAGGCTCCCGGCAAGGCGCGCGACGCCAAGTTCGATCTGGTCCACGCCGCCTACGGACTGCGCAAGTCGGCCTGCTTCCGGGCAAGCCGGATGACCTGCTCGACGTGTCACGATCCTCATCAAGCCGCGCAGACTGCGGAACACTATGTCGCGGTGTGCCGGAGTTGTCATGCGGCCGCTCACGCGCCGGGAAATTGTCTGGACTGCCACGTGCCCAAGCGGCGGCCCGACGACGTGGTGCACACCGTCATGACCGATCACGATATCCAGCGGCGCTTGCCGGCCGGCGATTTGCGCGCACCGCGTCCGGAGGCACATGACCTGTATCGTGGCCGGGTCGTGCCGTACTACCCTTCGCAAGCGACTCCGGAAAATGAGCTCTATCTCGCGGTCGCCCAGGTCCGGTACAGCGTCGATTTTGCGGCGGGCATCGCTCGCCTGCAAAAGACCATCGAGAGACAGCATCCCCTCCGTCCCGAGTTTTATTTCGAACTGGGCGTGGCGTGTTGGAAGGACGGAAGGAAGGCGGAAGCAGTTCGCTGGTACGGCGAGGCGCTGCGCCGCGGAGACTACCGCCCCGCGCTCAAAGCCCTGGGCGAAGCGCTCGTGGGTACCGGACAGTTGACGCGCGCCGCGGAGGTGTTGGACCGAGCCGCGGCGGACTATCCGGCGGATACCGACGTGCTGTACGCGCTGGGCAACCTCTACTTTCAGCAGGGCAAACTCGATCGGGCCGGGCAAGTCCTGCAACGGACATTAGACATCAACCCCGACCTGCCGCAGGCACGCAATCTCTACGGGGTCGTGGAAGGCCGGAAAGAGAACAAGACGGCGGCCGCCGAGGCATTCCGCGACGCCATCCGAATTCAGCCCGACTTCGATATTGCTCACACCAACCTCGCCCTGCTGCTGGCAAAGGATGGCGACTACGCGCAGGCCGGATACCACCTCGCGAAAGCGATCGCCGGCAATCCGGCGAGCGTGGAGGCCCATCACACGTACGGGATGGTGCTGCTGCGGAGCCGAGCTTACGATCAGGCGATTGTCGAGCTACAGGAGACCGTGCGCCTGGCTCCGAACCTGGCGGATGCGCACGCGGATCTCGCAGACGCGCTGGCTCGCGTGGGGCGTCTCCGGGAGTCGCAAGAGCACGCGCGACGGGCCGCCGAGCTCCGGTCTCTCTCCCGTCACTGACACCCGGTCGGCCCGGGAATGCAGCCGGAATCCACCTTGATGTTTTCCACCTTGATCGTGTCGCCGGCAAGTGTTCCCGTGATCGCCACCTTGTGCCCGGAGTGTTCGACGGCCTTGTTCTGGTCGTCGAGCTTGTAGATCTTGGAGTCCGCCGTCAGCAGGACCGCCGCCGCCCCTCCCTTGATGCACTTTCGCGCGCAGGCTTCGTTGCCTTTCATCGCGGGCTTGGATGCACACGTCTCGTCGATGACGTATCCCGTGAAATCCGCGGCGCTGACGCCGATCGAAAAGCCCGCGGCGAGCGCGAACAGTGCGCGTCCCCTCTTCATAGCTGGCCTCCTCTGGGTGAGTGTCACGAGCAATTGGGTATATCCTATCACGGCGAAAAAACTGGCGGTGATCGGTTTGCAGCCCCGGCGGAAGTGTGGCAGAATGGCTGACAACTCTCAGAGAGCGAACGGATGCGATGCCTGGCAAGAGTTCAACGCAAGGCTCTGCACACAAGTATGACGAATGGAAATGAGTGCCGCTGACAGAGTCGCGGAGGATTCCCGCCGAATCGTTTGCGGCGCAGAACACGATCTTTCTGGGGATGCTTCGCACGGCGGGCTATCTGAACAAGATGCTGGAGAAGACGAACTACTACATCGCCCGGGCGAGCCCGGACATCATTCGGAATCGTAATCCGAAACCGGGGGAGCGGGCCGGGTTCCAGGAGGTGACCGCGAGCATCGTCCTGTTGCCGGCAAGGCCGGCACACACGCGCACGCTGCTCTTGTTGGGGCGGAATCTTACAAGTCTCACCTCCGTGCTGATATCGCTCGAAGGGCTGAAGCTACTGGATGAGCAGTGGAGTAAGCGCGCGCGCAAAAATAACTTGACCGTTTCGCCCTGGGACACTCTGCCGCGCCCAGGACTGCGCTCCTCCGCTCGCTCCGCGTTCTCGAACCCGACTGCGAGTTGCGACCGCCAATTCACCGAATCCGCTTGCTCTCCTCTCCCAGTTTCTTCTCCGCGCAAATCTCCGCGTCTCCGTTTCTCCGCGGTAAGATCTGGTTACTGTCCAGGTTATTCTTCCGTGACGCCTAAGTGCGGGTCTCCGGATGCTCGGGAGATGGCGATCGAAGCCGAGATCTATCGCGACACTATTTTGAAAATTACTCCCGTGGCTTGCCGGCCAATCCCGGCGGCGTTCTGGAATTAGGCCGGCAAGGTCGGAAATGTTCGCCTGACGGATACAAATATGAAAAGTCGCCGAGAGCCAGGTACGCAGACGATAGCGCCTGCGCCACCACCACGAATCCAGAATTTGCGATCTTGGTGGGGCAGTCATTCCGCCTGCCAAGCCTTCTGCCACGGGCTGGTAGCACTGGTCCTCGTGACTCTGGGCAGCGCGATGGCAGCCGACCCTCCGGCGCAGGAGGTCTGGACCTTCGATCGCCTGGATCGGATCGGCGGCCATCCCACCATGGCGGTCGGGCATCCGCGCGTCATTGACACGCCGCTCGGCAAGGCTGTGGAGTTCAACGGCGTGGACGATGGACTCATGATCGACGTCCATCCGCTGGCGGGCGCGCAGACGTTCACGTGGGAGGCCATCTTCCGGCCGGATGGCGGCAATGCCGAGCAACGCTGGTTTCATCTCGAAGAGAATCCGGCGACCGGCGCGGACAGCGACAACCGCATGCTGTTCGAGATTCGCGTGATCGATGGCCGCTGGTGTCTCGACGCGTTCAACAAATCGGGGCCCAACCAGAAGGCGCTGCTCAATCGGCAGAATCTGCACGCGCTCGGACGCTGGTTTCACGTGGCCGCGGTTTACGATGGCCGCGAGTTTCGCAGCTACATCGACGGGGTCGCGGACGGCGCTGCTCAAATCCAACTGGCGCCGCAGGGCGCGGGCCGCGCGTCGGTCGGAGTACGGATCAACAAGCTGTTCTATTTCAAGGGGGCGGTCCGCATGGCTCGGTTCACCCGCCGTGCCCTTACGCCCGCGGAGTTCCTGAAGGCTCCCGAAAAACAGTAGAGGAGGAGTTCAGATGCTCACGGATATTCGATGGAGGACGATGCAGTGGGCCGCCTTCGGGCTGGCCTGCTGCCTGCTGCAGACGATGCCGTTGCAGGGCCAGGTCCGCAAGCTGCACACGCGCGACCTGACCCGGCTCAGCCAGGTTCAGGTAGCCGACTACCTGAAGCGCAGCGACGTCATCTTCGTACCGCTGGGCGCGGTGGAAACCAACGGCATCATGCCCAGCGATCGCGATTACGTCTCGCCGCTGGCGTACGCCATGGCGATGGCCGGCGAACTGGACGCGCTGTACATGCCGGGACTGATCTGGTCTTACCCCGGCACCACGATGATCGCCCCGGCGACCGTCAACATTTCGCCGTCGCAGGGCCTCAGCTTTCTGCGGGGCGTGGCGGATTCGCTCCTGCACCAGGGCTTCCGCCGGCAGGTCTATCTCTCGTCGGGGCAGGGGCCGGCGCCCTTGACGGCCGGCGTGCTCGTCCGCGAATTCTATGACGAGCGGCACGTGCCGATCCTGTATATCGACATGGACACCTACCTGCCGAAGCTGAAGCTCGCCCCGGACGCGCGGAGCAAGGCGCTGTATGGCGCGCATTACATCGCCGGGAGGATCATCGACCTGCCCCTCAAGGGCGACTACGGCGAGGCCGAATCGAAGGCCGCCGGACCGATTCCCGAAAACACCGGACTGGCCGGCTTGAACAAGCTCGGTTATGGCGGCAGCCTGTCGCTGGGGTCGTGGGTTCCCGACGTGATGGCGCACGGCGGCGGCCGCGAGCCGGCGTTGCCCGCCACCGCGGCCGAGCGCGAGGAGTGGGGGAAACAGGGACAGGCGCAGATCGTCGCCATCGTCAAGCAGATGCACCTTCAGGAAGCCATGGACGATTTGAAGAAGCACGACGAGTATACGAACAAAGTGCTGGTCCCGAAATTCGGAAAGATCCTGCCCGGTGTACACTGACACCGTGGACCAAGAAGAGTTTCAACTGCTGGAGGACGCATTCCGGTCCGATGGTCCTGAGGCCGTCTTCGATCGGTTGATCCGCAGGGCGCGCGAAGAGAAGAACCACCGGCTGCTGTTCGGCACGCGGCTGATGGCGTGCCGCCACCTTATGGGTCTGCCGCTGATCGAAACGGAGCCGGTCATCGATGTTTCCGATGAGCAGCGGCCGGCTTACGAAACGGCGTTCCGCGACGCGGCGCGCGAGGCTGGGGAACTGTGCCTGGCCGGCGGTGACATCGTCAGCGCGTGGGCGTATTTCAAAGCGATCGGCGAGCGCGCGCCGGTGGCCGCGGCGATCGAAAACGTTACCGCGGGTGACAACGTTATCGTGGGTAACAACCTGGACCGCGTGATCGAGATCGCCTTTCAGGAAGGCGTGAACCCGCGCAAAGGTTTCGAGCTGATTCTGCAACACCACGGGATCTGCCGCGCCATCACCTGGTTCGGGTCCAACCACGACTACGACAGCCGGCATGCATGTCTCAAGCTCCTGGTCCGCACCCTTCACCGCGATCTGGCCGCCGCGCTGAAAGAAACCATCGCCGCCACGGAGGGCGACGCGCCCGGGACCGACAGCGTCGCGGAGCTGATCGCCGGCCGCGACTGGCTGTTCGAAGGGACCAGCTATTACGTGGACAGCACGCATCTCGCTTCGATTCTGGGATTCACACCGGAGCTCGACGATGCCGAGACGCTGCGCATGGCTCTCAACATGGCCGACTACGGCCAGCGCCTCGCGCCGATGTTTCATTTTCGCAGCGAGCCGCCGTTCGAAGACATTTATCGCGATCACGCCGTGTATCTGCGGGCGCTGCTGGGCGAGGACGTGGATGCCGCGATCGCCCATTTCCGCAATAAGGCCGCCGAGCCCGGGGACGCCACTCCGGCCGAGGTCCTGATCGATCTGCTGATCCGGCTGGGGCGCTACGCGGACGCCATCCAGTCCTCCATCGAATACTTCCCGGACGCGAACGTTTCGCCGCGGAGCTGCCCGACGGTGCTCCAGTTGTGCCAGATGGCGGGCGATTACGCGCGGTTGCGCAGCGTGGCGCGCGAGCGCGAGGATCTGCTGGGATTTGTGGCGGGCGTTATTCAGAGCTGACGGCCGGCCGAATCAACACGAAGACCAGGATGGTCGCCAGTACCGGCACGAGGCTCGCTCCGATCAGGATCGGCTCGAACGAATACCGGTCGCTCACCTTGCCGATGATCAGCGTGGAGATGATGGTTCCGATTCCGGCCGCGGCGCCGCTCATGCCGCTGACGGTTGCCACGGCGTTGCTCGGGTACAGGTCCGCCGGGAACGTGAGACCCATGGTGGACCACGCCGCATAAGAAAATGTCGAGACGGCGAAAAGCGCGATGATGAGGGCGAAGTTCGATACGAAGATCGTGGGGATGAGCAGCGTCATGCCGATGCCGCCGAGAAGCACCACGAGCTTGCGGGCTCGCAGCACCGGCCAGCCCAGGCGAATGCAGTAGCTGGAGAGACCGCCTCCAGCGAAATTGCCGAGGTCGGCGGCCAGGAAAGGCACCCAGAAGCCGAGCAGCGTGCTCTCGAGTTGGAAGCCTTTCGACACCAGGTAGATGGCGAACCAGTCGGTAATGAAGAACCACACGGGATCGGTCAGCGCTTTGCCGAGGACGATGCCCCAGGTTTGTCTTTGTCGCAGGAGAGACTGCCAGGAGGGGGCGGGTTTTGCGGCCGCAGCCGACGTGACGATCGGCTCGGGTGACCGGTAGACCGCCCGCCACGTGAGCAGCCATGCGACCCCCAAGAGACCGGTGATGACGAACGCCGGCCGCCAACTGCCGAACGATCCGTAGAGCCAGATCACCATCACCGGCGCAACGGCGCCCCCGACAGCCGAGCCACTGTCAAAGATGGCGACGGCCATGCCGCGCTCGGATTCCGGAAACCACTCGGAGACGGCTTTGGTGGCGCCGGGCCAGTTCGCCGCCTCGCCCGCGCCGAGCAGGAATCGGAAGGCGGCGAAGCTCTTCAGGCCGGCGGCCATCGAGGTCGCCATGGCGACGGCCGAATACCAGAGCACCGCCAACGACAGGCCACGTTTGGTTCCGAGCTTGTCGAGGAGCCGCCCGGACACCACTTGAAAGATGGTGTACGCCGCGCGGAAGGCGACCACGATCAGGGCGAAATCGGAATTGGACCACGCGAAATCGCGCTTGAGATACGGCGCCAGCACGCTCAGCGTCTGGCGATCGATGTAGTTGATGGTGGTGGAGGCGAACAGCAGCGCCGCGATCCACCAACGGAACGGAATCACTCGCGGCTCTGTGCGTGGTACGGCCATGCAGCGGAGCCATGTTAGCAGAGTTGGTGGCCTCTCGTGGACCGCTCCATTGAAAATCACGTCCTCGCGGGCTCCATTGAAAATCACGTCCTCGCGGGCTCGGGCTGGACAAGTAGAGGAATCGAGTAGCCCAGCCTACGAAGTGCTTTGAG
>JBGPKH010000203.1:0-12980 GCA_041485845.1 Bryobacteraceae bacterium
ACCTGGTTATGGACCCGAAGGACCCCGAGGTGCTCTTCGCCGCCCTGTATCAACGGCAGCGCAAAGGGTGGGGATTCAACGGCGGCGGTCCGAACAGCGGCATCTTTCGCACCAGCGATGGAGGCGCCACCTGGACCGAGCTCAAGACCGGCCTGCCGCGCGGCGACAAGGGGCGCATCGGGCTTTCGATTTTCCCCGGCGATAATCGCATCGTGTATGCCATCGTGGAGGCCGATCCGGCGGGCCGCGGCGGAGGAGGCGGCGAAGCGCCCGCGGGCCAAGCGCCGGCCGGGGGGCGTGGAGGTGGCCGCGGTGTCAGTGGCGGCGAAGGTCCGGCGGGCGAAACGCCGGCGGCCGGCCGGGGCGGCGGCCGCGGCGGACGAGGCGCGCCTGCATCGCCCGCGTCCCTGGCGGGCGGGGTCTTCCGCAGCCTGGACCAGGGCGAAACCTGGGATCACATGACCGGCCTCAATCCGCGGCCCAGTTACTACAGCCGGATCTACGTCGACCCCAAGGACGCCGACCGCGTGTACATCATGGGCTCGAACCGCGGCTTCTACATTTCCGACGACGCCGGCCGCAACTTCCGCGACGTCTTCAGCGGCGTCCACGGCGAAGATCACGTGCTGTGGGTGGACCCGGACAACACCAACCGCCTGATCATCGGCGGCGATGGCGGCGTATCCATCTCGTATGATCGCGGCCGGACGTGGCTGTTTCGCATCAACCTGCCGATCGGCCAGTTCTACAATATCTCGGCCAACAACGGCGATCCGTTTCTGGTGTGCGGCGGCTTGCAGGACAACGGCAGTTGGTGTACGCCCGCGGCCACCAACATGGGGTATGGCGTCTCGTTCAAGGAAGCCTTCAACATCGGCGGCGGCGATGGCATGCAAGCCATCTTCGACGGCGACGATCGCACGGTGCTGGTGAGCTCGCAGAACGGGTTGACGCAGCGGCTGGACCTGGACACCATGCGGCGGCAGTCGATCGGTCCCGTGCAGCCGATGGAGCGGCCGAAGCCTGGCGAGCCGGGCTATCGGTGGTACTGGACGACGCCGCTGATCGTCTCCAGTTTTTCGCCGAACACCATCTATACCGGGGCGAACGTGGTATTCCGGTCGGACGACCGCGGCGTGAGCTGGAAGGCGATCAGTCCCGATCTGACCGCCAACGTGGATCGCGAGAAGCTGGAGATGATGGACGGGCCGATCCCGCCGAACGCGTTCTCGCGGCATGACGGCCAGTCGAACTTCAGCGCGCTGACGGTGATTGCGGAATCGCCGCTCGACCGCAACCTGCTCTACACCGGCGCCGACGACGGAACCATTCAGATCACGCGCGACGGCGGGAAGCGCTGGACGAATCTGACCGCGAACCTGCGCGGTCTGCCGCCGCGCACGAACATCAGCGGGATTGTGGCGTCGAAGCACGCGGCCGGCCGGGTGTACCTGACCGCGGACGGCCACTTCAACGACGACTACCGTCCTTATGTATTCACCAGCGAGGATTACGGCAAGACCTGGCACGCGATTACCGCGGGGCTGCCGCCGACCTCGGTGCACCGCATCCGCGAGCACCCGGGAAATCCGAGTTTCCTGGTGACGGGATTGGAGGCGGGCGCCTACGCTTCGTTCGACCGCGGCGCGCATTGGAACGCTCTCGAAGGCAATTTGCCGCCGGCGCCGGTGTACGACCTGGCGTTCCAGGAGAAGGCCAACGCGCTGGTGCTGGGAACGCACGGGCGCGGCATCTGGGTGCTCGACCACATCGAGCCGCTCGCCCAACTGACGCCCGAGGTGATGAGCGGCAGCGGCCACCTGTTCCCGGTTCCGCCGGTGCATCACCAAGTCATCTACCCCGGCCAGTTCTGGTTTGGCGCGGGCGAATTCTTCGCGCCCAATCCGCCGTTCGGCGCGGTCCTGACGTATTACCTGCCCAAAGTGACGGGCGGCGCCGTGCAGATCTCGCTTGCCGACGCCTCGGGGAATTCCATCCGCACGCTGCGCGGTCCGGCCCTGGCGGGGCTCAATCGCACGTGCTGGGACCTGCGGCAGGCGCCCGCTATCCCGGAGAACGCGGCGCCGATGGCCAATTGCGCCGGTGGGGCCCAGAGCCTCTTCGGCGGCGGGCGTGGGGGTCCGGTGGTGCTGCCGGGCAAGTACACGGTCTCCGTGACGCCGATGGGCGGGGCATCGCTGAAGACAGACGTAACGGTGCTGCCCGATCCGCGTTGGAATGTCTCGGATGCCGACCGCAAGTCGCGGCATGCGGCGATCATGAGCGCCTACGCGCTGCAGCAGCAGTTGCTGCCGGCGCGCGATGCGGCCCAAAAGATCGCGGAACAAGTAGCCGCGATCCGGCAATATCTCGCCGCGGCGGGTGAGGGCGGCAGGGCGGCGCTGGCGGCGGTGGAGAAGGTGTCCGCGCAGATCGGACAGGTGCAGGGTCAGGTCAACCGGTCGTTGACGTCCGCCGCCGGCGTGCAAAGCGCCATCGACGGATATGACGGCTTGCCGACCGCGTCCCAACTGCGGCAACTGGATTGGGCGTGGCAAGACGCGGTGGTAGGGGTTGCGGCGCTGAACCGGGTGATCGAGCGGGACATGCCGGCGGTGTATGCCGCGGTGGGCGGCGCGGTGAAATGGCCCGAAGTGAGAGCGGTGGCGGCGCCGGTGCGGGAGTAAACTAGGGGTGAGTGATGCGACTGACATCCATTCGCGCGAAGAATTTCAAGAGCTTCAAGGAACTGGATATTCGACTCGACAACCTGAATGTGCTGATCGGGGCGAATGCTTCGGGAAAGTCAAACTTCGTCCAGCTTTTTGCTTTTGTTCGGGACATTGTGGTGAGCGGGCTGGAGAACGCGATTTCGATTCAGGGCGGCGCGAAGTATCTGCGGAACTTGAACTGTGGGGAGGATGACCCACTAACTATTGAGTTGTCGATCGAGCACGACTCGAACGATCCGGTGCCGTTCCTTTTGGAGAGTGGCCCGTCGCGGGTGATCCGGTCGTGGTATCGTTTTTCGCTGACTTTTCGCGGCGGTCGCGGCGTGGTTGCGGAAGACGAGCTGAAGCTGCAACGCTCGAGCGAGTCGCAATCGAGTCCGGGAGACGTGACAGTCAAACGAGTGAACGGGCGTTACGACACTGAAGGGAATACCGGACTCGTGGGGCCTATGTGGCCGTCCTCGATACAAGAGGATGTTCGTCACCCGGAGCTCCTGATCGAACACCAGGGCCTACGCGCACTTCTGCCCTCGCTGAACGGCTTGAGGTCAATCGAAGCTTATGATATCGCGTCGAAAGAGCCAAAGACCGCAGTCCTCTTTGGCGGCAAGCGTGAACTCGAGCCGGACGGGCACAATCTCGCTATTGTTCTTGAACAGATCCTCTCGGATAACGAAGAGCGTCGGACGTTGATGAACCTGTTGAAGGATGCACTGCCCTTCATAAACGGCTTGGACATCGAAGCGTTATCGGACAGATCCTTATTCTTCCACCTACGAGAACGCTTCTCACAAGAGCCGGTACCGGCCGCATTTCTGTCCGACGGAACGGTGGACGTTATCGCACTGATCGTGATTCTTTATTTCGAGCGAAAGTCGCTCGTCATCATCGAAGAGGTGGAACGAAATCTGCATCCGTCGATGATGTCAAGTGTGGTGGCCTACCTAGAGGACGCGTCGCACCGCAAGCAGATCATCATCACCACTCATAGCCCGGAGATTGTGCGGCATACTGACCCAGGCCACCTAATCCTTATTTCGCGTGATTCCCACGGCTACTCTCGCGCCGAACGGCCGGTCGACAGAGCGGGAGTCCAACAGTTTCTTCGCGACGAGATCAGCATGCACGAACTGTACGTTCAAGACCTGCTTGAGGTATGAAAAGTGGGGAAACGGCTGGTGGTCTGGGTTGAAGGCAAGCAGGACCGCCGCTTTTTCGAGGCCGTTGTCAAACCCCGCCTATCCAGGATATCCGATGACTTGCTAATCAAGGAGGACAGCGAGCGGCAGCGCCCCTTGATTAACCGTACCCTGCGCTCTATGTCCCACCAGGGCTTCGACCGTCTGTTCGTAACAGACATGAACGCCGCTCCGTGTGTCACGAGTCGCAAGGACAAGTTGAAGGCACACTACCCGGAGCTGCTGGACGAGGAAATCATCGTGGTCGCAACCGAGATCGAGAGCTGGTATCTTGCTGGGCTCACACCCGATGGTGAATCTGCTCTCAAGGTCAAATGTCAAACGTCCACCGATCGCCTCACCAAAGAGGATCTCGATCGGCTGAGGCCGTCGCGGTTCGACTCGGAGACCTTCCTGTTGGAACTTCTCCAGCATTTCGACGTCGAAACCGCGCGCGGACGAAATCAGTCGTTCGCGCACCTCTTCCGCAAGTTCCTCTAGCGGGCGCGCCCCGCGTACTTCTTCCACAGCGCCGGGTCGGAGAGCATCTTCACAAACAGGCCGCCGACCACCGACCGCGCCTGGAAGCCCTGCTGCTTGCCGGTCACGGTGTCGTACCAGTCGGTGAGCGGCACGCGGGTCGGCGACTCGTTGGCGAACCGATAGGCCGGGGCGACGATCTTCTCGAAGTCGGCCGGGTTGTCGGCGAGCGTGGCGGTCCACAAGATCCAATCGAGCTTGGTGTAGTCCCGGCGATTGTCGAGCGGCAGTCCGAAGGCATTCTGCTTCGTGAGGTAGAAGGCCATCTCCTTGCGCGCCACTTCGGGCGGAAAGAGGTTCAGGCCGAGGAGCTTGTCCCAGACGAGATTGTACTTCTGGCTCCAGGTACCGGGCTTGTCGAAGGCCAGGCGATAGTGGTCGCCGTCGTTGGCCAGGTCGTGCCACTTGCGCGCGAATTCCTGGGCGGTCTGGCGGTAGAGCGCGGCTTCCGGCTTGCGGCCGAGCAGGTCGGCGAGCATCCCGTAAGAGCCCAGCGCCAGGATGGCCTTGATCGAGAGGTTGGCGTTGTGCGCCAGGTGGCCGGCGAAATCGTCGGTGGAAAGCTGGTTTTCGGGGTCGAGGCCTTTCTCCTTCAGGTACTCCGCCCACCTGGTGAGCTCGGGCCAATATTTTTCGGCGTAGGCGGCATTTCCCTCCACGCGCGCCAGCGCGGCGAGCATGATCAGCATGTTGCCGCTCTCTTCCACCGGCATCTGATTTTCTTCGGTGCGCTCGCCGCCTCCGTAGACCTGGCCGTTGGCTTGCGGGTAGGTGCCGAGATCGTGCGGCGCGAAGGGCCAGCGCCAGCGGGCCATGCGGGAATACTCCAGCACCGGATGAAGCTGGGCGCGCAGCAGCCGCGGATTGAACAGCAGGGTGAAGGGCGCGCTGGGATAGATCACATCCACGGTGGCGATGCAGCCGTTGCTGAAATTTTCCTTGGGAAAATACATAGGAGTGCCGTCGATATCGGCCACCAGCTTGTGGGCGGCCAGTGTCTGGCGATAGGCCAGCGCGGCGAGGCGGGCGTAGCGCTGGCCTCCGACTCTGGTCATGTCGGCCATGAGCTCCTGGTCGAAGGCCTTGCTGCGCTCGAGCAGCGCATCGTGATCGCGGCGGCCCATGCGCAGCAGTTCCGCGGCATCGGCGCCCTTGCGCCGCCACCAGGGGCGCTCGCGGCGTTCGAAGTATTCGATGGAGTAAAGGTCGTCGTAGGCCAGCATGAGGTAGCGCGAAACCGGGCGGGGGCCTACGCGGCCGAGAGCGAAACTGTACGCCAGAACGTTGACGGCGTTGCGCGGTGCGGTATCCGAGAAGGTATCGGAGTCCGGCAAACGGCCGGTCGTCTCGAAGGCGCTTCTAGCCTGCTGCCGGAGACCCGAGACTTCGGAAACACCCTCGGGCCTGTCGGCGGCGAGATACAGGTAGCCCCAATCGATGCGCAGATCGTCGCCGCGCTTGGCCAGCACGGGCTGGTCGCGCGAGCCCATGCGCAGCAGCGGCTGGCCGTCCAACTGAAAGCGCGAATAGACCACGGGCTGGTCGGCGGTGTTGACCACCAGGTCGGAGGCGGCCTCGAAGTATACGGACACGTCATGCTCCTTGCCGTCGGCGGCGGAGACCCGCCAGTCGATGTAGGTCAGCGGCCGCGAGAGGACGTCGAGGTCGTCCGGCAGGGCAGGAGTAAAGAATGTCAGGACCAGGCCGATTCCCGCGCCCGAGAATTCGTAGATGGTGCGGGTGGGCAGCACTTCGACGCGCGTCTGATCGAGGGCCGGAGAAGGCTGGCGGTCGCGCCCCATCACGCGGAAGGTCTTGCCGTCGATGCGGGCCATCGCGGCCAGACTGTTGGGTTTGCCCGTCCAGTGCGCGGCGCCGCTGTCGGTGAGGCGGTCGGCCATCGACCAGATGCTGAAGTAGGGATCGTGCGCCACCAGGGGGACGGCCGGCGGGCGGAACTCTTGGGCGGGCGCGGTGAGACACGCAACGGTGAACAACGCGGCCAGGGGATGCAGGATTTTCATGACTGTCGGCACGAGCTTGACATTTCTTCCGGCATGGCGCAACATCAGATAGAATGTCTACGGTAGATGATCCACGGGAGAGACTGGAGTTCCTGCAGGGAACTCTCGAAGTCCTGATTCTTCGCAGTCTGCAGATTGGTCCGAATCACGCATACGGCATCTCGCAGTTTCTGGAGCGGCAATCCGACCACGAGTTTCTGGTGGACAACGGCTCGCTGTACCCGGCTTTGCAAAGGCTTTTGCAGCGGGGATGGATTACGGCGCAGTGGAAGACCTCGCCGAACGCGCGCCGCGCGAAGTACTACCGGCTCACGACGGTCGGCCGCCAACAGCTTGTGACCGCGACGTCCAAGTGGGAGCGGTTTGTCGAAGCCATGGCGCGAATACTGGCTCCCGAGGGTTAGCGCGACGCGGGAATGGTGGTGAAAGCGGCGCGGGATGCAGAGCCGCCGCGACGACGATTTGCGCGAAGAGATCGACGCACACCTGGAGATGTGCGTCCGGGAGGAAGGTGGCGCAGCGTATCGCGGCGCGGCGCACCAACGAGATCGGCATCCGCCTGGCGCTGGGAGCGACACGGCCGGGCGTTCTCGGAATGGTGCTGCGGGAGACGCTCGTTCTGGTGTTGCCGGGACTGGCGATCGGGGCGCCCGCCACGCTGGCGGCGACTCGTTTTCTCTCCACGATGCCGTTCGGGATCGGCCCCGGCGATTCACTCACCATCGCCGCTGCGGCCATGCTCCTGATGGCGGTGGCGGTGCTGGCGGGCTTCGTTCCGGCGCGGCGGGCGTCGCAGGTCGATCCCATGGTGGCGCTGCGATACGAACAGAGACTCGCAGGGCGGAAGCAGAGGGGAGGCCTTTCCTTTTGACGCGGCCCAACGCGAATGGCGATTGATCTCGCAGCGCCCGCTTTAGGAGTAAACTGTATCATTCAGGAGCAACCAATGCCGCTTACCCCGGGCACACGCCTGGCGTCGTACGAGATCGTCGCGCCCCTCGGCGCGGGCGGCATGGGCGAAGTGTACAAGGCGGTGGACACCCGACTCCGCCGTAACGTCGCCCTGAAGTTCTTGCCCGACCGGTACTCCCAAGATCAACAGGCACTGGAAAGGTTCCGGCGCGAGGCCTGGACCGCCTCCGCCTTGAACCATCCCAACGTTTGCACGATTCACGATATCGGGGAGTACGAAGGCCTGCCCTTCATCGTGATGGAGCTACTGGAGGGCCAGACGTTACGGCAGCTCTTAGCCGGCAAGGCGCTGGATCTGGACTCGATGCTGGAGTTCGCGATTCAGATTTGCGATGCTTTGAAAGCCGCGCACGCGAAGGGGATCGTTCATCGCGACATCAAACCGGGGAACATCTTCGTAACGGCCGAGCGTCAGGTGAAAGTGATGGACTTCGGCCTTGCCAAGCAGGTATCGAAGACGGCGGTGCAGCGATCGGAAGACGCCACCTTCGCTTTGACCGAAGAGATGCTGACCAGCCCGGGCTCGGCCGTGGGGACGGTGGCTTACATGTCTCCGGAACAGGCGCGGGGCAAAGAACTGGACGCGCGCACAGATCTGTTCTCGTTCGGGGTGGTGCTCTACGAAATGACGACGGGCGTACTACCTTTCCAGGGAAGCACGCAGGCGGTACTCTTTGAAGCGATCTTAAATAAAGAGCCAGCGCTGCCTGGGGAGTTGAATGCGAAGGTTCCGCCGGCGTTGAATCAGATCATACAGAAGGCGCTCGAGAAAGACCCGGCGATGCGCTACCAGACGGCGTCGGATCTGTACACAGATTTGAAACGGCTGAAGCGCGACACCGAATCGGGCCGAACCGCCGCGAGCACAGCGGTGTCCTCGTCCCCGCATCCCCATGTCTCCCTGGTTCTGATTGCCGCTGTCCTGGTAGTGGCTCTGCTGGCGGCCGGAGGTTTCCTGTGGTTTCGCGCCAGACAAACCGCCGCGCCTGGGCGGACGGAATACCTGCAGCTCACGAACCTGACCGATTCCGCCACGTCGCCGGCACTGTCGCCCGACGGAAGAATGTTGGCCTTCATACGCGGGCCGAGTACTTTCTTCGGCGAGGGCGAGATCTATGTCAAGCTGCTGCCTAACGGAGAGCCGGTACAGCTTACCCACGACAACTCGCTCAAGATGAGTCCCGTGTTCTCGCCAGACGGTTCGCGCATCGCTTACACGGTGGTGGATCCGAAGTTCGGCTGGGATACCTGGGTGGTTCCGGTGTTGGGCGGCGAGCCGCGGCGGCTATTGCCGAACGCTTCCGGCCTGGTCTGGATCGGCGAGCAGCGGCTGCTGTTTTCCGAGATCAAGCGCGGCATCCACATGGGGATCGTCACGGCGACGGAAAGCCGCACCGAGAGCCGCGATATCTACTTACCTCCACACGAGCGGGCGATGGCTCACCGCTCCTATCTGTCGCCTGACGGCAAGTGGGTGCTGGCTGTGGAAATGGACAGTGCGGGCCTGTTTCAGCCCTGCCGGGTCGTACCTTTCGACGGCAGCTCGGCCGGCAAACAGGCCGGGCCGCCGGGAGCGTGCACCCATGCCGCCTGGTCGCCGGATGGCCAGTGGATGTACTTCAGCGCCGATGCGGGCGGAAGCTTTCATATCTGGCGCCAGCGCTTTTCAGCAGGCGGTGGCGTCGGCGCTCCCGAGCAAGTCACCTCCGGCGCAACCGAGGACGAGGGGATCGCCATGGCCGCCGACGGCCGTTCGCTGATCACTTCCGTGGGTATCACAGGGAGCGAGGTTTGGATTCACGATTCGACAGGCGAGCGCCAGATCTCATCCGAGGGATTCGGTTTCGCTCCGCGGATTTCGGCGGACGGTAAGAAGCTCTATTACCTGGCGAGCAAAAGCTCCGGAGACGTGTATGAACGCGGGGAACTCTGGGTGACACAACTCGAAGGAGGCCATGGCGAGCGGGTGCTGCCCGCCGTGGAGATAACCAACTACGACGTCTCAACGGACGGCAAGCGCGTGGCCTACGCCGTGGCGGGCTCCAATGGAAAACGCCAGCTTTGGCTGGCATCGCTCGACCGGCGCTTCCCGCCGCGCCGGCTTTCCGACCGGGACGACGATTGGCCGCGCTTCGGACCCGAAGGAGATCTGTATTTCCGGTCACGAGAGGGCCAGTCGAGCTTTGTCTACCGGATGAAGGAAGACGGCAGCGGGCGCCAAAAGGCGATTCCCAATGCAATTCTGCACTTCCTGGACGTCTCTCCCGACGGCCGGTGGATCGTGGCATGGGTGCCCATCCCCGGGATTGAATCGACCTCCGCGATCATGGCTTACGACACCCGAGGCGGGTCACCGGTGCGCATCTGCGATCAATGCAGGGCCGACTGGGCGCGCAACGGGAAGTGGTTCACCGTGGCGTTCGGCCGGATGGGTCGCGGACCGACCGCGGGGGCTGTGACACTGGTCTTTCCGGTGGAGGGGCGGCGCTCGCTCCCCCCTCTTCCGGCGGCAGGCTTGAATTCTGCCGCCGAGGCGCCCCGCGGAATTCGAAAAATCGAAATCTGGCAAGCGGCGCCGGGGCCCGAGCCCTCGGTCTATGCCTTCACGAAGTCTTCGGTGCGCCGGAACTTGTATCGGGTACCGGTACCGAATTAAGGTCAACCCGCAGGCGATTGAAGACCACAGGGCAGTCTTATCTGAAACATCACGGATCGCCTTGGCAGCGGCGCCGATCATGGATTACGGCTCACTCGAAAAAAATGGGAAGCTAATCGAGGAGGGTGAAATCCCGCCGACTTCCTGAACGTGGGAGCGACAGTGCAAGCTTGGTGTTCATGGCTGTTGTGCCGGGTGGACCACTTCGGCCGGATGGATTACGCGGAGCCCCTTGAAGCGTTGAAAGTCCCGGACATTGACGGTCAGCAATTGCGTGACACCGTGAACGTACATGCTCGCAGCCAAGCGGGCGTCGTGGACCTGCACGCCTTTGACTTCATGCGCGACGAGAAGCTGCCGCCAGCGGTCATGCACGTCGCGGCTGTCCGGCAGAAACTCGAAATCCCGTTCGATCACGCGGGCGATGCGATCCGTGTCGGCGGTGCTCAGCCCGAACCCGTTTTGATCGCGCGGACGGGTGGAAGCATTCCAGAACTCGCCAAGGGTCTGTGAGGTAAAACAGAGCCGCGCCCCTTGCGCCACAAGCGCCCGAAGCGCTCCGCTGATCATCGGGTGGTGGGGATCGTCGCTCTTGCTCATCCGCAACAGGATGTTGGTATCGAGCAGCCACGCGGCGGCATCCGGCATCAGTCGTGATCCTGATAGAGACTTTCTCGCGAGAAGGCCTCGTCCGGCAGCGCCGGAATCTTATGCGAGAACTGCGCCATTTCCCGGAGGGCGTTTTCCAGCCGCTCCTGGCTCAGTCTGTTCGCGCCGGCCGGAAGATGCACGGCCTCTTCGAGCAAGCTCGCGGCATATGCTTCGAGCCTGCTGCCACGGGCGGCGGCCTGGCGGGCGAGCTCGGCCTGAACCTCGGGTTTTATGTCAACGGTGATCGTCACGAGCCCTCTCCTCAAGCCATGCCCCTACCCTACCCGTTCCGGTGTGTGGGCGTCAAGGAAACAGAGCCGATCTAGCGGGCCTGCCTTCTCATGGGTGGGCTTGGGCGGTAAATCTGCAAAACAATTCCTGCTCTCCGCAAAATAGCGTCTGCCGCTCTACATCCTTTATAATGGGACTTTCTAATCTGAAAGACACCTCATATTGAAGGAGTATTCATGTCGGTGAAGCGTATCGGTATCCTCACGGGCGGCGGCGACGTTCCGGGACTGAATTCGGTGATCAAGACGGTGGTTTACCGTGGAAGCGAAATCGGCTGCGAGGTGATCGGAATTCGCCGCGGCTGGGAGGGGCTGACGCACGTCGACCTCGAGGATCCGGCCAGCCGCACGCGCTACGTGCTGCCGCTGAACCGCGAGAACACGCGCACCATCGACCGCACCGGCGGCACCTACCTCCACAGCACGCGCACCAACCCTTCGAAGATGAAGAAACTTCCGCCGGTGCTCGAAGGGCAGGATTTTCCCAAGACCGAGACCACCAAGAAGGAGGTGACCTCCACCGTCTACGACGTCACCCAGGCGGTCAAGAAGAACATCCAGACCTTGGATCTCGATTACGTGATCGCCATCGGCGGCGACGATACCCTGAGCTACGCGGCCGAGCTCGACCGTCAGGGTATCAACGTGATCGCTGTGCCGAAGACCATGGACAACGACGTGCGCAACACCGAGTACTGCATCGGGTTTTCGACGGCCATCACGCGCGCCATGGATGCCATCGAGCGCCAGCGGACCACGGTGGGCTCGCACGAGCGCATCGGCATCTTCCGCGTCTTTGGACGCGACGCCGGCTACACCGCGCTCTACACCGCCTACGTCACCTCGGTGCGCTGCTGCATCCCGGAATACAAGGTGAATCTCAAGAAGCTCATCGAGATCCTGCTCACCGACAAGAAGAACAATCCCAGCAACTACTCGCTGGCCATTCTCTCCGAGGGCGCGGAGTGGGAGGGCTACACGGTCAGAGAATACGGCGAGGCGGATGCCTTCGGCCACCGCAAGAAGATGAGCGTGGCGGAAGACCTGAGCAACGAAATCAAGGCCTCGACCGGCGAGGAGACCATCGTCAGCGACCTGACCTACGACCTGCGCTCGGGCAGCCCGGATTTCGTGGACCGCATGGTGGCCGCCACCTTCGCCGGCATGGCTATGGACGCGATTGAAGAGGGAAAGCACGGGCTCATGACGGCGATCAGCAACGGGTGCTACACCATGGCGGGGATCCCCGATCCCAAGCTGGGCCCGCGCCGCGTGGAAGTGGGCACCATGTACAACACCGAGCGGTATCGCCCGACCTACGATCAGAAGCTCGGGCTGCCGATCTTCCTCACGCGGGCATAATCGTTGAACTGGAAGCGGCTGTTTTCGCCATCGGAACGCGCGCGGCTTACCCCCGAGTTGCGCGCGCGGATTCAATCCTCGTTCGACGAAGCCTCGCGCGACGAGGAGCATTTTCCCTCCACCATCGATCCGCGGATCTATCACGTGAAGCTCATCCGCGAGCACCTGGGCGATCTGCGGGGGAAGCGCGTGCTGGACGTGGGCTGCGGCAAGGGCCGGTTCGCGCGGGTGTTCCAGGAACAGGAGCCCGCGGCGGAGATCTGGGGTCTGGATATTTCCGAGGAGATGCTGCGGTTCGTGCCCGAAGGCATCCACACACGGGCCGGGTCGATGACCGAGCTGCCGTTTGAGGACGGATTCTTCGATGCGGCCTATGCCACGGAATCGCTGGAGCACGCGGTGGAGATTGAGAAGGCGGTGGGCGAGATTTGCCGCGTGGTGAAGCGCGGAGGCCGCATCGCCATCATCGACAAGAACGCCGCGCAGTGGGGCCGTCTGACGACTCCGGAGTGGGAGAAGTGGTTCACCCGCCGGGAGTTGGAGCGGCTGCTCGGGCGCCATTGCCGCACGGTGTC
>JBGPKH010000204.1:0-12928 GCA_041485845.1 Bryobacteraceae bacterium
GTGACCACGTTCACCGCGTTGCCCGTGCTCCAGCCATACTGCGGGGAAAACGCATTTGTCTGTACCTTGAATTCCTGAACCTCCTCCACCGACGGGACGTAGATCAGCCCGCCCCAGTCGCCTGACGCATCCCAATGACCGTCCACCAGCAGCGCGGACGTTCCCAAACGGCCTCCACCAAAATTGAATGCAGAACCATCCTGGTCCCGGCCAAGTTGGCGGCACCCTCAAGTGAACCCTTGCACCGTCTGGCCGCTGTTGACGCTGGAAGACAGCGCCACCAGGCCATAGACGTTCCGCGTGTTGAGCGGCAATTCGACGATCTGTTTGCCGCTCACCTCCCCGCCGATATCCACATTCCCCGTGTTGAGCAGCGGCGCCCTCGCCACCACCTCGACAGTCTGGTTGAAGGCGCCGATCTCCAGCTTCACCTCCAGGCTGGAGGACTGGCCCACCGTCAGCACGATGTCCGCCTGCACGCAGGTCCGGAATCCCTCCTTTTCCACCTTCAACTGATATTGCCCCGGCGGAACCAGCGTGAAGACGTACCATCCATCGATGCCGGTGACGGACCTGCGCGAAAAGCCGGTCTGCGGGTTCGCAAGTGTGACCAGCGCTCCGGGCACCACGGCCTCATTCGGGTCTCGTACCATTCCGGAAAGCCGGGCATTGACCAGTTCCCCCTGGCCCCACAACGGGATCGCCACAGCCACCGCCAACGTCGCCATCATGAGCCGCGCGTATGTACGGCTCAGCATTGTCGATTCAGACATGTCGGGCCTCCCTAGAAGTAAGGTTTCTCTACGGAAAACTATATACCAGCTCACTTGGTGATTACAACGAGAATTTGCGGTATTTATCTCTATTTGTCGATTCATTGTGTTGATATACTCAACATGCGGGAGGTCGGGAGAATATCGACAAAGGTTAGGTTTCCAGGTCTCGGAATCAGGATGCTTTTATCCTTGATGTTCGCGACAAACTGGTGGAGAATATTGCCACAGGACGTTCAAAACGGAAGTCCTGGATAATATCCAGGTTGACCAATGGAAGTCGAAGTTTTTTCCCACTATCGGATAACCCGAAAGCTAGGCGCCGGGGGAATGGGAGTCGTCTATGAGGCCCACGATCCCAAACTGGACCGTCTGGTCGCCCTCAAGTTTCTGCCGGAAGAACATTCGAGGGACCGGGGTGCGATTGAGCGGTTTCGGATGGAAGCCCGCGCGGCGTCGGCTCTGAACCACCCCAACATCTGCACGGTATACGAGATCGATGAGTACCAAGGGCGTCACTACATCGCCATGGAGTTACTCGAGGGGAATACCCTGGAGAGCCGAATTGGTGGGAAGCCGCACCAGATCGACCTGCTGCTGGATGCGGCGATCGAAGTTGCCGACGCCCTTGACGCGGCGCACCAGAAAGGAATCATCCATCGGGATCTCAAGCCGGCGAATATCTTCATCACACAACGGGGCCACGCTAAGATCCTCGATTTCGGGCTGGCGAAGGTCGCCCCCAAGATTCCGGCCCCGGACCAGCCCACCTCGTCGCAGGACGCGGCGACTCTGACGGCAGCCGGCCACGTCATGGGAACTCCGGCCTATATGTCGCCCGAACAGGCGCGCGGCGAATCCATAGACTGCAGAAGCGACCTGTTCTCGTTCGGTGCGGTTCTCTATGAGATGGCGACCGGGCAGCGGGCGTTCCAGGGCAACACTTTGCCCATGGTATACGACGCGATCATGAACCGCGAGGTGACGGGTCCGGTGAAATTGAACCCCGCCCTGCCGGCGGAGCTCGACCGCATCATCCGCAAGGCGCTCGAAAAGGACCGCAATCTGCGGTTCCAGAGCGCCGGGGAAATGCTGGCGGACCTGAAGCGGCTGAAGCGGGACACGGCATCGGCGCAGGTGGCTGTGGCAGCTCGCGCCCCGGTGCGTGGACGGCAAGCGATTCTGGCCGGTGGACTTGCCGTATCGCTGGTAGTGGCGGTGGCAGGCTGGCGGTTCGGCTGGTTCTTGAGCGGGCCGGACCTGCCGAACGTGACCCAGCGCCAGATCACGGCAAATCCGGCTGAGAGTCGTGTCTCCGTCATGGCGCTCTCACGTGACGGTAAACGACTGGCCTATTCCGATCTGGAGGGCCTCCATGTTCGTTTGGTCGACACGAGTGAAACCCAGACGGTTCAGGTCCCACCCTGGTTCTGCTTCCTTTGAACGACCCTGACATGGTTCCAGGATGGAACCAAGATTCTGGCGAGCGGGAAGACTGCGGAAAACAAGTGGGGAATCTGGGTTATCTCGGCGATTGGCGGCACCGTCCGGCAATTGCTGGACGGAGGCGCCTACAATGCCGAGCTCTCCCCGGACGAATCCCGCATTGCGTACGAGGCGGGCGGTGGAATCCGGGTGATGGGCGCCAACGGCGAGTCCCCCCGGGAACTTGTCCCCGGCGAAAAGGGTATCTCCGTGAGCAAACCCCAGTGGTCCCCGGACGGACGGCGGGTCGCTTATTTTCGCTTCCGGGCAACCCCCAGACAGGCCACCATCGAAAGCCGGGACGCCATGGGAGGGCCTCCGGCCGTGATATTGTCTCTGCCAAAGAGAGGCGACTACTGCTGGCTACGCGACGGGAGGATCCTCTATGTTCTTGCGGAGCCACCACCGAACGAGGGACACCAGAATCTCTGGCTATTGAGTGTCGATACCAGGACAGGCAAGGCGGCGGGCCAACCCCGGCGCTATACCAACTGGCTCGGCTCTTCCTTCACGGCACTCAGCGCCAGCGATGATGGAAAGCGTCTGGCCTACATGCGGGGGCTATCGCAGAGCGATGTCTGGGTGGGCCAACTGCAGACCAACACCAAGTGGTCCCGCGAGCCTTGGAAGCTCACCCTGGACGAGCGATCCGACTGGCCTGGCGGATGGACACCGGACAGCAAGTACATTCTGTTTTTCTCCGATCGGAACGGAAACTACGACATTTTCCGGCACGCCGTCGATGGGAAGAGCAGCGAGGCGGTTCTGACCGGCTCTGAGGAAAAGCGCGCACCGCAGGCGAGCCCGGACGGAAGCTGGATCCTCTACTG
Organism: Bryobacteraceae bacterium; assembly: GCA_041485845.1. GTDB lineage: Bacteria > Acidobacteriota > Terriglobia > Bryobacterales > Bryobacteraceae > OMOG01. The sequence goes on from JBGPKH010000204.1 coordinate 3,089, forward strand.
GTCATGGCCGCGCTCCTCAGATGGCGGTCGCCCCGGCGCGGGGCGCCTGATGCGTGCGCCCATGGCCGGTGGAGCGCCGCAGACCGTTCTGGAAATCAAGGATTATCCAGGCTCCATCGATAACTATGGCAATGGCGTTTCCCGTGGGAATCCCTCTTTCCGGTGCCCCTCGCGGCCCGGCGCCTCCTGCGTCCTGGCCGAGCCGGACAACCGGCAGCTTGTTTTTTCCGCACTCGATCCCGTGGAAGGAAGGAAACAAGCAATCGCCCGAATCGAAGTGGCCAAGCCGAAGGCGACCGCGTGGGATCTCTCACCCGATGGCTCCCGTATTGTCGTGCAATTGAGTCAAGGCGAGGAGCCTTGCCTCCACCGGATTCTGAAAACCTCGGGGGAGAGAGAACGCGACGTGGCAGTCGAGAAGACCAACGCTTGCCTGCTGGTCGCCTGGTCCGCCAACGGTCAAAGCCTGTTTGTTACCAAATATGCAGTCAAGGCGCACACCCTCATGCACGTCACTTTGGATGGAAAGCCGACGGAGTTGCGCCAATCGCCGGCTTGGTTCGACTTACCGAAACCGTCGCCTGACGGCCGCTACCTTGCTTTTGCCGACACCAGCGTTTACAACAACGCATGGCTGATCGAAGCCATCGGCCGCTGAGGGCGCGGAGCGCGGTCCCAGATGAAAAGGTGTCCGGGCTGGCTACCTTCTCAGGCATCCGTGCAAGGAACGGCGGTGCGAACAACTCCATGCAAGGCGGCGGTTGCAGGATGGTGCGGCCGTCGGGGAATCTCGTCCCACGAATCGGCGCCGCTAATCCAGCGTCTTGCGGAACCGCGCCGCGCTCAGGCCCAGCACTACGATGCCGTACACTGCCAGGCACACCATCTGCGGCCACAGCACCGAGATGCCCACTCCCTTCAGGAACAGCCCGCGCACGATCTCCATGAAATACCGCAGCGGATTCAAATACGTGAGGTACTGAACCGCGACCGGCATGTTGCGGATCGGAAACGCGAAGCCGCTCAGCATGAATGCCGGCGTGGAAAAGAAGAAGTTCGCCATCATGGCCTGCTGTTGCGTCTGCGAAATCGTGGACAGAAACAGACCCGCGCCCAGGCTGGTCATCAGAAACAACACGGAGCAGAAGAACAGCAGCAGCACGCTCCCGCGGAACGGAACGCGGAACAGCACCAGGGCCACGGTCGAGATCAGCGCCACGTCGATCAGCCCGACCATTGCGAACGGCAGCGTCTTCCCCAACATCAGCTCGATGGGCCGTACCGGCGTCACCATCAACTGCTCCATGGTGCCAAGCTCCTTCTCCCGCACGATCGCCATGGCCGTCAGCATCAGGGTCACCATCATGATGATGTTGGCCACCACGCCCGGCACGAAGTAGTTGCGGCTGTAGAGATCCGGATTGAACCACACGCGCGTGCGCGCGGTCACCCGGGGAATCGCGGCATTCACCGGCCCGGCCGGGCTCCGCGCCAGAACGCGCGCGTTTTGTTGCTCCGCCATTACGTCGCCCGAAAACTCCGCGATCACTCCCCCGGCATAGCTCGAGACCAGCGACGCGGTATTCGAATTCGAGCCATCGATCAGCACCTGCACCTCGGCCGGGTGCCCGCGCTTTACATTGCGTTCGAACTGCGGGAGCACGCGCACCACGGCCTGTGCCTCGCCGCGGTCGAGCACCCGCTGCACCTCTTCTTCGTTGCGCGGCAGGGCCACCACGTCGAACCTTCCCGACCCTTCGAAGCGCTCGCGCAGCTCGCGGCTCAGCGGCGTGCGGTCCATGTCCATCCACGCGATGCGCGCGTGGTCCACGTCCAGGTTCACGGCAAAGCCGAAAATCACCAGTTGCACGATCGGCGGCACGAATAGCAGGAGCCGCATGCGCGGCTCGCGCAGCGTCTGAATCAGCTCCTTGCGAAGAATCACGCTAATCCGTTCCCACATAAGTCACACCAGTCTGCGAATCACCGCGGCCGGGCGCCAGCCAGTAAGAACCGCTCCCTGCGGTCGCGGCTCGGAAACAGCCGCTGTGAATCGAAACGTGTTACTGACCCGCGGCCCGGAAACAGCCGCGGTCAATCGAAACGTGTTACTGAGCCGCGGCTCGGAAACAGCCGCTGTGATTCGAAACGTGTTACTGAGCCGCGACCGTAGGGAGGTCCCGATGGGCCGCGGCTGCCCACCAAAGGGCATGAAGACGCGGCCGGTGCGGGTCGGGTATTTTCGCCGGTTCTTCGCCGCGTCTTCAACCGAGCGGTCCCGGCGGATTGTCTCGGCGGGTTGGACGGGGCCGTGGAGCATCATGGTCACACCAGCTTCTGGTTCACCTTCCGCGTCGCCAGGACGAAAATGATGGCGGCGTAGAGCGCCAGGAATCCTAGTTCGCCCCACAGAACCTCGAGCCCCACGCCCTTCAGAAACACTCCCTTCATGATCGTCACCACGTACCGCGCCGGCACAAGAAGCGTGACCACCTGGATTACCCGCGGCATGGTTTCGATCGAGTACACAAACCCCGACAGCAGGAATGCCGGCAGAAACGAGCTCAGGACGCCCATCTGGTACGCCTGCAACTGCGTCTTGGCCACCGCGGAAACGAAGACGCCCCAGAACAACGCGCCACACAGGAACACACAAATGGAAACGCCCAACAGCAAAACACTGCCGCGCAGGGGCACCTGGAACACGAACAGCCCCACCAGCAGCGCAATCGCAGAATCGGCAAGACCCACGACGAAATATGCCATCATCTTTCCGATGACGATCTCGACCGGCCGCAGCGGCGTGGAGAGCAACTGCTCCATGGTCCCCATCTCCCACTCGCGCGCGATGGTCAGCGAGGTGAGCAGCGCCGCGATGATCTGCAGGATCACGGCGATCAGCCCCGGCACCACGTAGTTCTTCGATTCGAGCGAACTGTTGTACCACACGCGCAGCCGCGCATCGATGGGCGCCGTCAGGCGTTCGCCGCCGCGCCGGTTCATCCGCTCCGTGCGCAGCGTGAGGGAGTAGTTGCGGACGACGCTCTCGGCGTACGCCTGGACAATGGACGCGGTGTTGGAGTCGCTGCCGTCAAGCAGGATCTGCACCGGCGCCTCGCGGCCCGCGCCGATATTCTGCGAGTAGTCGCGCGGGATCACGACAGCCATCAAAACCTGGCCGCGATCGATAGCCAGTTGGATGGGGGCATAACTGTCGACGAGCCCGCGGATATCGAAGAAGCGCGAGCCCTCGAACTGCCGGATCAGGGCGCGGCTGGCCGCGCTGCCGTCCTGATCGTAGATGAGGGTCGGGATGCGGTCCACATCCAGGCTCAGCGCATAGCCGTAGAGCAGCAGCATCATGACCGGCACCCCCAGCGCCATGCCGAGGCTGCGCGGGTCGCGCGTGATGTGGTGCAGCTCCTTGATGAACATGGCGCGCACGCGTCGATAGCTCATGCGGCCTTCCTTTCCTCGGCCTCGATCATGGCGACGAAGACATCCTCCATGGAGGGCTCGATCGGCTCCAGGCGCTTCACTTCGATCCTCTTCGCTTCGAGAGCCTGCCGGATGCGCACGCCGGCGGATTCATCGTCTACGGTCACGTGCAAGCCGCCGCCGAACACTGCCACATCATGCACGCCGGGCAGGCCCTCCAGGGTGCGCATGGTCTCCAGAGGATCGCTAGTGTCCAGCCGCAGCAGGCTGTGCCCGGTGAGGCCGCGTTTCAACTCCTCCGGCGTGCCTAACGCAATCACCTTGCCGCGATACATCAGCGCCAGGCGATGGCAGTACTCGGCCTCGTCCATGTAATGCGTGCTGACGAAGATAGTGTGCCCGGTTTCGGAAAGGTCGTGGATCAAGTGCCAGAACGCGCCGCGCGCAATCGGATCGACTCCCGAGGTGGGCTCGTCCAGGAAGAGCACCGGCGGATCGTGGAGGATCGCGCAGCCCAGCGCCAGGCGCTGCTTCCATCCGCCGGCGAGGGTGCGGGTGAGCGCCCCGCGGCGTTCCATAAGGTTGGCCATCTGGAGCACGTAGTTCTTCCGTTCCGCGCGCACGGCGCGCGGTACGCCGTACATGCCGGTAAAGAAGTCGATGTTCTCGTCCACCGTCAGATCGTCATAGAGCGAGAACTTCTGCGACATGTAGCCGATGCTGCGGCGGATCTCCTCGGGCTGGCGCGCCACATCGAAGCCGTTGACCAACCCGCGCCCGGCGCTCGGCGTGAGCAGGCCGCACAACATGCGAATGGTGGTCGATTTTCCGGCGCCGTTCGGCCCGAGAAATCCGAAGATCTCGCCCTTGCGGACCTTCAGCGAGACGTGGTCCACGGCGATAAACGCTCCGAAGGTCTTGACCATGTCGTCGATTTCGACCGCCCACCCGTTGCGGTTCGGCGGGGCGGGGTGGCTCGGATCGTGCGCGGGTGCGGCGGCATTGCCGGGGCCGGACGCGGGCGCGGGAGGGGTTCGGGCGTTATCGCGCATGCAGCTCCAGGCCCTCTTCCGCGTGGATGGTCCTGATGAAAGCGCCCTCCAGGCTGTCGGCGCCGGTTTCCTGCTTCATGACGTCGGGCGACGAGCAGCGGATCAGCCTCCCCTTGTTCATGAGGCCCACGCGATTGCAGCGCTCCGCCTCATCCAAATATGCGGTGGTCATGAAGATGGTGATCCCGTCCTTCAACAGTTGATACAGAATCGCCCAGAAATCGCGGCGCGAGACGGGATCCACGCCGTTGGTGGGCTCGTCCAGAAACAGGATCTGCGGGCGATGCAGCAGCGTACACATCAACGCCAGCTTCTGCTTCATGCCTCCCGAGAGCCGGCCCGCCTGGCGCTGGCGAAACGGCTCCATGCGGGTCATGCGCAGCAGTTGCGCGTTGAGCTCGCCGCGTACCGTGCCGGTGATTCCGAAGAGGTCCGCGTAGAAGACCATGTTCTCTTCCACGGTGAGATCGGCGTACAACCCGAAGCGTTGGGCCATGTAGCCGATCTGGTCTTTCACCGCCCGCGATTCGCGCGCCACGTCGTGCCCCGCCACGCGCGCGCTGCCCTCGCTCGGGTCCATCAGCCCGCACAGCATGCGCAGGGTGGTGGTCTTTCCCGCTCCATCCGGCCCCACCAATCCGAAGATCTCGCCTCGCGCCACCGTGAGGTTCAGGTGGTCCACGGCGGTCAGCGCGCCGAAACGGCGGGTCAGGCCGCGGGTCTCGATGATCGGCGCTTGGATGATTGGGGCTTGGACGCTTGATGCCATGCGCTACTCCACCACGATCTCGGCATCCGCCGGCATGTTCGACTTCAATTCGTGCGCCGGATTGTCCAGCTCGATCTTGATGCGGTACACCAGCTTCACGCGCTCCTGCTGCGTCTGGATCTGCTTGGGCGTGAACTCGGCTTCCGACGAGATGAACGTCACGCGCCCCTGGTAGACCTTCCCCTTGTACGAATCGGTAGTCACGCTGGCCTTCGACCCAATCTTGACCTTGCCCAAGTCCGTCTCGTTGATGTAGCCGCGCAGCCACGGATGGTCGATATCGCCCACCGTCACCACGGTCGCTCCCGGCGCCAGCACCTCGCCCACGTCCGCCGCCTTCACCAGCACCACGCCATCCACCGGCGAGGCGGCGATGGTATCGGCGAGCTGTGAATCGATCAGGGTGAGACCCGCTCTGGATCGCCCGATCTCGGCGCGACGTGTGGTGAGCTCCTGCTGCCGGCGCTGAATCTCGAGAGCGTTCGCCTCGGCCATCTTCAGCGCTCCGCCCGCACGCTCCACTTGCGCCTGCTGCGCGGCGATCTGCTCCACCCGCGGTCCCGCCAGCACGAGGCCTTCGCGCTCGCGAACCGATTTCAAAGCCGCCTCCGCGCTTTCCCAACGGGTGCGGAATTGGTCGTACTGCGCGGTGGAGATGTCATCGTTCTTATGCAGCACTTGCGCGCGCTCCCAATCCTTCCCTGCGCGGTGCGCCTCGGCCTGCGCGGCTTCCACCGCGGCCTTGGCATCGAGTTTCTCCTGCGGACGCGCGCCGTTCTTCAACTCCGACAGGCGAGCTTCCATGGAAGCCAGGTCCGCCCGCTTGGTCTCCAGGTCGCCCGCCAGGGTGGCTTTCTGCCACTCCAGCGCGGTCGCGGCCTGCGCCAGTTGCGACTGCGCCGATTGCAGGCCGGCGGACTCGCGTTCCCGTTGCGCCAGTAACTGGTCACGGTCGAGCCGCGCGATGATCTTCCCCTTGGTCACACGGTCGCCTTCATCCACGGTGCGTTCGACCAGGCGCCCGGCGGTCTTGAAAGCGATGTTCACTTCCGTCAGCTCGATATTGCCGGAGACCACGATCTTGTTGGACGGCGGACGCCCCACGCCGCGGAACGCGTACACCGCAGCTACCGCGGCCGCCAGAATCAGGAGAATCGGGATGATTCGCTTTTTCATTGGATGAACTGCCTGACCTTTCCCATGGATTGCGCCAGGTCGACCCTCGCCACGTTGTACTGGTAGAGCGCGGCAGTCTGGTTGTCGCGCGCACGTGCCAGACGCGTCTGCGCATCGGTCACTTCCAGACCGTTGGCAACCCCGGCCTCGTACCTCCGCCGCGCCTGCGTCAACTCGTTATCCGCCAGTTCCAAGCCCTCTTTCGACACCTTCACCTGATCCTCCGCCGACCGTAATTGGTCCAGCGCCAGGCGCACGTCCAACTCGATCTGTTCCTTGAGGTCGTTGGTGCGGACCTGCTCGGAGCGGTACTGCGACGCCGATTCCGCCCGCCGTGCGTCGCGCCTTCCGCCGTCGAACACCGGCACCCGCACCGAGATCCCCACCGTGCGCGTAGGCAGCGCGTTGCCGAGGCCGGCGCCGATGGAGCCGTAGTCGCCGAAAGCCACCACCGAGGGCAGCCGCTCCAGTTTGGTGGCGCTGGCGGAGAGCCGCGCGGTGGACTCGCGCTCCCGCTGCGCCTGGTAGTCGGACCGCTCCTCGAAGGCTTGCGCCTTCGCCTGTTCGATGGTCACCGCGTCTACCGGGGCGTACTCCAGCGCGCCGGTCAGCTCGATCGTGGTATCCAGGCGCAATCCCATGGCGCGCAGCAAGCGCAGTTCCGCGGCGCGGCGGGCGTTCTGCGCGGCCAGCAGATGCTGCCGGTCGTTGGCCAGTTGCACCTTGGCGCGGGTGACCTCGATGCCCGTTCCGGTGCCTGCCTGCTTTTGGTTTTCAGCCTGGGTCAGCACCGCCTGCGACAGCGTCAGGTTGGCCTGCGCGGTCTCGACATCGACCTTGGCCTTGAGCGCCGCCATGTACGTCCGGGCCACCTGCGCGGCCACCTGCTCGGCGGTGCTGTTGACGTCCGATTTGGCCGCGGAAACGCCCATCTTCGACGCCTGGAAGCGCCGGATCGAGGCGAAGTCGAACACGCTCTGCGACCCGGTGACCCGCGCGTCCATAGTGGTGAACGGCCCGACAAACGTCGGGAAATGGAAGCCCGGAATGGGAACGCTGACCTGCACCCCGAGCGCCGCCAGGTTCGTCGTCCGGCTCATTTCGCTCACCGAGGATTCCACTGCCGGCAGCAGCGCAGCGCGGGCCTCCGCCGACCGCGACTCCGCCTGCTTCATCGCCTCACCGGATAGGCGGATATTCGTATTGCCTTCGGGCGAAGTGGCAAGCTCCACTGCGCGCTTCAAGGTCAGCGGCAGAGGCGCTCGTGTGTCCGACTGGTCGGCCGCGAAGGCCGGCGAGGCCGCCGCTAACAACAGAATCCACAGCCGTCTCATTGACTCACCTCGATCTCTTCCGATTGCGGCACGGGCGCGCGGAACCCGCCGCTTAGGAACACAACCAGGCGCGCGATCCGGCTCTGGAAGTCTGACGGGCCCACCGCGACCCGCGTGTAGTCCGGAGATCCCAACATGGTGTGGGCCATCGCGCCAACCATAAAATGCATGCGCCACAGAAACTCCTGCTCCGGCAGTTCCGGCAGGGCCTTCCGCATCGCACCCAGGAATCGCGCGATGATCGGCTGAAAGTGGCGCTGGAGGATCGTGGGCATCAGTCCTTCGGCGTGGATTCGGCCCATCAGCCGCACAAACTGCGGGTTCCGATCGGCGGACTCGGACATAGGCTGCATGAACGCTTCCAGAACTTTTTCTACCGGCGGCCGGCCGCCGGCGGCATCCGCCTCCACCTGGTCCAACCGCGCCATTCGTTGCTGGTTCACCGGCCCGGCTTTGCGCAGGATCATCTCGTCCAGCAGTTCCTCCTTCGATCCGAAGTGGTAATGGATAGCCGCCAGGTTCACGCCGGCCTCGGTGATGATCTGCCGGAGCGAGGTGGCGTCGTATCCCTGGGTGGCGAAGAGGCGTTCGGCGGTGTCGAGTATCTTTTGTTTGGTATCAATCATTTGATTGAATCGAATGTTTCAATTATACGACCTAATGAGACCCTGTCAAGGGGGGCGCATCAAAGAGGATGTCAAGTTATTATTCGTTGCCGTGTAAGCTCCTTTGTTTCTGTAGGGTGGCGGGTTAGTTCGAAATTGGGAGGCGCATTCTGAGGGCTTTTTTGGCAGGATGCGCCTCCCGGGGCTCTCGTGGAATGGCCTTTTGTTTCTGGAGGTTACCAGGGTCGTCCGAGATTGGCAGGCCGATGCGGCGAAGATGCGCCTCCAGGATTCTGGCGGCGGGTTTGCACTGTATTGGACGAAACGAACCCAATTTCGGGGTCTGGGAACAGGCTTCAGTGGGTTGCGCTGTGGAAATTTGGGGCGAGCGCTGACTTGACGAAACGAACCCCAATTTGGGGCGGGAGACCGGTTCGCAAGCCAAATTGACGGAACGAAGCCAATTTCCGGTTTTGAGCCGTGGTTTCAGCGGGTTGCATAGAGCTGTCTGGTTGGTCGGAGTCATCGGTTTGGTTTCACCTCGTTTTTTCCGGGCACTTCGTATGGGCGTAGCGTTCCTCTCGATTTGACACATAGCACGACGACGTGCGGAGTCCCTAAGCTAGCTGGGGTAAGTTACTTTAGAATCAAGCGGATGCGGTCAAACTTGAGCTTGTGACCGACTTTGCGGCGACGGCTTTTCGGTGTGATCAACCACGAGCACCTCTACCGGCCCCTTCGCCAAAGGCTTCAGTTTGAGCCCAAGTTCGTCCTCGATCAGCCCGTCGGGGCCATTAGCACACTGTTCAGTGGCAGCCCCTTACGATACCCAACGGGCGTTGCCATTGGACACGGAAGGCTCGCGTCCTCATAAGTTTTGTCGCCTTCCGCCCTAAAGTGCGACAGCGGTGGATACTGGTGTTCGAACAGCCTGATTTTGTGGGATCAAAGGATCGGCGGATGGCGACAGAATGCCGCTTTCCCATTATTATTACGACAAAGGGACGCGACCCCACCCCGCCTGCGCCCGTTTCAAATGGATGAAACCTGAAACCAAGGCGGCACTTCCGTCGCACCACCGGACGAGCATGCGTCTGCGATCCGGGAATTACAAGAAGCCCTGGCCGAGGCTGAGGATCTCCTCGCCGAGTTCGCGCGGGAGAAGTTCAAAGGGGCGCAACGGCTTTCACTTCTTTTGTGAAAGCTCGCCGCGGACGTGATCTACGGAGATGGCCACACCCATGCCACTCATCAGGAACTTGTCGAGCGTTTCGATTAGGCCAAGAATCGCCCCATTCTGATCTACCCCCAGAGTTCGTATGGATATCGGCCCACCCTGCGTAGACCGAATCTGCTTACTCGTCTCATCGAGTTCTTTTCCGATACCAGCGATACGATTCGATGTGATTCCTACCACTCGACCGGTCCGGTTCAGAATTACAGGTGCTCCTGACATGCCTTTATTA
>JBGPKH010000205.1:0-12921 GCA_041485845.1 Bryobacteraceae bacterium
GCATGGCCGAAGCCGACGACGGCGGCGGCAGCGTCTCGGTGAATGGCGGACGCACCTGGACGCGTGAAGAATATCCCACCGCGCAGTTCTACCACGTGGCCGCGACCGCCGACATTCCCTACCATGTGTGCGGCGCGCAGCAGGACGACGGCACGGCGTGTGTGCTTAGCTCGACCGGCCTTGGCGCGCAGGACTCGGAAGGCGCGCGGCACGAGGTGATGTATCCGGTGGCCGGCGGCGAGGCCGCTTACATCGCGCCCAGCCCGTCGAATCCCAACCTCTTTTTCTCGGGCACGCAGGCCGGGCTGATGACCCGCTTCGACCGCGCATCCGGTGAGACGCGCGACATCACAGTCTACCCGATGTTCTTTTCGGGCATGCCCGCGCAATCGCTGCGCGAACGCTGGCAGTGGGTGTTTCCCATCGTGCTTTCGCCTGCCGACCCGAAGATCCTCTACGCCTCTTCGCAGCATCTTTGGAAGAGCGTCAATGAGGGACAGAGTTGGGAGCGCATCAGCCCCGACCTGACGCGCGCCGCTCCCGAGACGCTCGGCGATTCCGGCGGCCCGATCACCAAGGACCAGAACGGGCCCGAGATCTACGCGACGATTTACTCGGTGGCGCCGTCGCGCCGCGATGCCAACCTGATCTGGACGGGCTCGGACGATGGCGTGGTCCAGCTTACCCGCGATGGCGGCAGGAGCTGGGCGCGGATCACGCCGCCCGGCTTGCCCGAGTTCAGCCGCATCAGCATGGTGGAAGCCTCGCCGCACCGAGCCGGCGCGGCGTATCTCGCGGCCAAACGCTATGAGCTCGACGACCTGCGTCCGCTGGTTTTCCGCACCGAGGGTTACGGCAAGACCTGGGCGGCGATAACGGCCGGCATCGCACCCAACGATTTCGTTCACGTGGTCCGCGAAGATCCCGAGCGCGCCGGCCTGCTGTACGCTGGGACCGAACACGGCGTCTACGTTTCGTTCGACAACGGCGCGGAGTGGCGATCGCTCTCGCTCAACCTGCCGGACACTCCGGTGGTGGATCTCGTGGTGAAGGACGACGACCTGGCGATCGCCACTCACGGCCGCTCGTTCTGGGTGCTCGACGGCATCGGAATGCTGCGCGACTGGACGCCCGAGGTCACACGCTCGCCGATGCATCTGTTCGCCCCGCGGCCGGCGGTGCGCGGCGTGCGTGCGGCGTCGATCGACTATTTTCTGGCGCGGACGCCTACGCGGGGAATGGTCGAGATTCTCGCGCCGGATGGCGCTATCGTGCGCAGCTTCCCGTGTAATGCAAACCGGTGTCGCGCGGGCACCAACCGCATCACGTGGAACCTCACCTACCCTGGGCCGGTGACGTTTCCCGGAATCGTTCTACGATATGCCAGCCCGAATGAGGGACCCGCGGCGCCCCCAGGCGCCTATCAGGTACGGCTCACGGCGGACGGAGTGACGGAGACGCGCCCGCTAATGATGAGCCGCGATCCGCGCGTTCCCGGCGTTACGGACGCGGATCTCCAGAGGCAGTTTCAGCTTGCCATGCAGGTGCGCGATGCCGAGAGCCAGACGCACCAGATGGTGATCCGGATTCGCGAGATCAATGCCCAGATTCGCGATCGAAAGCGCGGCATCAGGGCTGCGGATTCGCTGGCCATGGCCGAGCGGCTCGAGAGCAAGCTCAGCCAGGTGGAGGAGTCGGTCTACCAGGTGCGCAACCGCAGCCCGCGCGACACGCTCAATTATCCGATCCGGCTCAACAATCAGTTGGCCGTGCTGCAGCGCCTGGTGAGCATGGGCGACTATCCGCCGACGGCACAACAGGAGGCGGTGTATCGCGAGCTCGCCGAAAGACTCGGGCAGATTCGCGACGAATACCAGACTGCGCTGGCGGTCGGCTTGAAGAAGCTCAACGAGCTTCTGGCGGCGGAGAAGCTGGAGCCGCTGAAGTGAGCCTTTATGCCGGCTTCCACAGTCCGACGGTGTTGCCGTCGGGGTCGGCAAACCAGGCGAAGGCGCCGCCCGGAATAGTCACCGGGGGAACCAGCATCTTTCCCCCGAGCGCCGCGGCTTTATCGAGGTAAGCCTGCACATCGTCCACCTGCACATAGAAGATCGTGTAGTGGTGCGGTTCGTGGCCGAGCGAGGAAATGTGCCCGCGAATTCCCTCTTTGCTCAGGGTGTCGATCATCGACGCCGGGCCAGTCTGGATCTGCCAGCCGAAGAGGCTCGAGAAGAACTCCTCCGTTTTGGCTTTGTCTGTACATCCGATTTCAAAGTGCACTACGGGTTGTCCCATGTCGTCTCCTTAAGTGGTATACAGGCCCGGAGGTCGAAGGTCTCCCATCCGATCTCCTCCGGAAGCCGCACAAACATTTCCATGGCCGGAAAATCCGCCGGTTCGAAGCGGGAGGCCGGCAGCCAGACGCGGTACAGGTACTGCCACGCGCGATCCACGCGGGACAGGTCCCCGGCAGCGGGCAGCACGGCGATCGACTGCGGCTCGAAATCGCGGACGCTGAAGCCGCGCGAACCGCACTCCGGGCGGCCCGGCAGCGATGTGTCGCGCCCCGTGCGGCCGCGCCAACGGACGATCTCGCCGAGGATGCAATCGCCGCCGGGTTGTTTGGGAAACGCCGCGCCGAGATCGTAACGGCACTTTTCCGAAGGTGTGATCGCCGGATCGTCGAGCGACATTCCGATGACCACGACGTCGCGGACGTCGGTGGCTCTCTCCGCCAGCCACGCCATGAGCGAGCGATAGGCGTCCACCAGGCGGGCGTTGCAGTAAGGATCGAAAGTTCGACTGTAAACATAGCGGAACGCACTGGACAGGTGGACTCGCACGCGCACATTCGCCTCGCTTCTCCAGCGCTCCAGTTCTTCTAGAGTGTAAACGGAAAGCACGTCCGGGGCTTTGCAGATCTTGCTTTTTTCGAGGGGGCTGCGGCGGTCCCACGAGCTGGCGGTTCGCCCGAAACGATTCTGGAACGCGCGCGAGAATTCGGCGATGCCCGCGAAGCCCGCTTCCAGCGCCGCGTCCGTGATTCGTTTGCGGGGCGATGCCTTGAGGAGCGTCGCGGCTCTCTCGATCCGCACGCGCCGCACGTGGCTGTTCAGCGTCTCGCCGGTGAGGGCCTGGAAAATGCGGTGAAAGTGGTAGGGAGAGAAGCAGCCGACCCGCGAGAGCTTTCGCAGAGACAACTCGCCGGTGAGATGCTCGCCGATGTAGTCGAGCACCCGATTGACGCGTTCGTGGTAGTGGTTCTGGTCGCGCATGGGGCTACGGCTAGTATCTTCCTACTATTGACCGTCTTTCGGCGGGCGGTTTACCATCGAGCCAATCCAGAGGGGGGCTATGTTTCATCTTCGAACCCGATCGTTCGGTCCGGCAGCGCCGATCGTATGTTTGCCGTTTGTGGTTTCGTTGTTCACGCGACCGGCCGCGGGCCAGGGTTGAGTGGCGGCACGCCAAAGCGCGCCCGTGATTGGCGCGCTCTGCAGTGTGGCCGACCACAGTGAGAAGGGATCGGCCGCGAAAGAGCGGAACAAGCAGAGTTTTTCGGATATCCCGGATAACGATCGCCTGATCATCCGCAACGCGCCGCGGCGGCAGCTCTGGAACATTTCGGTTGGTTACCGTTTCCAGCCATCGTCCCGCCACTTCGTGGGCACCGTGGAACAAACACAGCGGGAAGCGGCGAACAACCAGATCCAGAATACTTATCACCTGTTCGATATTTCGATTGAACGGCAGATGTCCCGCCGCTGGAGCCTGGATGCCAGTCTGCCGCTGCTGTTCGCCTATCGCAATCAGCTTTATGCACCCAAGGCGAAGTACGACGTGGTGGGGCAGGGAGACGCCACTGTGGGAGCGCGATACTGGATTTTCCGGCCGCCGACCGAGTCGGGCGGGAATATCCAGATGGGCATCAGCCTGAAGCTACCCACCGGCATTTACAATGCGACGGGCAGCGCGCTCGACTCGCAGAACCGGCCGATCGTCGCGACCGCCGATCAATCCATCCAGGCCGGTGATGGACGCGTCGGTTTCTCGCTGGACATTCAGGCGTTCCATCCGACGCCTCTAAAGACGATGGTCTACTTTACGGGCGCGTATTTGTTCAATCCGGCGGACACCAACGGCGTTTCCACGTTTCGCAGGGCCAAGGGCGAAGAGTACATGTCGGTGGCCGACCAATACCTCTTCCGCGGGGGCATCTCCCGCGCGGTGCCCGGAGTGCGCGGGCTGGCGGTGACGTTTGGCGGCCGTATCGAGGGGGTACCGGTTCGGGATGCGTTTGGCAAGAGCAACGGATTCCGGAGGCCGGGCTATGCGATTTCCGCCGACCCGGGATTCATGTACGGCCGCGGACCCTACATCTTCTCGTGCAACATACCGTGGGCCATCGAACGCAATCGCCGGAGAAGCGTCCCGGATATCGCCAACCACACGCACGGCGATGCGGCGTTTGCGGATTATGCGGTGGTTGTCGGAGTGTCGCGAAGGTTCTGACGAAGAATTTTTGCCACGAATGAACACGAATGAACACGAATAAGAAAACAAAGACATTCGTGTTCATTCGTGTTCATTCGTGGCTCTTTTTGGTTTTCTTGTTTGTGTCGCCGCGTCTGGCGGCAGACTCTCTCATCAAAGAGGCCGAGCGCCAGCGAGCCCCCGACTTCGCCCTCCCCGACGCCGACGGCAATACCGCGCAGATCGCGGACTACCAGGGCAAGGTCGTGCTGGTCAATTTCTGGGCGACCTGGTGCGTGCCGTGTAAGGAAGAGATCCCCTGGCTCATCGAATTCGAACGCACCTTCAAAGAGCAGGGCTTCGCGGTAATCGGCATCAGCCTCGATGAGAAGGGGTTCGATGTGGCCCGGCCCTATATGCAGAAGATGGGGATGAATTACCGCGTGGCGATCGGCGATGACAGAACGGCATACAAGTACGGGAACGTGGAGTCTTTGCCAGTGACCTTCTTGATCGACCGCCAACGGCGTGTGGCAGCCATCCATTTCGGTCTGGTGAGCAAGAAGAAGATCGCTGAGGAAATCCGTAAACTTCTTCAGTGACCTCCCAGTATCTCGAGCGTGAATACTCCGCAAGAGGTGCGGAAGGTGAGGCGCGTGACGACTGGCAGGCGCGAGTGACCCGGCCGGCAGGTTCCTTACTGAGGCCGCCTTTCGAATTCCCCCATCCAGATGTTGCCGGTCCTGTCGTTCAAGGGAAGCACGATCTGATTCCGAGTTGCCGCTACCGTGAACTCATTCACAACCGAGCCCATCGGGGAGCGCCTGGGGTTGTGGAAATGACAAACCGCGAAGGGTGGTCCCAGCGGCTGCTTCGTGATCGCGTCGAGGCGTTGCGCCCAGAGGCAGCGGGAACCGTCGCGATCGGAAAGGTAATACAGCAACTGCCCGTTGAGCGACCAGCGCGAAGCGAGGACCCAGGACCGGTCGTCGCTCACCGGTATCGGCTGGCTACCGGCCGCTGCCGGGAGCGCCGGGGCAACAAGATGCTGGTTTCGGCCCGGGCCCATGAGTTTCTGAAATGCAACCCAGCGGTCATCAGGCGAGAGGCGGACGGCCGAACCCCGGCTAAAGCTTACCGGCAGCTCGGTTTGTTTACGCGACTCGACGTCCATCAGTGCGGCTAAATTGCGATCTTCAGAGCCGCCGCCGAGGAGCAGCTTCTTCCCATCGGAGGTCCAGTCCTGCACAGGTGGACACTCCTCGCATAGTTTCTCCGCCACGCCGGGAAGACCTTTCGGTCCGATGGGGATCAAGTAAGCTGCATATTTCTGCGCTTCCAAAATGGAATAGGCCACCTTCGATCCATCCGGGCTGACCGCGGCGGCATCCACCTTCCCGCGGGCCGACGCAGTGAGGGCGATCTCCCGGCCGCTTTCGAGGTCCTTCAGCCAGACTTGCGCGCTACCGGATCGATTGGAGATAAAAGCCAGCTTGCTGCCATCGGCTGACACAGACGGACGAATGTCGTTGCCGGTGGCCTCTGTCAGCCGCTTGATGTCGCCGGCGGGTCTTCCCTGGTTGGCATCGATGGGAAGCCCCCAGATAGCGATGTTCTCGACGATGCTCGAAAAGACCAGGCGGCCGGGTCGCCCAAGCGCGGCGGAAGGCTGCCCTTCGCGGGCGGTCCCGGAGGTCAGCCGTTGGGGAGCGCCGGTGACCTGCCACGTGTTTGGGTCGAGAGCAAACTGCCATAGGTTGGTGCTATCGCCGGAGGAAGTCGAAAACAGGATGCGATCCGGGCCGGTCAGCCATTCGCCGGCGTACTGAAAGCCTCCCGTCATCCCGAGGCGGCGGAAAACATCGATAGCTCCGGTTTTGACCGCCGATCCGCGGTCCAGGGGCATCACCCACCAGTCTTGGCTTCCGCGTTCCGGCCTGGCGAAACACAGCAGACGCTTGGCGTCAGGTGACCAGACCGGCCAGGCGGCAGAGAGAAACTCCGTCGCCAGTTGCCGTGGCGGTCCTCCGGTTGCGGCGACCATGAAGATATTTCCCATTCCCGGAACGCCGCCGATCGGGCTGCCCGCGGCCCCCACGGTATACACCACATGCTTCCCGTCGGGAGAGAAGCGCGGACGGCGGCCCTGCGAACCAATCAATCTTTCCTCGCCCTCGTTGCCGAGTGTCGAGATCACGTAAACTCCGCCGCCTTCCCGCTCAGACCGGAATACGATGCTGGCGCCGTCGGGGGAGAACGCGGGCTCGTGGTCATCGGCTTCGTGACGGGTGAGCCGGCGCGCCTTGCCGTCGGAAATCTGCTGCACCCAGATGTCGAGATTCCCCTCTCCGCTCCGGTCGGAGGCGTAGGCCACCAGCTTCCCGTCCGGGGAAAGAGCCGGATCCGTGGTGAGCCCGGAATCCGAGGTCAGCCGCGTCAGCTTTAGATGTCCGGCTGGCGCTTTACTGGATCGAGTCAGCCACGACGTAATACCCACAATGGCCGCGATGGCCGTCAGCGCTGCCGCGACTGTGGACGCGGAAAGCCGCGAGCGCGGAGACGCGCCTGCCGCCACCGCGTCGAGCCGCCCCGAGTCGAGGCGGCCCGAGTCGGATTCATCTCTTAGCTCCTCCAAGGCCACCTTCAGGTCGCTCATGGTTTGAACGCGGCGGTTGGGATCCTTGCGCAGGCAGCGGCTGATGATCTTCTCCACGTCGCGCGGAACCGCCGCCGACACTTCGCTCACCGCCGCAGGCTCCCGGTTGAGGATGGCCGCCAGGGTGGACATCTTGGTTTCGCCGTCGAAGGCCCGGTGGCCGGTGATCATCTCGTAAAGCACCGAGCCGAACGAAAAGATATCCGACCGGGCATCCACCTTCTTACCCTCGGCCTGCTCCGGCGACATGTAGGCGACCGTGCCCACTATGGCGCCTTCCTGTGTCCGTGGAGCGCGGTCCAGCGTCGCCGTCATGGCGTTGACAGGATCCGGCTCGGTCAACTTGGCCAAGCCGAAGTCCAACACCTTCACCTGGCCGTCCTCGTTCACCATGATGTTGCCGGGCTTCAGATCCCGGTGGACGATTCCGGCAGCGTGCGCCTTGGCCAATGCGTCGGCGATCTGCACTGCGTATCGCAGCGCCTCTCCAACCGGAAGCCCCTTGCGGCCGAACAAGCCATCCAGCGTCTTGCCCTGCACAAACTCCATGGCGATGAAGTCCGTGCCGTCGGCGGAGCCGATGTCGTAGATCGTAATGATGTTGGGGTGGTTCAGGGCTGACGCGGCTCGGGCTTCCTGAAAGAATCGCCCTTTGCGTTCCGCGTCGGCGGTTGCTGCACCGAGCAGCACCTTGATGGCGACAGGCCGGCCCAAGCGGGTGTCCACCGCGCGGTAGACCACTCCAATGCCGCCCGCGCCGAGTTTTTCTTCGATTCTGTAGTGGCCGAGCGTCTGCCCGATCATGATGGGGCCAGCCGTCAATACGAAGAAGACAGGCCAGGAGGCCTGTCCCACCTTGATATCATAGCCCTAATGCGCTTGGCTAGTCTGTTGCTCCTGCTGCTGGAAGCATCACGCGCCTGGAGCCAGGGCGTGACGGGGACCATTGCCGGAGTGGTCACCGATCCCCATGGCGCGGCCGTGCCCGGCGCCCGGGTGGCCGGAAGAAACACCGCAACCAACGCCCAAGCTCTTCAGACCACTGACGAAAACGGCTTCTATCGGCTGGCGAACCTGAACCCTGGCGAGTATGTAGTGGAAGTCGAAACGGCAGGCTTCCGCAAGGCGAGTCTTTCGCCGCAGCGACTGAGCGCCGCGGTCTCGCTGCGTCTGGACGTGGTGCTGGAGCTCGGCCAAGTGACGGAGTCAGTGACCGTCGAGGCCAGCGCCGCCGAGATCAACACCGAAGACGCGCAGTTGGGCAAGACCATGCGCGACATCTCCGAGCTGCCCCTACTCTCGGGAGATTCCGGACGGAATGTGCTGTCGCTGGCCGGCACGCAACCGGGTGTGGTCCCCTCCGCGCCCGGGGCCAGTGGGATCTCGGTCAGCGGCCAGCGAACCGGCTCCAACAACTTTATTCTGGACGGCGGCGACTCCAACGAGACTTTGCAGGCGTCACCCGACGCGGTCCAGACGATTTCCCCGCACGCGGTAGCCGAGTTTCGCGTAATCACCGGCGCCATGAAGGCCGAGTACGGCCGGAACTCCGGGGCCGTGGTGGTAGTCACCACCAAGTCCGGCGGCAACGCCTTTCACGGGATCGCTTCGGAAACACTGCGCAACACCAAGCTGAACGCCGTGCCTTACTTCTTTAAGGCGGTTCCTGGGGGCACACGGGAAAGCTTTGCCGACGGCTCGCCGAGGAGACCGCAGTGGAATGGCAACGACTTCGACGCAAACCTCGGCGGTCCCGTCCGCAAGGACAAAAGCTTCTTCTTCGTTTCGTATCTGGGCTTCCGGCGGCGGCAGGGTGAGGCCAGATCGGCCACCGTACGCCTGGTTTGATGGCGCCCCCTTTCGGCGCGTCGGTACGGGAAACAGCTTGGCGCTCGGTGCAGGCCGCTTCGGCAACTTCGGGCGCAATGTCTTCCACGGTCCCGGCATCGACAACTGGGATTTCGCGGCCTTCAAACGCGTGACAGTGAGGGAGGGCCGCCATCTGGAAGTCCGCGCCGAGTTGCTCAACCTGTTCAATCACACGCAATTCCTGAACCCGGTTTCGAGCGTCGCCGACGCTGAGTTTGGGCGCATTCGCGACACGCGCGACCCGCGGATTGTGCAGCCTCTCGCTGCGTTTTTGGTTCTGAGAAGACAGGGCGACATCACAGGCGTCCTTGACTTGTTCCGTTTTGTCCTCCGGCCCCCACGCTATAATCTTTTCAAATGCCCGAAATCCACCGCTCCGTGTGTGCACTCGACTGTCCGGACTGCTGTTCTCTGCTGGTGACGATCGAAAACGGCCGCGCAACGAAGCTCCGCGGCGACCCCGGCCACCCGATCACCCGCGGCTTTCTCTGCGGCAAAGTGGCGCAGTATCTCGAACGCGAATACTCGCCCGGCCGCCTGCTCTATCCGCAGCGCCGCGTGGGCGCGAAGGGCGAAGGCCGCTTTGCGCGGATTTCGTGGGATGAAGCTTTCGATACCATCGCCGCGCGTCTCGGGGCCGTGGCCGAAGAGTTCGGGTCCGAGGCCATCCTGCCGTACAGCTACGCCGGGACCATGGGGCTGCTCAACGGCGCCGGCATGGACCGCCGCTTCTTCCACCGGCTGGGCGCGTCCCGCCTCGATCGTACGATTTGCTCCTCGGCAGGAGGCGCCGGACTCACCGAAGCCCTGGGTTTCCGCTACGGCACCGAGCCCGAGCAGTTCCGCCACTCGCGCCTGATTCTCGCCTGGGGCGCCAACATTCTCGGCACCAACGTACACCTGTGGCCGTTCGTCATGGAGGCGCGGCGCAACGGGGCGAAGTTGTACACCATCGACCCCCACCGCAACCGCACCGGCGCGGCCTCGGACAAGCACTTCTTCATCAATCCGGGAAGCGACACGGCGCTCGCCCTGGCCATGATGCACGTGATCTGCGCCGAGAACCTGCACGATGCCGATTACGTGGAGCGCTACACGGAAGGCTTCGACGTGCTGCGCGAGCGCGTGCGCGCATGGACGCCGCAGCGCGCAGCCGAGCTCACCGGCATTGCGGCCGACGAGATCGTCACGCTAGCCCGCGAGTACGCCACCACCCGGCCCGCATCCATCCGGCTCAACTACGGGACGCAGCGCAGCGAGCGCGGCGCCATGGCCGTGCGCACCATCGCCCTGCTGCCGGCGCTCACGGGATCGTGGAAGGATATCGGCGGCGGGTTGCAACTCTCCGTCTCGCAGGCCTTCCAGTTCAACCGCGCGGCGCTGGAACGCGCCGATTTGCAGGAGAAATCGCTGGGCCGGCCCGGGCGTCTGGTGAACATGTCGGAGTTGGGCCGCGCGCTTACCACTCTCGATCGGCCGCCGGTCAAGGCGATGGTGGTCTACAACTCGAATCCCGCTGCCATCGCGCCCAACCAGAACGCGGTGCTGGCGGGCTTTCGCCGCGACGATCTTTTTACCGTAGTGCTCGAGCAGTTCCAGAACGATACCGCGGATTACGCGGATATCCTGCTGCCCGTCACCACGTTCCTGGAGCACACCGACCTTTACCTGGCTTACGGACATTACTATTTGCAGCTTGCGCGGCCGGCGCTTCCCGCGCCGGGGGAGGCGAAATCGAACGTCGCGATTTTCCGGGAGCTCGCGGCGCGCATGGGCTTCGACGACGCCTGCTTCCGCGATTCGGAAGACGACATGATCCGCGCGCTGCTCGACACGCCGCACCCGTTTCTGCGCGGCATCACGCTGGAAGAGCTCGACCGCGAGGGTTCGGTGCGGCTGCGCCTGCCGGAACCGTTCCTTCCGTTCGCCGAGGGCGGGTTCGGAACGGCCACGGGTAAGTGCCACTTCCGCGCCGAGACGCTGGACTACACGCCGCCGGTGGAATCGCGGCATGGCGACACGGATCTGAGGCGGAAGTACCCGCTGGAGCTGATCTCTCCCAAGAACGACGACAGCATGAACTCGACGTTCGGGAATCGCGACTCGGTGGATCGGCAGACTGCGACACTGCACCTGAATTCCGCCGATGCCACCGGCTTGGGGGTTCGCACGTCGGACCAGGTTCGCATCTACAACGATCGCGGCTCGTGCGTCCTGATGGCCTCTGTAGACGACCGGGTGCGGCCCGGTGTGGTCTGCGCGCCCTCGGTGCGCTGGGGCAAGCGCTCGCCCGGAAAGCGCGGCGTGAATGCGCTGACTTCCGAGCGCCTCACCGACGCGGGAGGCGGAGCCACGTTCTACAGTTGCCTCGTTCAAGTGGAAAGAATCGGAGACTAATGCGTTCGCTTACCGTCGCGCTTCTCGTCATCCTTGCGTTTGCGCCGGTCGGCTGCAAACGCCGCAAGGCCCCGCTGCCGCAGACCATGGAGGACGCGCCGCCGGAGCTCGCGGCCACGGTCCATATGAACGATCCCAAAGCCGCCGAGCAGCTCATCAGCGGCTTTCACCAGATCGAGAACAAGGCCTGGCGTTGGACCGCCCGGGAGTTTGTCCTGGTGCTGCGGCCGCCGGCCGGCAGCGCCCAGCTTGGCGCCGCTTTACAGGCGCATCTGACCGTACCGGCTGTGGTCATCGACAAGTTAACCAAAGTTAGTCTCACGTCCTCGATCGGCGGCACTGCGCTGACGACGGAGACTTACACTAAGCCTGGCGACTACCTGTACCAGACGGATGTTCCGCCGAGTCTGCTCAGGGGCGGAGCCGTAAAGGTGGAGTTCACTTTGGATCAGGCCATCCCCGCCAGCGCCACGGACCAGCGCGAGTTAGGAGTAATTGTTAGTAGTGTCGGATTGAAGCTCAAGTAAGCTTCGGGACAGGCCAGGAGGCCTGTCTTACCTTACGAACCGGTACACTTCGAGGACCCGCCGCCCGTGGCGGTCGGAAATAATTGACAAAGTCTGGGGCCGCAATCCCGATTTCGCCGCAAAGGCGATGAGGCGGGCGCTGTTGCCCGGGAAGAATTCGAAGTCCTTGGTGTGAGTGATATAGACGTTGTCCGGCTCGGAAAGCAGCCAGGTGGCGCCTTTGCGATCCTGGTCGTTCATCTCGGGCCTGGAGACCGGATCGCCTCCCGCGAGCAGCGGCAGTTGGCCCCGGTGGAGCAGCCGCAGCGGCTCCATGATGCCCCAATCGAGCGAGACCACGTTGCGGGCGGGGAGGCCCTTCATGTAGTCGGAGAGCGCGAAGATGCCGTCGTTCCAGCTCTGCGCGCCCCCGTAGCGGATCATCTCCACGTAATATTGGTTAATCACCAGCGCGCCGGATGCCACGAAAAACGCCATGACCGCGCCAAGTGCCGGAATACCGGCACGGCCCAGGCGCCGGGAGACCGCCGCAAAGGAAACCGCGATAATCAGCTCGGGAATCGGCCATAGAAGGATGGTGTGGTGGACGCTGCCTCCGGTGTTGGCGTTGATTACCATCTGGATCCACGCCAAAGCCATGGCGATCAGGGAAAACCCGATGGTGCGCCGGCCGTCCCGGCCCGCCAGGGGCGCCAGCAGCAGCGCCAAGGCGAAGGCGTAAGCCAGGAGGAAGTTATGCGGCTCGCCGGCAAGTGCCGAAATCCTGGCAGAAGCGCTTTGCAGGAGGCCTTGCGGAGGATGGGGCTCGGGTGTCTGCCAGTTGGGCGAGGTCAACCAACCGAACATCCCCTTGCTCTCGGTATTCAAAAGGAAGCGCGCCTTCGCCGGAATACCCTGGGTGTCGCGCGTCAAATTGCCGTGAAACGTGCCCCAGTGGTTTTCCACATTGTAAACAAGGAGCGGCAGGACACCCAGGGTGAACGCCAACACCGCAATGAC